>DAORJJ010000503.1:0-5183 GCA_035439005.1 Polyangiaceae bacterium | reverse complement strand
CTGCAGGCGCCGCCGGCGCGGGGCTCGCCGCGCTGGCCCTCGCCGCGACCGCGCTGCTCGGGGCGCGCGCGCGCGAGCCCGCGCCGCCGGGCGAGGTGCCCGTGTGGCTGTGGGCGTGGGAGCGCCCGGAGGAGCTGCGCTTCCTCGAGGGCCGCGCCGACGTGGGCGTCGCGTACCTCGCGCGCACCGTCGTCGTCTCGGGCGACCAGCTCGCCGTGCGCCCGCGACGAAACCCGCTCCACGTCGCGCCGGGCACGCCGCTCACCGCGGTCGTGCGGCTCGAGGTGCCGCGAGGGATAGCCCCGTCGCTCGCCGCCGTCGACCGCGTCGCCCGCGAGGTGCGCGCGGGCCTGGACCCCGCGGTGACGCGCAGGCTCCAGCTCGACTTCGACGCGCGCGCCTCCGAGCTGCCCTTCTACCGCGCCCTGCTCGCGCACCTCCGCGCCACCCTCCCGCGCGACGCGTGGCTCGGCATCACCGCCCTCGCCGCGTGGTGCGCGAGCGACCCGTCGTGGCTCGGAGATCCCGCGCTGCCCGTCGACGGGGTCGCGCCCATGGCGTTCTCCATGGGGCCCGATGGCGCTCGCGTGCGCGCGTGGCTCGCGCTCCGCGGTGGCTTCTCCGTTGACGCGTGCCGCCGCGACTTCGGGCTCTCGGTCGCCGAGCCCATCGCCGTGCCCGACGGCGCGCGCGTCGTCCACGCCTTCTCTCCCACGCCTTGGACCCCCGAGGCCTTCGCGCGGGTCCCGCGCGCGTCGCGCACCCCAAGCCACGGAGCCCCATGAGCCACGCCACGTCCTCGCCCTCGTCGAGTGCCGCCCTTGACGCTCTCCAGCGCGTCGCGCCCCCGCGCCGCACGGTGGGCCGGGCCGCGCGCGGCCTCGCGCTGGCCCTCGTCGCCCTCGCGGGGCTGAGCGGCGTCGGCGACTCGCCGTCGGCCGTCGCGTGCTCGTCGTCGCGTGAGCTCGCGGCGGTCTCCGAGCGCCACCCCGATCTGCCGCTCGCGCCCTTCGTCGCCGGCCGCCTCGGCGTGCTCCAGCCCACCTACGCGCGCTCGCACCTCGTGGTCGCGTACGCGTGGCTCTCGGGCAAGAGGCTCGACGCGTCCGCGCAGCGCTCGGGGCTCGAGCTCGATCAGCGCCGCCTCGCGCCCCCCGCGGCGCAGACCGTGGCGCCGGGCGTGGTCCCCGCGCCGGCGCCCGACGTGGTGGGCGCGTGGGAGCGCGAGCGGGCCCGCGTGCTCGGCCAGGCGCCCGCGCCGAGGCCCCCCGCCGACGGGCCGAGCGGCGTCCCTACGTACACGACCCCGAGCACGTTCGTGACCATCGAGGGCTGCCTGGCGGACGCCTTCCGCGTCGCCCGCGACACGCTGCTCGACCGCGAGGCGCGCCTCGGCGCGCGATCGCCCGAGCTCGTGGCGTGGACCCAAGCGCAGACCCTCGTGTTCTCCAACTGCTCGGACCCAAACAAGAAGGCGATCCCGGCGCCGCTCCCCGGGGCGGCCACGCAGGCCGCCCGCGCCGACCGCGCCTACCAGATCGCGTCGGCGT
Source organism: Polyangiaceae bacterium (assembly GCA_035439005.1). GTDB lineage: Bacteria > Myxococcota_A > Polyangia > Polyangiales > Polyangiaceae > JAAFHV01. The sequence goes on along the minus strand of DAORJJ010000503.1, from coordinate 3,633 downwards.
ATTTCTATTCGAACCAGCTCGACGAGGCCGAGCGCCGGTTCCGCGCGATCGCCGCCGATCGCGCCTCGCCGTGGAGCGCGCTCGCAGGCTACGTGCTCGCGCGGGTGCGCGTGCGCCGCGCCACCCTCGGCCACGACGACGCCGACAAAGCCGAGCTCGGGCGCGCGCTCGTCGAGGTCGATGCGCAGCTCCGCGATCCGTCGCGCGTCGCCCTCCACGCGAGCCTGCGGCGGTACCGTGAGCTCGTGCGCGTCCGCCTCGAGCCGGCGCGCCTCGTCCCCGAGCTCTCGGCCAAGCTCGCCGCGGGGGGCCTCGGCGCCGAGACCGGCGCGTGGCTCGACGACTACACGACCGTGCTCGACGCCGACGAGGCGGCCCTCGCGAGCGGCCCGGTCACCGACGAGCTCACCACGTTCCTCGGGGCCGTCCAGGGCCGCCGCGCGTTCGACGTGGCACACGCGAAGCACACCGCGAGCCCCTCGTCGGAGGCGTGGCTCGTCGCGGCGCTCATGAGCGCGACCAACGCGAACGATCCGCGCGTGGGGCCGCTCGTCCAGGAGGCGCTGGCCGTCGCGCCGAGCTCGCCGGCGTACGCGACCGCCCGGTTCCACGGGGTCCGCCTCTCCGCGGCGCGGGGGCTCGGCAAGGCCGCCACGCTCGACCTCGTGCGCCGCACGCGCGACGAGCTCGGTCCGTCGATGGCGCCCTCCACGCGCAACGCCCTCGCCGGCCTCGCCGCGCGGAGCGCCCCGGATCTCGCGGCCTTCCTCCGCGAGGCGCCGCTCACGCCCGCGGGCGCGAGCGAGGACAACGGGCCGATCGTCTTCGACCCCGCGCTGCCCGCCGCGCTCCCTCCGGAGCTCGCCGACATGCTCTCGGCCGGGCTGCCGCTCACGGCCTTCAGGGACGCGGCGCTCTCCACCGCGCTGCCGAGCGGCGTCCGCGCCGCGCTCGCCGCCGCCACGTGGCTGCGCGCGCACCTCCTCGGCGACCTCGCCACCGCGGGCGCCGTCGCGCCCGTCGTGTCCCGCCTGAACTCCGCGCTCGCCCCCTACGTGGCGCGCGTCGAGCGCGCCACGAGCGCCGACGAGCGGCGCCTCGGGCTCGTCCACCTCGTGCTCACCTTCCCGAGCGTCGGGCCCGGCATCGAAGGGTGGAAGGTGGGCCCGGCGACGCGCCCCGCCGAGGGCCTCTCGTCGTCGTCCGCCGGGGACCTCTGGTGCGGCGTGGCGCCGCCCGCGCCGCTCCCGGCGCCGGGCTTCGTGTCGACCCCCGACCACGAGCGAGGCAAGCGCGAGCGCGCGGCGCTCGATCAGCTCGGCGCGGCGGCCACGTGGCTTGGGTTCGAGGCCGCCCGCGTGGCCGAGGCGCTGCCGCGCGATCCGCGCTCCCCCGAGGTGCTCCACCTCGCGGTCCGCGCGACGCGCTACGGCTGCAAAGACGCGCGCACCCCCGTGGCCTCGAAGCGCGCCTTTCAGGTGTTGCACCGACGATTCCCCACTTCTTCGTGGGCGAAGGCGACTCCGTATTACTACTGACGTGTCGCCGCTCAGGGCGGGCACGCGCCGAGCGAGCGAATCCAGTCGTCGACGAGCTGCGCGCCTTGCGTGTCCACCTTCTTCGTCGCGAGCGGCGGCATGCGGCCCGCGGCGGGCGCGCGCATGCGCAGAGACACGAGGGAGCTCGCCGGCTTGCCCGGATCGAGGACCTTCGCGCCGGTCACCCCGAGATCGCCGGCGACCGGGCTCGCCCCGCAGACGCGGCTGCCGGCCAGCGTGGGGCCGTAGAGGAGCTCGAAGCTGCCCCGCGCGGTGCCGCCGGCGCGGTGGCAGTGCGAGCAGTTCGAGTGCAGGTACGAGCGGGCGCGCGCCTCGAGGCTCCCCGTCGCGGGGGCGAACGGCGAGGGATATGCCACGAGGGTCGCGGGGTCGGGCAGGCTCGCGGCCAAGAGCCCCGCGTGGTCGAGTGTGCGGAGCTGGTTCGAGATGCGGTTCGTGGCGGGGTACAGGGCCTCGCCGTTGAGCTGCCCGAGCTCGAGCCCGAGCGAGCGGCCCGCCGCCGCGGTGTGGCAGCGGAAGCAGTCTCCGCGGCTCGGGAAGGTCCACGCCGTGGTCCCGACGGTCTTCACCTTGCCGGCGGGCAGCAGCGTCGCCTCGGTCTCCGCGTCGTTCCACTCGTAGCTGTACCCGCCCCACTCCCCGTCATCGTGACGGGCGAAGAGGCGAGTCTCGACCAGGCGCCCACCGATACGAAAGCTCTTCGCCAGCACGGTGCCAACCGGAAAGTCGAAATCGCCGGACGCGTTCACGGTGATCTTCGCGCCGTCGGGGATCGCGAAATAGCGCTCCTTCTCCGCACCGTCGGACCAAAAGGGGCTGTTCGGCGTATACGGAATCATCCCCGGGACCGGCAGCTTCGGGTTGGCCTTCTGGAAGCAGCCCGTGTCGGAGAGCTTCTCGGGGAAGGTCGTCGGCGCGGGCGTCGTGGGCTCTTCGTCGACCGCGTAGACCTCACTCGAGTAGCCGAGCAGATAGAGCTCCTTCGCGTCGTCCTCCACCACGCCGACCAGGAACTCGAGCGGGAGACCCGGGACCTCCTGGGTCCACGAGGCCACGCCCGTCGCCGGGTCCGTGCGGAGCGAGAACACCTTCCCGGTCAGATCGGCGAAGATGACCTGCCCGACCCGCCCCGGCATTTTGGCGCCGCGGTAGGCGGGGCCGCCGATGATGGCCGCGGCGAACCCGTCCGTGTGGGGCAGGGAGACGACGGGCTCCTCGAGGCCCGCGGAGCTGCAGGTCGTGCCGGGCGGGAAGCAGTCTGGCCCCTCGCGGCGACTCCACCCATAGTTGCCCCCCGCCACGACCTTGTTGAGCTCTTCCCAGGTGTCCTCGCCCACGTCGCCGACCCACACGTCTCCCGTCACGGAGTCGATGTTGAAGCGATAGGGGTTTCGGAAGCCGTAGGCGAACGTCGCCGGCTCGCCGCCCCCGGCCTTCCACGGGTTCCCCTCCGGAATGGAGTACGCATGAGGGGGACTCGGCGTGTCGACATCGATTCGCAAGATCTTCGAGAAGAAGGTGTCCTTCCGCTGCCCGTTCGCGAACTCGTCGTATTGCCCGCCTCCGTCGCCGAAGCTCGCGTACAAAAAGCCGTCGGGGCCGAAGTGGAGGTCGCCGCCGTTGTGGTTCCCAGCCGGCTGCTCGAAGGGACCCAGGATGATCGTGGGCTGACCGAAGGTCGCTCCGCCATCGGTCGACTTGAGGCGCACGATGAGCGACTCGATCCCGACGGGGCCGCCTCGCGTGTACGAGACGTACACGAAGCCGTTCTGGGCGAAGCGCGGGTGGAACGCGAGCCCGAGCGCGCCGCCCTCGCTGACCGGATCGGTGTCGGGGAAGGAGGCGACCACGGTCTTCGAGGTCGCCCCCGTGCCCGCCACCGAGACGAGCTGGCCGGCGCGCTCGAGGAAGAAGAACCGCGTCCGGTCGCCGGGGATCTGAGCCATCGCGGTGGGCTGGTCGAGCCCTGCGCCCGCGAACACGCGGGTGAGGCGCAGCGAGCGTTGCGCCGAGGCGGGCCGCGTGGGCAGCCGGCACGTGGGGTTCGCGGGGCGCGCGTCGAGCCCAAAGGGCG
>DAORJJ010000502.1:0-5186 GCA_035439005.1 Polyangiaceae bacterium | reverse complement strand
GGCGGGGTCGCGGTCACGCTGCCGTCGGCCGGCGGGCGCGTCGTCCCCGATCTCACGGCGGGCCCCGGCCGGTGGGCGTGCCGCGGGGCGTTCCCGTGCGCGCTCGCCTTCCAGGCCGATGGCTCGCTCCGCGTGTCTCGCGCGCCCGCCGGCACGCGCGTGTCGGTCGGCGAAGGCGCGCCCGTCACGGTGGGGCCGGGCGACACCTCGGCGCCCGTGTCGCTCGCGAAGGCGCTCGCGCCCGTGAGCCCCTCCCGGCTGTTCGGGGGCACGGACTCGCTGTTCGAACTGCCGCTGTCCGTGCGGCTCGAGGGGCAGGGGAAGGTGGTCGAGGGCACCCTCAACGTCGGCCAGGCCGACGCGCGGCGCGCGGCGGCCGGGTATTTCTTGGGCATCGAGCGGGGCCCGGTGGCCCTCTCGCCCGAGGGCTCGGGCCGCGCGACCGTCGTGGTGTTCGTCGACACGACGGCGACGCAGTCGCACTCGGCGTCGCTCGTCGGCGCGGCGCCGACCGCGAGCGCCATCGGCTTCGTGGCGGTGCTGCGCGGGGAGAGCACCCGAGCGAAGGACTGCGGCGTGTACGCGAGCCGTACGGCCTCGACCCGCATCCGGGCGACGGAGGTGGACGGGCGCGTCACCCTCTACGACCGGCGCACCGGGGCCGTGAAGGGCAAGCAGATGTTCCGCGCGCCGCCGGCGAGCTGCCCGAGCCGAGTGCAGGGCGCCAAGACGGTCGCGGTGGGCACGAGCTACGACGTGAACGCCGTGCTCGCGTGGGTCACGAAGCAGACCGCGGGCTGAGCGCGCGGCACGCGAGCGAGCTCTTCTCGGTGAGCACCGAGCAGCTACGGCGCCGGCTGGACCACGGAGGCGGCCTCCAGCGTGACCGCCGTCTGCGCGAGGAGCCGCCCCTCGATCGAGGCGCCCGTGTGGAGCGCGATGGCGGTCTGCGACAGCACGACGCCGTCGAGGTGCGACGTGGTGCCCAGGTCGACGGCGCCCGACACCTGCCAGAACACGTTCTTGGCGAGCGCACCGCCCGCGAGGAGGACGCGCGTCCCGTTCGCGACGGTGAGGTTCTGTGCGATCTGGAAGATCCACACGTCGGTCGCCGAGCCCGTGAGCGTGACGTCGGTCGGAATGAGGAGCCCCGTGCTCCACTGGTAGACACCCTTCGTCAGCGTCCGACCGCCGAGGACGCCTGCACCCAGCTCCGTCACGTCGGGCGCACGACCGGCGGCGTCGACGAACGCGGTCTCCATGTCGCTCACGGCGGCCGTGAGGCTCGCCGGGGTCGGCGACGCGTGGTCCGAGGCAAAAATGCGACCCGTCACCTGCGCCGAGGTCGCGAAGACGTTCGTCGCGTCCGCCGTCAGGTCGAACCCCGTGATGTACGTGGCCGCGGCCGGGCTCACGCCGAGGTCGCCGGTGATCGCGGAGGCAGGCCCGCTCGAGATGCCGGCCTTCGCCAGCACGACGAAGCTCCCCGCCGAGCCGAGCGCGACCGCGAGCTTGGAGGGGTTGGTGCCGAGGACGACGTCGGGGCGCTGCGCACCGTCGGGCAGCGTGGGCCCGCCTTCGGTGACGCCACCCTCACGGGTTTGCGCGCCGCCACCCTCGCCGCCTTCGCCGCTCACGGCGCCTCCGTCGCTGCCGGCGCTCCCGCACGCGGCGCCCAGCGCGAGCAGCGAAATCGACAGAGCCCCCGTGGTATACGCGGCGGCCCGGGTCATCGTTTGAACATGCTTGGACAAGGTACCGACTTTCACGAGAGCGATAAGGGAAGAACTCCGCTCGGGAATACAACTTAAGCAGTCGGGTCAATCGCGCTTGCGATTTGTCTAGTGCAATAGTTCGCTGCGCCGCGCGACGGTGCCAAGACGCCACGTCGGCGAGCGAATAGAGGAGCACGATGGGTCGAAGACCTAGCGAGCCCCTTGCTCGCACGGCGCCATGCCGCAACACTGCGTCTCCATGAGCGACAAGCCCCAGACCGAGCGCCGCGTCGCCCTCGTCACCGGAGCGACCCGCGGGATCGGCCGCGAGATCGCCGTCGGCCTCGCCGCGCGCGGCTTCGCGGTCGTCGCCACGGGGCGGGACGCGACGCTGGGCGAGGAGGTCGCGCGCGCGGTCGGCCCTGCGAGCGCCTTCCACCCGCTCGATGTCACCGAAGAGGCGGACCACACGCGGATCGCCCGCCTCCTCGAGACGGGCTACGGAGGCCTCGACATCCTGGTCGACAACGCTGGCGCGAGCTTCGACGGCTTCGACGCCCAGGTCGCGCGCCGCACGCTCGACGTGAACTTCTTCGGCGCGATGCGCCTCACCGACCGCCTCCTCCCGCTCCTCCGGCCCCAGGCGCGGATCGTGATGGTGTCGAGCGGCATGGGCGAGGTCGCGTGCCTCGGCGCGGCGCTCCGGGCCGAGGTCATGGCGCCGACGCTCGATCGCGCGGGCCTCGCCGCGTTCGTGGAGCGCTTCATCACGGACGTCGGCGCGGGCGCCCACGCCGCGCGGGGCTGGCCATCGAACGCCTACCGCGTGTCGAAGGTGGCGCTGAACGCGTACACGCGCGTCCTCGCGCGCGAGCTCGAGGGCGACCCGCGGCGCGTGCTCGTCAACGCGGCGTGCCCTGGCTGGGTCCGCACCGACATGGGCGGCCCCGGCGCGCCGCGCACCCCCGCCGAGGGCGCGCGCACGCCGCTATGGCTCGCGACCCTGCCGGAAGGCGGCCCGACCGGCGGCTTCTTCCGCGACGAGGCGCCGATCCCGTGGTGACCGCGTCCGCTTGAACATCCAATTGTATTTTACAACTACTTCGCCCGCGCGACGGCCCACTTCACCTCCGCCACCCAGAAGCACCCGAACGCCCCTCAGGAGCCCCCATGACGACGACGAACGCGACACCATTCGGCTTCTCCTCGACCGCAGAAGACGTGACGGCGGGCCTCTCGCTGGCCGGCAAGACCATGGTCGTCACTGGCTGCAACTCGGGGATCGGCATGGAGACCGCGCGTGTCCTGGCGCTCCGGGGCGCGCATGTCGTCGGGACCGCGCGCACCGAAGAGAAGGCGCGCGAGGCCCTTCGCGCGCTCGGCATCGACGGAACGCCCTTGGCCTGCGAGCTCTCGGAGCCTCGCTCGGCGGCCGCCGCCGGGCGGAACCTCGTCGACCGGGGCCAGAAGATCGACGCCATCGTGTGCAACGCGGGCATCATGGCGCTGCCCGAGCGTGAGGTGAAGCACGGCCACGAGCTCCAGTTTCTCACGAACCACCTCGGGCACTTCACGCTCGTCACGCGCGCGTTGCCCGCTCTCGCCGAAGACGGACGCGTCGTCGTGGTCTCGAGCGGCGCGCACATGAACACGCCCGATGGGGGCATCGCGTTCGCCGATCTCGCGCTCGCGAAGGGCTACCAACCGTGGAAGGCCTACGGGCAGTCGAAGCTCGCGAACATCCTCTTCGCGCGCGCGCTCGCGAAGCGCCTGCCGTCGGGACGGACGGCGAACGCGCTGCACCCAGGGGTCATCAAGACGAACCTCACGCGCCACATCGGCGAGGCCGTGTTCGCGAGCATCGACGCGAAATCGTTCAAGACGGTCGAGCAGGGCGCAGCCACCCAGACGCTCCTCGCCGCGCATCCCTCCGTGGCACAGGTCACGGGCGCCTATTTCGCGGACTGCAAGCGCAAGGAGCCGTCCGCGCACGCCCAAGACGACGCCCTGGCCGAGCGCTTGTGGACCGAGAGCGAGCGCATCGTCGACGACCTGTTGCGCGCCTGAGGGCGTCGGCGGTTCTCGTTCACCGTCGCAGCGAGGCGCGCGAGCCACACGTATCGATGTTCCGGTCGAGGAACCGCCCCACGAGCGCGTCTCGTGGAGCTCGTAGAACTCTTCGAGTCGGCATCGCCGACGGTCTCGACGACCTCGTCGCGCTTGGTCGGCAGGCCCATCTTCTCGCTTCCCGGTCTCGATGAGGCTGGCCCTTGCGCTCGGCCGCGTCCCGTCGTCCACTCGAGGCGCGGAGAGCTGGGCTCCGCCGAATGGAGACTCGATGAAGAAGCCTGTCGTCTCGTGCGCCACCGCCACGCTCGTCGCGCTCGCGACGCTCGCCTCGCCGAAGGCCGCGGCCGCGTTCTGCGGGTTCTACGTCGGCGGGGCCGACGCGAAGCTCTTCAACAACGCGACGCAGGTCGCGCTCATGCGGGAGGGCACGCGGACCGTCCTCTCGATGCAGAACAACTACGAGGGGCCGGCGGCGAACTTCGCGCTCGTCGTCCCGGTCCCCGTCATTCTCCAGAAGGAGAACGTCAAGACTCTCCCCAAGGCCATCTTCGACAAGCTCGACAAGCTCGCGGCGCCGCGGCTCGTCGAATACTGGGAGCGCGACCCGTGCGAGGTCGAGCGCGCGCGCTACGAGGCGAAGTCAGGCGGCATGGCGAGGCCCGCGCCGCCGACCGCGGTCGCGGCAGGCCGCGCGGGGGATCTCGGCGTCACCGTCGAGGCCCAGTTCACGGTGGGCGAATACGAGATCGTCATTCTGTCGGCGAAGGACGCGGGCGGGCTCGACACGTGGCTGCGGCGCGAGAAGTACTCGATTCCCCCCGGGGCAGAGCCCTATTTCCGCCCGTACGTGCAGCAGGGCAGCAAGTTCTTCGTCGCCAAGGTCGACGTCAGCAAGGTGACGTTCGAGAGGGGCATGGCGAACCTCTCGCCGCTCCGGTTTCACTACGACTCCGACAAGTTCGCGCTCCCCGTGCGCCTTGGGCTGATGAACGCGAACGGCCCGCAGGACCTCATCGTCCACGTGCTCGCGAAGAACACCCGCTACGAGGTCGCGAACTACCCGAACGTCACCATCCCCACGAACCTCGACGTCGCCGAGAACGCGAAGTCGTCCTTCGGCTCGTTCTACACGGCGCTCTTCGACCGGACGCTCGAGAAGAACCCGAAGGCCGTCGTCACCGAATATTCGTGGGACGCGTCCACCTGCGATCCGTGCCCGCTCCCCGCGCTCACGTACAACGAGCTCGCGACGCTGGGCGCCGACGCCCTCGCTCCCGCCGACTCCGACGGCCCCATCGCGCCCGTGCCGCCGCCGCCGCCGCGACCCGGCGCGCTCCCGGGCAAGCCGAGCCCGGGCGCGATGCCGAGGCCGCCGAGCGCCGGGCCGCCGATGCGTGGGCC
>DAORJJ010000501.1:0-5195 GCA_035439005.1 Polyangiaceae bacterium | reverse complement strand
CTCGATGACCGCGACGTGTGCACATGGCCTTCTGACGATTCAGGATCGGCGGAACGGGGGTCCGCCTTAATAGGGAATCGCCGCGACGACGTAGACCTTGTCGGTGCCCTCGCTCGCGAGGCCGCGCGCGTAGCCGAGGCGGAACGTGAGCGGCAGCCCGTAGCCGAGGAAGGTGTCGAGCCAGAGCTCGCCGCCCGTGCCGCTCTTGTATTTCGCGTCTTCGAAGGTGTCGAACGCCGCCCCGTAGTCGAAGAACACGGCGCCGGTCAGGCGGTTCAGGAAGAGGGGCAGGGTGGACGAGCCGCGGTCGAAGTTCCAGAGGGGGAAGCGGTACTCGGAGTTGAAGAGCGTGTAGTGCTGCCCGACCTGGAACCCCGCCGGGTACCCGCGGAGCACGATTCCGCTCTGCACGAGCGAGTCGGTCACGGTGTCGAGCAGCGGCACGTCGACGAACCCGCCCACGAAGAACGCCGACTTGCCCGGGTAGGAGCCCCCGCTCGTGCCCGCGCTGAGGTGGAGGGCCAGCGAGTGGTGCGAGAGCCACGGCATGTGGAAGTACTGCGCCACCCGGGCCGAGGCGCTCATGCCCTCGAACTCGCCGCCGAGCGCGGGGTTCGAGAGGTTCACGGTGATCTGGGCGGCGCCGCCGCGCTCCGGCCCGACGCTCCGCAGGTAGCGCTCGGCGCTCGAGTAGGTGTACGAGAGGCCGACCACCCCCGCGAGGCCCGTGCGCAGGCGCTGCGGCGTCTCGTAAGGGTCGAGCTTCTCGCTCGTGGTGGGCAGCTTGATGCCGAAGTTCTGGAGCGTGTACGAGGCCGCGAAGGTCTGCCCGTCGTAGAGGCGCGAGCGCGTGTAAGATACACCTGTTTGGAAGCCGGTCGTCTCCTGGATGGCCGCGAGCTTGGCCGCTCCGAGCTGGAACTGCCGCGGCGTGATCGACCTCGACGCGCTCACGGAGGTGTCGAACCGCTGCCCGTAGTACGCGTACGCGAGGGTGCCCTGCACCTCGGGCCGCTCGAGCTCCTGCACGAGCGTGGCCGACGCGCCGTGCATGCCGGAGATGTCGCTGGCCGCCACCTGCACGCTCACGAGCTGCCCGAAATTGCCGGGCGAGGTGGAGAGCGCGAAGCGCCGCGGCCGCAGCGTGCGCAGGGGCGAGTAGGGCGTGATCGCGTAGTCGCCCGCCGCCGGCACGCGCGGCGGCGACGGGTGGGTGTCCACGTAGGGGAGCGGCGCGAGCTCGCGCGCGGGATCGAGCCGCATCACGAAGAGGTCGAAGCCGTCCTTCGTGTACCCGATGTACGCGAGCGACCGGCCGTCCGGCGAGACCTCGGGGTAATACGCGCCGGTGAGCACGTTGGTGATCTGGCTCACCGCGCCGGTCGCGAGGTCGAGCGCGTACACGTTCGACACCCCGGTGCGGTCGGAGTGGTAGAACACGCGCTTGCCGTCCGGCGAGAACGAGCAGCCGCCGTCGACGGCGCGATCGCGGGTGAGCTCGCGCACGCGGCCGGTCGCCACGTCGACCAGCCACAGATCCCGGTACCCGCCCTTCGCCCAGTGGCTGAACACGACGCTCGCGCCGTCCGGCGAGAAGCGGGGCGTGAACGCCTGCTCGTACGGGGCGCTCTGCACGAGCGCGCGCACGTTCGTGACGGCGTGCCCGGTGGACCCGCCGAGGTCGGCGAGCTGCAGGTACCGGGTGCCGTGGTGGTTCGTCACGAAGGCGACGCGCAGGCCGTCCGGCGACACGGTGGGGTCGATGGCGCGGTAGCCGTCGGTGAGGCGCTCGGGCACGCCGTCGAGCGCCGACGGGCTCTTCTCGCCGCGCCCCACGCGGTAGAGCTCGTTGTACGTGAACAGGTTCGAGTAGAACGCCGGCGTGTTGTAGTAGAGCGAGCCGTCCGGCGCGAAGCTCGAGGCCGCGTCCCCCGCCGTGCGCACGAGCAGCTCCGCCCGCGGCGGCTCCTTGCCCACCACGGGCGCGCCGGTCGCGTCGCGCTCGAGGGCCACCGCGTAGAGCCCGGGCCGCGTGTCGGCGTCCTCGCGGTAGTAAAGGAGCTTGTCTTCGTAGCCCGCGTACGTGCCGCGGGGGATCCAGCGCGGGTACTTGGCGCCCTGTCCGGCGAACGTGACGCGCGTCCCCTCGCGCAGACCGCGGGCGAGCACGGCGCGCTTCGTGTCGAGGGCGCGCCGCTCCATCTCCTTGCGAAAGCCGACGTAGAGGTCGTCCCACGTCTTCCCGGTCACGCGGCGCATCGTGCGCGAGAGGCCCCAGGGGATCGGCTGGCGGCCGTACTCCTCCGACATGCGGCGGAGGGTCTCCTCGCCGTAGGTCTGGGCGACCCACTGGATGAAATACGAGCCGTAGAGGTACCAGATGTTCCCCTGCGGCCAGCGGCGCACGTAGTTCGAGAACTGGTCGAGCGACGCGAAGTTGTGCTCGAGCACGTCGGCGCGCATGTACATCGACCACAGGCTGGAGCGGAGGCGCCCGCCGCTCGTGCGCGTGCTCTCGAAGTACACGGCGGTGCCCTCTTGGATCCACCGGGGCTGCACCTGGTTCGGCGCGAGGGTCTTGCCGATCACGCGGTTCACGAGCGCGGGCAGCCCGGTCATGTTGTCGAGGTGCAGGACGTGCGTGTACTCGTGCGTGATGAGCGCGAGCAGCCAGTCGTCCACGTCGCCGAGCGGCGACAGATCGTCGGGCGTGGTCACGTTGAGGCGCACGGCGTTGTAGGGCAGCGCCGTGGCCGAGCCGTTCGCGGAGTCGGTCGTGTCGTTGATGAGGATCTCGGTCTTGTCCTCCGGCGCCCAGCCGAGCGGGGGCGCGAGCGTCGCGTGCGCGGCCTCCGCGATGTCGGCCACGCGCCGCGCGACGTCGTCGAGCCCCGTGTAGAACGTGACGCGAAAGTGCTTCGACTCGAGGGTCTTCCACTTGAGCGCGGGGTCGAACGCCGCCCGCGCCGGCGCCGCGAGCGAGGCGAGCGAGGCGAGCGCGGCGAGCGCGGCGAGGAGCTTGGGGGCGCGCACGGCGCGCGCAGTCTACGTGGGGACTCGCGTCGCCGCCGCAACATCTGCGCTCGGGATGGCCCGGCGCGGTCGACCGCGGCGAGCGGCGGAGCTTCGCGCCAGAGGCGGCGTCGGCGCGGCGGTCACGCGCGGGGGATGAGCGCCGCGGCGCGGGCGTCGGCGAGCGGCACCGAGAGGGTCTCGAGGTAGTCGAGCGTCACGCGGGTGCTGCCCGGCGCGTACACCGCGGTCTCGGCGAGGAAGCCCTCGAGGTCGATGCGCGGCAAGAGGTGCACGCCCCGCGAGAGCGGCGCGAAGAACGCGTCGTGGTGGGTCGGCACCACGAGGCCCGGGCGCAGGTGATCGACGAGGCGGCGGAGGTAGCTCGGCGTGCCCCGGCGGCCGGCGAGGCAGGCGAGCAGCACGTCGGCGCGCGCGCCCCGCAGCTCCGCGTCGATGAGGTCGGCGCTGCCGTTGTGGTAGACCGAGAGCCCGCCCACGCGCACGTGCACGCCGAACGCGCCGCCCATCTTGTACGCCCAGATGGGCTGCGGCAGCGTGGGCGCCTCGGTGACGAAGCCCGGGAAAGGCACGCGGTGGAACGCGACCTTCCCGTGCTGGCTCGGGATGAAGCGGACGGTCATGTCGCCCACCTCGAGGGTGCGTCCGCGCGGCCCCACGCGGACGAGCTGGGACTCGGGGAGCCCCTCGGCGGCGCCCCAGGCGCACGTGCTCTCCGACCCGACGAGCCTGGCGCCCGTGCGCTTCGCGATCCGCGGCGCGTCGGCCACGTGGTCGTAGTGCGAGTGACCGCAGAGCACCGCGTCGACCTTGCCCGGGATGGCGCCGAAGATCGCGTCGTCGTCGGGCTCGTGCGCGAACGGCATGGCGAGGAGCGGCTTGCGCGTGAGGTACGGATCGATGAGCACCGTCGTGGTCGCGCTCTCGAGCACGAAGCTCGCGGTGCCGAGCCAGCGCAGCGACAGCGCCGGCGCGGCGTCGAGCGACGCGCTCGAGCGGACCGGGCGGAACCTGTGCTCTGGCGCCCAGCGGGGAAAGACTCGCTCGTACAGCTTGGTCATCGTGGCGCGCGCCTGCCTCCGGCGGGGCACCCCACACGCGGGCCTCGCCGCCTGAAAATACGTGGATTGTCGGCCCGTTCAACGACTACTAGAGCACCATGGGAGAGGCGCGGTGAAGAAGGTCGTCTATGGGCACCGCGGCGCGCCCGCCGAGCAGCCCGAGAACACGCTCGAGGGGTTCGCGTGCGCGCTCGAGGCGGGCGCCGACGCGCTCGAGACCGACGTGCACCTCACGGCCGACGGCGTGGTGGTCATCGCGCACGACGACACCGGGGAGCGCTGCTGCCGAGAGCCGGCGCGGGTCGACGAGACCCCGCTCGCCTCGCTGCGGCGCTGGGACGCTGGCGCGACGCACCCGCGCGCGCGCGGCGAGTACCGTGTGCCCACGCTCGACGAGGCCCTCTCCGCCTTCCCGAGCGCGTTCTTCAACATCGACGTGAAGCCCCGCGATCCGCGGGCGGCCGCGGCCGTCGTGCGCGTCGTCGAGGACCACGCGGCGGGCGAGCGCGTGCGGCTCACGAGCTTCTTCTCGTCGAACGTGCGCGCCGTGCGCGCCCTGGGCCACGCGAACACGGGCCTCGGCCTCTCGGAGGTCGTGCTGCTCCGCGCCCTCCCGCTGGCCGTGCTCGAGCGGCTCGCGCCCCGCGGCAACGCCGCGCAGATCCCCACGCGCCAGGGGCCGCTGCGGCTCGACGGGCCGGGCTTCATCGCGAAGTGCCACACGCTCGGCGTGCGGGTCGACTACTGGACCATCGACGACCCCGCCGAGGCGGCGCGGCTCTTCGCGCTCGGCGCCGACGGCGTCGTCACGAACGATCCGCGCGCGATCGTGCCCGTGGCGCGCGCTTACCGCGAAACCTGAATAGATCGGAGATAACGGCGGCCCGCGGAGCGGCGGGTGGGTCCTCCGATGACTAGTGCCCGGGGCCGACGAGCCAGTAGAGCCCGGCCGCGCTGAGCCCGATGAGCGTGAGGGCGCCGAGCACCACCGCGACGTCGGCGGCGCTCAGGCCGCGACCGCGCGGAGCCTGGCGCGAGGCCGGCGGCGACGAGCGCGAGGCGCTCGCGGGCGGGGGCGGCGGGTCGCTGGGCGTCGTCGTG
>DAORJJ010000500.1:0-5213 GCA_035439005.1 Polyangiaceae bacterium | reverse complement strand
GGGGTCGAGGGCGGGGCCGGGGTCGATCGCCACCAGCCCACCTAGCGCGAGCTCACTCCGGCCAGGGCCACTCGCCCTCGGGCGCCAGGCCGTCGAAGAGCTCCAGCTCGTACTCGCGCGCCGACACGCAGCACTCGCTCGCCACCGGGAACACGGAGCACGCCGCGGGCCGGAGCTCGTAGATGCGGCACTTGTTGTCGCGGCGCAGGTGGTGGCAGCGGCCGTTGTCCTTCAGCGTGAGGACGATCCGCCCGCCCTTGCGCTTCGACCACGGCTTCTTCAGCAGGTCGGCGCGGCCGCCCGCGCGGAGCTTGGCGACGTCGTCCTCGTCGAGCACGACCTCGTTGTCGCGGCAGCACGCGCCGCAGGCGAGGCAGTCGAAGTCGACCTCGCGCGTGGGCTCGGGGTGGATCGAGTCGCGCTCGGCCCGCCGGCGCACGATGTGGAGCGCGTCCTCGGGCACGCGCACCGTGGCGAGCCCGGCGAACGGCCCGCTCTTGCGGACGGTCCACCGCTCGAGCCCGAGGTCGTAGATCGACCAGGCCCCGAGGTCAGTGAAGTCGCCGCGCGTCGGCGCCCGCACGACGAGCCGCGCCTTCCCCTCGGTCTCCCAGTACACCGCGTGGCCGCCCTCGCGGGCGAACGCCGCGGCCTCGGCGGCGAAGCGCGCACTGAACCGGCGGACCACACTGCGGACGACGCGTGCCATGCCCGCGGTCTACCCCAGTTTCTGGGCCCGCGAGCGCCCAAACTGCGGCCGCGACCGCCCGCGCGACCCGTGCTACGAGCCGAGGTCGATGAGCGCGCTCACCGCTGCCGCCCCGGGGAAGAAGGCCGTCGTCCCCTTTCCGCGCGTGTTCTGGGTGGCCATCGGCCTCGAGGTGCTCGAGCGCCTCGCGTTCTACGGGGTGTACATCAACCTCGGCGTGTACCTCACGCAGACCGTGGGCCTCTCCGACGAGGAGAACGGCACGCTGCTCGGCCTCTTCGCGCTCGTGCGGGCGTGGCTGCCGGTGGGCACCGGCGCCCTCGCCGACAAGCTCGGGTTCCGGCGCGCGCTGCTCCTCTCGTTCGCCTTTTACGTGCTGGCGTACGCGTCGCTGTTCGCGTTCCCGTCGCGCGTGGGCGCGTGGAGCGCGGTGTTCGGCATGGCGTTCGCGGGCGCCTTCCTGAAGCCGGTCATCCCCAGCACGGTGCGGCGCTACGCGCCCGCCGGCCGCGAGACGCAGGGCTTCTCCATCTTCTACGCCTCGGTGAACGCCGGCAGCGTCGTGGGGAAGATCTTGACCAAGATCGTGCGCACCCTCGTGTCGCTGCGCGCGAGCATGGTGAACTCGGTCATCGCGTGCCTCGTCGGGCTCTCGGTCGCGTTCTTCGCCTTCTTCGAGCCCGCGGAGGCCAAGGCGGAGGCGAAGCCCGGCGCGTCCACCGCGCCCGAGGCGCCCGAGGCCCCGAGGCCCGCGGCGGCGCTGCTGCCGAGCCTCGGCGCGGCCCTCACCGATCGCCGGCTCGTCGTGTTCCTCGTGGTGGTGAGCGGCTACTACCTGCTCATCGAGCAGTTCTACCAGACGTTCCCCGTGTACATCGTGCGGGTGTTCGGCGAGAAGGCGCCGCGCGAGGAGATCACGCTCATCAACCCGCTGGCGATCGCGCTCTTTCAGGTGCTCGTCGGCCGCGTCACGAAGCGCCTGCCCGCCGTGCCCGCGATGGCCTTCGGCGTCTTCGTCGGCGCGGTCTCGATGGCCCTCATGGGCGCCGTGCCCACGCTCTTCGGCGCCGCGGGCAGCTTCTTCGTGTTCGCCGTGGCGGAGATGATCTACTCGCCGCGCTACTACGAGTACGTCTCGTCGTTTGCGCCGAAGGGGCGCGAGGGCCTCTACATGGGGCTGGCGCTCGCGCCGTTCGGCGTGGGCGGGCTCGTGGGCGGCGTGCTCTCGGGCCGCCTCATCGCCGCGTACCTGCCGAAGACCGGGCCCGCGCAGCCGCTCCGCGTGTGGGGCACGTACGCGGTCATCGGGGTGGTGTGCGCGGCGGCGCTCGCACTCTACGCGATGGTGTTCCCGCCGCCCCCCAAGCCGCCGAAGGCGGGCGACGCCGACGCGGACGCCGACGCCCCGCCCGATCCAGCCTGAGCGCGCTCACCGAGCCACGGGGGTCAGGTCGCGCGCGCCGCCGCGGCCCGTCGCTTTCGCCACAGGTTGAAGAGCCCCACCGGCAGGAGCGGGAGCGCGGCGGCGGCGAACACCGTCGCCATCGCGCAGCCCGCGGCCGCGGCGCCCGCGAAGAGGGCCCGGTCGCCGAGGGTGGGCGCGCGGTCACGCACCCGCGCGGCGCGGGCGTCGGCCACGCGCTCCTCGAGCGCCGCCTCGTACGCCTCGCCGTAGAACGTGCGCGACGCGCGCCCGCGCACGAACGCGCGGAACACGCGCGAGGGCGCGACGAGCGCGCCGAGGCCGAGGCCGCTGAGGTTGATGACCCACGCGGCGTAGAAGTCGCCGCAGCCGGCGCCGATCTCCCACGCCGAGATCGTGAGCTCGCCCACCGTGTCGGTGGGGTACCCCGTGATGAGGTGGTGCAGATCGTGAAAGCGCACCGCGCGCTTGCGCCCCTCGGTGTTGGGGAACGGGAAGGGAAGGGGCCCGAGCGAGAAGTCGACCCACGGGTCGTCGTAGCCGCCGTCCGCCCCGAAGCCGTTGTCCACGAAGTAGCCCGCCAGCGCGGTCCGAAGGGTGTCGCTCTGCTCGCTCTCCATGTCCCACCTCCTTGCGCCTGAGGTGTAGGGTTTCGCTGAGCGTAGTCAATGACTGCAGTCACTGTTTTGTGTAAGGTGGTGGGGTGCGCCAGCAGAGCAAAGACGCCACGGCCGACCGCGTGCGCCGCGCCGCGTGGGAGCTCTTCTCCGAGGTGGGGTACGCGGCGACGACCACGAAGGCCATCGCCGAGCGCGCGGGGGTGGCCGCCGGCACGGTCTTCGTCCATGCGACCGACAAGGCCGATCTGCTGCGGTTGGTGGTGTACCTGGAGCTCGAGCGGCGGGTGGACGAGCTCGCCGGCGGCGCGGGCGACGGCGCCCTCGTCGACGAGTGGATGCGCATGTTCTCGCGGCTGCTCGGCTTCTACGCCGAGCACCGCCGGGTCGCGGAGGCCTTCCTCTCGGTGTCGATGTCGCCGTCCCTCGAGGCGAGACACTCCGCGTACGGCCTCGAGGTGACCACGCGCTTCGTCGGCGTGCTCGCGGGCCTCGTCGAGCGCGCCAAGGGGCGGGGCGAGGTGCGGCGCGACGTCGGCTCCGTGCTGGCGGCGCAGGCGGCGTTCGCCCTCTATTTCTCGGTGCTCTCGGCGTGGCTCCAGGGGTTCACCTCCATCGACGGGGCGCCGGCGGCGCTGCGCGATCTGCTCGAGCTGCTCGTGCGCGGCCTCGCGCCCGCGGCGCCCACGCCCACGCCGGAGCGCGCGCCCTCCCCGCGCAAGCGCCGCGCGCGCCGGGCGTGAGGCCCCGCCGAGAAGCCGGCGCTCGCCCGCGCGGCGTGACCGTGTAGAATTGCCCGAGGTTCGAGCCGGGAGAGTGCACGTGAGAAGAGCTGTCGCGCTGGGGGTAGGGTTCATCGTCGCCGCGTGTTCGTCCGATCCGGGGCCGGGCGGGACGACCCCGACCCCGACGCCCGGCGAGGTGCAGGTCATCCCGCTCGCGCCGCTCGGCGAGGTGAAGACCACGATCGACCGCACGTTCACCTCCAAGCAGCCCCGGCCGGGGGGCCAAGTCGGACCGAACCCGTCCCTCCCGGAGGCCTACGAGAGCTACGTCACGAAGGGGTTCGGCGAGGTCGTGGAGGGCAAGGGCGAGCCCTACACCACGCGCGCCATCACGCCCGAGACGCCGCCGCCCGCCGGCCCGAACGCGAAGCGCCTCACGCGGTTCGTGCACATGCCCGATCTGCAGATCGCCGACGACGAGTCGCCTACCCGCCTGGGCAATTTCGACTCGCCGCCGCCCGGCCCCGACGCGGCGCTGCGCCCTCAAGACCCGTACCTCTGCCGCATGACCAACGCGGCGGTGCGCACGATCAACGCGCTCCACAAGAAGGACCCCATCGGGTTCGTGCTGCTCGGCGGGGACAACGCCGACAGCGCGCAGACCAACGAGGTCGACTGGGTGCTCGGGGTGCTCTCGGGCTCGGAGCGCGTGAAGTGCGACTCGGGCAAAGACGACGACGTGATCGCCGGGCCGAACAACGACGGCAAAGATCCCTTCAAGGCCGAGGGCCTCGCCATGCCGTGGAAGTGGGTCACGGGCAACCACGACGTGCTCGTGCAGGGCAACCTCGGCGTGAGCGCGCCGAAGAAGGCCGAGGCCGTGGGCGTGACCTCGAACGGCGGCACGCGCCACTACGAGGACGGCAAGAAGGGCGAGGTGAACCGCGAGGACGTCATCGCCGACGAGCGCCGCGCGCTGCTCGATCGCAAGGCGCTCATGGCCAAGATCGCCTCCCACGCGGACGGCCACGGCCTCGGCGAGGCGCAGAAGGCCTCGGGCCGGGCCACCTACACCTTCGACGTGGAGGGCACGCCCATCCGCTTTCTGGTCATCGACACCGCGACCGACACCGGCGGCGCCGACGGCCTCCTCACGCGCTCCGAGATCGACCGGACCATCAAGCCCGCGCTCGACAAGGCGAAGGCCGACAACAAGTGGGTCATCCTCTCGTCGCACCACGCGCAGTCGAGCCTCACGAAGGGCGGCGGCGTGTTTGGCACCGAGGCGCCGGACGCGGTGCTCCCCGACGACTGGGCCACGTTCCTCGGCGGCTACACGAACGTCGTCTTCAGCATGGTGGGCCACACGCACGAGCACCGCGTCCGGGCGGTGACCCCCGCGACCGGCCACGCCTACTGGGAGGTGATGACCAGCGCCATCGCCGATTTCCCCAATGAGTTCCGTGTTGTAGAGATCTTCGACCAGGACAACGGGTGGATCATGCTGCGGGCCACGTGCGTGGACTACGCGAGCGACGGCGACGACGTGGCGAAGGAGGGGCGCCGCCGCTCGGTGGTCGACATGGACTCGGGCTGGGGCCCGGCGACCGGCGCCGGCAAGCTCGAGGATCGCAACGTCGAGCTCTGGATCAAGAAGCCGTGAACCGAAGTGAGGCCCGAAGGGGCGAGCGAAGGTCGATGGCGTGGAGTAAGGCATGAACCGAGGCTTCTTCGCCGGG
>DAORJJ010000499.1:0-5231 GCA_035439005.1 Polyangiaceae bacterium | reverse complement strand
CGCGAAGGACGCCAAGGCCCTGAAGAAGGACGCCCAGCGCGCCCTCGACCGCGGAAAGTTCGCCGCGGCCATCGAGGCGGGCGAGGCGTCGGTCGCGGCCGACCCCACCGACGCCGAGGCGTGGCTGCTCCTCGGCGCGGCGTACGACAGCAAGGGGCGCCCGGCCGACGCGCGGCGCGCGTACCAGTCCTGTATGCAGCAGGGCAAGCGCGGGCCCAAGGGCGAGTGCGCGGCCCTCCTCCGCTGAGCGTACCGGCTCCGGCAGGCCCGCCTCCGTCGACAGCGCGGCGGCTCCCGTCTCCCCCCGGGGAGCGCCGCGCTCCGTCGCTCGCTGGGCGGCCGAGAATCGAGGCCGCCGCCGCATTTTTTCGCGCATCACCGCGGATTGTTTGCTAAGCCCCCACGCCTCCCTCTCGGAGCGTTCGAGCGCGACCCGCGCGGCTCCTATCGGGACCCATCGAGGAGAAGATTTGTCATGAGCGCCATGCCCAACGTCCAGGCTACGTCCCGCCCCGCTTCCGGAAAGGGTGCGGCTCGCCGCATTCGCTCGTCCGGGAACATCCCCGCCGTCGCGTACGGCAAGACCCTCGCCGCCACGCCGATCGCCGTCGCGCCGAAGGACGTCCTGGCCATCCTTCGCGGCGAGGCCGGGAAGAACACCGTCATCAAGATGGCGATCGACAGCAAAGACCTCCTCGTGATGGTGAAGGACTACTCCTACCACCCCGTCACGCGCAGCCTCCTCCACGTCGACTTCGTCGAGGTGAAGCTCGACCAGCCGGTCGACACCGACGTGCCGGTCGTGGTGAAGGGCAAGGCGGCGGGCGTCGTCGCGGGCGGCATCCTCCGGCAGGTCTTCCGCACCCTCCCGGTGCGCTGCCTGCCCGACCGCATCCCCCTGCACGTCGAGGTCGACGTGACCGAGCTCAAGCTGAACGAGGCGATCGCCACGAAGGACCTCACCCTCGGCGAGGGCGTCTCCGTCCGCTTCCCCGCGGAGCAGACCATCATCTCGGTCGTCGCGCCCGAGAAGGACCGCAGCGAAGAGGCCGCCGCGGCCCCCGGCGCGCCCGCCGGCAAGGACGCGAAGGGGAAGGACGCGAAGGCGGCCGCCGCCCCCGCGAAGGACGCGAAGAAGAAGTAGTCGACGTACGTGCTCGTCGTCGGCCTGGGCAACCCGGGAAAGAGGTACGAGAAGACCCGCCACAACGTGGGCTTCGTCGTGCTCGACGCGATCGCGAAGGACAACGGGCTCGAGGACTTCCGCGAGAAGTTCTCGGGCCTTTTCTCCAAGGGCACCGTGTACGGCAAGGACGCCGTGCTGCTCAAGCCCATGACCTTCATGAACCTGTCGGGCGACTCCGCGCAGCCCGCGATGGTGTTCCACAAGCGCGCGGTCGGCGACGTCATCGTCGTCCACGACGAGCTCGATCTCCCCTTCGGGGAGGTGCGCGTGAAGGTCGGCGGCGGGCACGCGGGCCACAACGGCCTCCGGTCGCTCATCGGCCGCATGGGCAGCCCCGAGTTCGTGCGCGTGCGCGTGGGCGTGGGACGCCCGCCAGCGTCGTTCGCGGGGGACGTGGCCGACTACGTGCTGAGCGACTTCGCCCCCGACGAGCGCGCCGCGCTGCCGGGGATCATCGAGGAGGCCCGGCGGGCCGTGGAGCGCGTCGTGCGCGAGGGCGCGGTCGCGGCCATGGGCGCCGTGAACGCGAAGGCCCCGCCTCGAAACGGCAAGCGCGACGGCGGGAGCTGACGCGCGGGGCGCCGCGAGGGCGGCCGCTCAGCGCCCGCGGAAGGTCGCCTTGCGCTTCTCGGTGAAGGCCGCGAAGCCCTCTTTGGCGTCGTTCGAGCGGAACAGCTCGGCCTGCAGCTCCCGCTCGAGCGCGAGGCCTTGCTCGAGGCCCCCCTCGAGGCCCGACTGCACCGCGCGCTTGATGCGCCCGACCGCGAGCGGCGCGCCCGTGGGGGGACAGAAGCGGCGGCCGTAGGCGACGACCTGCTTGATGAACGCCTCGTTCGACTCCGCCTCGAACACCTTGTTGACGATGCCCGCGAGCAGCGCGTCGTCGACGCCGAGCTTCGTGCCCTCGATCATGTACTCGATCGCCTTCGAGCGACCGACCAGACGACCGAGCCGCTGCGTGCCGCCGGTGCCGGGGAGCACGCCGAGCAGGGCCTCCGGGAGGCCGATCTGCAGGTCGCCGGCGCGCGCGATGCGGAGATCGCACGCGAGCGCGACCTCGAGCCCGCCGCCGATCGCGTGGCCGTTGATCGCCGCGATGCAGAGCTTCGGTGTCTGCTCGAGGCGCGAGAGGGTCTCGTTCGCGTGCAGGCAGAAGTAGTATTTGAACGTCGCGTCCGCCTCTTGGAGCATGTTCACGTTGGCGCCGGCCGAGAAGGCCTTGTCGCCGTGCCCCGTGAGCACGATGACGTGCACGTCGTTGTCGAAGCGCGCCTCGAGGATGCACGCGTCGAGCTCCTTCAGCATCTCGTAGCTGTACGAGTTCACGGGCGGATCGTTCAGCGTCATCAGCGCGACGCCCTTGTCCGTGGAGTAGTTGACCAGCGCTCCCATGGTGTCGTGTCTCCCCGCCTCGATCGGCGCAGCTGCGGAGCTCGCGTCAGGTCGGAGGACCCGGCGTACGCTCCCGTCGAGCCGTTGTAGCCCGAAGACCCAGGCCGTGGCCAGCGCCAGCGGAGCGGGTGGCACTTCGGATTGAAGTCGCGAAGTCGAGGCACTAGGGTGCCGGGCGCCATGGATCTCGCACCCTTGAAGCTGGAAGTGAAGGAGCTCATCGTCCGCGAGCTCAACCTGGAGGGGCGAGCCCCCGACTCCATCGAGGACGACGCGCCGCTGTTCGGGGAGGGCCTCGGTCTCGACTCGCTCGACGCCCTCCAGCTCGCGATGAGCCTCGAGGAGACCTTCGGCGTCCCCATCCCCGAGGGACCCGAGGCCCGCACCATCTTCCGCTCCGTGACGGGCATCGCGGAGCACATCGCGAAGGGTCGCCCTTCCCCCGCCTCGTGACTCCGACCGACGAGCGCGGCGGGCGCGGCGTGACGCACGACGATCCGCGGATCGCGGTGTCGGGCGTGGGCGTCGTGTCGGCGCTCGGCGGCACCGCGGAGACCACCTGGCAGGGAATCCTCGCGGGCCTGCGCGGGATTGGGGAGCTCACCCTCTTCGACGCGAAGGGGTACCGGTCGACCCTCGGCGCCGAGGTGACCGGCCTCCGGACGCGCCCCGACGACTCCTGGTCGCGCACGGCGGAGATGGGCCTCGTCGCGGCTGGCGAGGCGGCGCGCTCGGCCGACCTCGCGGGAGCGCGCGCGGCCGGGCTGCGGGTCGGGCTCGTCGTCGGCGCCACGACCGGCGGGATGTTCGAGACCGAGTCGCTCCTCGCGCTGCTCGCCGACCCGAAGGAGCGCGAGACCACGAAGGACGACGCGTGGCGCCGCCTCCTGTCGAACCCCATCAGCTCCACCACCGCGTGGATCGATCGCGAGGTCGGCCCCTTCGCCCGCACGCGCACGCTGTCGAGCGCCTGCTCGAGCGGCGCCAACGCGCTGGCCGTGGCCGCCGACTGGCTGCTGCTCGACCTCGTGGACGTCGTCCTCGCCGGCGGCGCCGACGGCCTCTGCCGCCTGACGCAGGCCGGCTTCGGCGCGCTCGCCGCGTGCGATCCGGAGCCCTGCCGCCCCTTCGACGCGCGGCGCCGGGGGCTGAACCTCGGGGAGGGCGCGGGCTTCCTGGTCCTCGAGCGCGCGCGCACGGCGCGCCGCCGGGGGGTACAGGTCAGATGTATTCTCGCCGGCTGGGCGATCGGCTCCGAGGCGCACCACATCACGAACCCCGAGCCCACGGGCAGCACGCCGGCGCGCCTCCTCACCGAGTCGCTGCGCCGCGCGGGCCTCGGCCCCGCGAGCCTCGGCTACGTGAACGCCCACGGCACCGCGACCCCGCTGAACGACGCGATGGAGTCCGCCGGGCTCGTGGCCGCCCTGGGCGAGCACCTCGGCGACGTCCCCGTGTCGAGCTCGAAGGCCCAGCTCGGGCACACGCTCGCCGCCGCGGGCGCCATCGAGGCCGTGCTCACGACCCTCGTCCTGCGGGATGGCAAGCTGCCGCCCACGGTGGGGCTCGAGGAGATCGATCCGGCGTGCCCGCTGCGGCACGTCCTGACCACCGAGGACGCGGAGGTCTCCGTCGCGGCCTCGAGCTCGTTCGGCTTCGGCGGCATGGACTCGGTCCTCGTCTTCGCGGCCGAGGGGCGCGCGTCTCCGCCGCCGCGCCCGCGCCACGAGGTCGTGGTCGTCGGCGCCGCCGCGCTCACGCCGCGGGGCCTCCGCGTGGGGAGCGCGACGCACGAGCTCCTGGCGGCACCCATCGACGGCGCGCGGGCGGTGAGCCTCGACCCGGCGTGGTTCGACGCGGCGCGCGCGCGCCGCCTCGATCGCCTCTCGCGGCTCGTCACGGTCGTCGCCGAGCGCGCCCTCGCGGGCACGCCGCGCGGCGCGGCGGCGCACGCCGAGCACGTCGGCCTGCTCGTCGGCAACGCATGGGGCAACCTCGACGCGTCCGCGGGCTTCATGCGGCGCGTGTTCGAAAGGGGGCCCCGGCTCGCGAGCCCCGCCGAGTTCCCCAACCTCGTGCCCAGCTCGCCCGTGGGGCACGCGAGCGTGTACCTCGGCCTCACGGGGCCCGCGTTCTCGCTCTGCGACTTCGCGGCGAGCGGCGAGGCGAGCTTCCTCCAGGGCTTCGAGATGGTGGCGTCGGGCGAGGTCCAGACCGTGTGCGTCGGCGGCGTCGAGGAGGCGAGCGACATCGTCGAGAACGTCCTGTCCCGGGTGTTTCGCGATCCGAACGAGCGCCCCCAGCGCGCCGAGGGCGCCGGCGCGTGCGCCCTCACCACCGCGCGTGCCGCCGCCGACCACGGGCAGCCCGTGCTGGCGCGCGTATTGAGCGCCGTCGCGTTCCGTACGGGCCCTCGGGCCTTCGCGGCGACCGACGTCGAGGCTCCCACGGCCGGCTCCGTCGTGCTCGCGAGGACCGAGGCGCTCGGGGCTTCGCTCGTCGCCGGCACCCCGTGGGCGGCGTGCCCCTGCGTCGCGACCGAGGGCGCGACCGGCGCTCACGAGTCCGCCGGCGCGATCACCCTGGCCGCCGCGGCGGGCTTGGTCGCCAGCGGGCTCACCCCGCGCGTGCTCGTCGTCGGCGAGGCGGGGTC
>DAORJJ010000498.1:0-5234 GCA_035439005.1 Polyangiaceae bacterium | reverse complement strand
GGGCGAGTACCTGCTCACCCTCGTGCCCGAGGAGGGCTGAGCGAGCGCCGCCTCTTGTTGTTGATCGCGCGAGCGTTCTCGTGCACCCTCGAGGTCATGTCGCTGGTCCCGTGCCCTGCCTGCTCGCGCCACGTGCGCGCCTCCGACGCGGCGTGCCCCTTCTGCGCCGCGCCCGTCGACCGCGCGCCCATCGAGCGCGCCAGCGTGGGCGTGGCGGTCGGCACCCGCGCGCAGCTCTTCCTCGGCGCGCTCACGGTCGCGGCGGTCGCGGCCGCGTCCGCGGCGGGGTGCAGCCCGCCCCCGCACGCGGTAGGCCCGGTGTACGGCTCGCCAGCGCCCCGGCGCGAGCACGACGCGGACGCGGCGACGGTGGCCGCGGACGCCGCGCCCTCGGCGGTGCCCGTGGCCCCCTCGGGCGCGTACGGCGCTCCGCCTTCGCCCTGAGGGCGCCCGCTCGTCAGGGGCAGCGAGCGGTCCGCAGCTCGACGCCGTCGTCGGTCCGGTACGAGGAGACGATGGTCCCGTCCGGCCGCACCGCGAAGTCGCGAAACGCCTCCTCCGGCGTCTCGCTGAGCGGCACGATCACCCGGCCGAGCACGTGGCCGTCGGTCGGATCCATGCAGGCTACATGGACCTGCGAGCCCGGCCCCGCCCAGACGCCGAGGTAGATGATCCCCTTGGCGTCGGTGTCGAGCAGCGCGACGCTGTGCGCGGGGCGCGCGAAGCTCACCTGGCGCGCGAAGCGGAGCGCGCCCGCCTTGCGGTCGAACGCGTTGACCGCGGTGAGCCCGGCCGCGGCGTCGGTCAGCGCGGCCGACAGCAGGAGAGCGCCGTCCTTGCTGGGGCGGCCCTGGAGCGATTTGGGCTCCGCGCTCGGCTTGCCGTCGGTCGTGCCGATGCGGACGAGCGCGCCGTGCTCCTTCTCCACGTACACGTCCTCGCCGTCGACGAAGAGGCCCGTGAGCAGGCCGGTCTCGCCCGTCGCGCCCTCGGGCAGCGCGAGCTCGCCGACGCGGCGCCCGCTCGGGCTCACCAGCGTGATCTTCTTGTCGACGAGCCGATCGAGCAGCACCGTCGTTCCGTCGGGAGCGATGGCCACGTCTTGCGTCGTGGGCGTCGCCGAGACCGAGCTCACCTGGCGTCCCTTCGCGTCGTAGCGCACCACCCGGCCGTTCACCTGGTCGAGGACGACCACGTCCGATCCGGCCAGCGCGAAGCTCATCGGTCCCTCCGCGTTGCCCTCCGCCGCCCGGAGGTGCCCGAGCTCGCCGTCCCGGCTCCCCCAGCGCGCCTTCACGAGCGGGGCCGCGGCGGGGGGTGACGCCTCAACGGTGGGGCCGGGGTCGGCGGACGGGGCCGGCAGGGCGGAGGCGACCGGCGGCGGGGAGGGGAGATCGGGAAGGGCGGCGGAGGTCGTCGCGAGGTCGGGCGTGCGCGGGTCGGCGGGGGCTCCGCCGCGGCGCGCGAGCACCGCCGCGACCCCCACGAGCGCGAGCACCGCGGCGACGATCCAGAGTGGGCGATTCTTCATGGGGTGGGGGGATCCAAGCGGGGTCGTGGACACGAGACCTACATCGAGACGCGGGGAAGGTCACTGTCAGAGCGCGCCCTACGATGTGTGCAAATGAGCGCTAATTCGTTGAATTGGTTGAAAAATCCAGCCATCCCGCGCCTCGCACCTGGCCCGGCAATTGCTGTAGGGCGGGCATGCGCTCCACAGCAATTCTCGCGCTCGTCGCCCTCGCTCTCCCCCTCGCCCTCGGCCCGCTCGGCTGCGCGGTCGAGCCCTCCGACGCCCTCCGCGGTGGCGCGGGCGGCGCGACCGCAGGCGGTGACGAGGCGACGGCCGGCGGCGAGGCCGGCGACGACGCGCCGATGGTCGCGGCGGATGACGGCGTGGCCCCGACCGATCCGTCGGGCGCCGCCTTCACCGATCCGGCTGGCGCGGGCGTCGAGGGGTTCGCGCCGGGCGCCGGCACCACCGAGGTGCGCTCCACCGCGAACGTGAACCTCCGCGCGGGGGCCTCCACGAGCAACTCCATCCTCGCCGTCGTGCCGAGCGGAACGGTCGTCAAGCTGCTCTCGACCACGCTCAACAACGGCTTCCTGCGGGTCGAATACCGCGGCACGGCCGGCTGGTCGCACTCGAACTACTACGCGCCGATGGCGCCGTCCGCGGGCGCGCCGTCCGGCGGCTCTGGGGGCACGTCCGGGGGCAGCGTGACCGGCGGCGCGTCCCCGGCGAACGCCGTGGCGCGCGCGCGCTCCGCCGTGGGCTTCTCGTACTGGTGGGGCGGCGGCGCCTGGCTGGGCAGCGGCCCGACCTCCTCCACGCGGGGCTCGTGCTCGGGGAGCTGCCCCTCCTGCTCGCACTCCGGCCGCTACGGCGCCGACTGCTCGGGCATGGTCGCCAAGGCGTGGCAGTACGGGGATCCCGACCTCGCCGACAACTCGCACCCGTACAGCACGTACGACTTCGTCCGCGGCTCGAGCCGCTGGTCGAGCGTCTCTCGCGGCGCGCTCCGCGGCGGCGACGCGATGGCGTACAACTCGAACGGCGCGGGCCACATCGTGCTCTACGAGCGCGGCGACGGCTGGGGCTCGCCCACGGTCTTCGAGTGCCGCGGCTGCGCGTACGGGTGCGTGTACAACACCCGCAGCTTCACGTCGGCGTACAGCGGCGTGCGACGCGCGGGCTTCTGAGTCGGCGTCGCCTCGCCTCGACGCACGTCGTGCCCGCGGGCCGGCGTGCGTTGCCGTTTTGTGCGCGCAGCGCGCGCGCGAGCTGCGGCGCGAAGCTCGCTGCGCGGTGGATCGCAACGTTTTCTCGACCAGGGGATTCGTTGATCCAGCCCGCCTCCACCGCCGCGAAGGGCGCGCGCCTTCAGCGGAAAATTCCAGCAGCGCGGCTCAGCCTGCCCCGCGGAGATCGGCCAGCACGGCGGTCGCGGCGTTGTGTCCGGCCGCTCCGATCACGCCGCCGCCCGGGTGGGTGCCGGCGCTGCACGAATACACGCCCGCGATGGGCGTGCGGTAGGGCAGGCGATCGGCGAAGCCGAACGCGTTGTCGACGTGGTGGATGTGGCCGCGGGTCATCCCGAAGTGCGCCTCGATCTTCGGCGGCGTGAGGGCGAAGGTGTCGACCACGAGGTCGCTCGTGCCTGGCGCGAAGCGGTCGCAGAGCGACAAGAGGTGCGCGACGTAGCCGGCCTCCTCCGCCTCCCAGGTCGACTCGGCGAGCGTGTGCGGCACCCACTGCACGAAGAGGGCGGAGTTGTGGTGGCCGCGCGCGTCGCGGAGCGAGGGGTCGAGGGCGGTGTGCATGTACCACTCGATGGTCGGGAAGCGCGGCAGCTTGCCCGCGCGCGCCTCCGCGTAGGCGGTCGCGACGGCGCCGAGCACGTCGGGGCCCTCGGGCAGCAGGTGGATGGTCGGCCCGTATTGCCCGCGGTCCTCGGGCAAGCAAGTGAACCGAGGCAGCCCCGAGAGCGCCAGGTTCAGCTTCAGGGTGGTGCCGTCGCGCCGGTAGCCGTCGAGGCGGGCGTTGTAGTCGCTCGGCAGGTGGGCGCGGCCAAGCAGGTCGCGCATGCGGAAAGGATCGGCGTTGCACACCACGACCCCCGCGCGGACGCGCGCGCCGTCGGCGAGCACCACGCCCCGCGCGACGCCCCCCTCGTGCTCAATCTCGACCACGGCGCGGCCGGTCTCGATCTGCGCGCCGAGCGCGGCGGCGGCGGCGGCGAGCGTGCTCGTGAGGGTGCCCATGCCGCCGTCGAGGATCATCCAGGTGCCGTCCGCCCCGGGCAGCCGACACATGTTGTGGAGCAAGAAGTTCATCCCCGTGCCCGGCGAGTCCCACCCGCCGTCGAGCCCCGAGAAGCCGTCGGTCGTCGCGTACATCGCCTTCACGAGGTCGCTCTCGAAGCCGAAGCGGTCGAGGTACTCGCCCACCGAGCCCCGGCACAGCGCCACGAAGGCCTGGCGGAGCGCCGGCCGCACGTAGCGCTCGGCGGTCTCCTCGATGGACAGAGGCTCGGTCAGCCACGTGGGGGCCACGTCGTCGCGCAGCGCCGCGAGCTCGGCGTTCATGGCCTCGTGGGCGCGGAAATCGGCCGCGCTGAAGAAGGCCCCGAACGCCCGCTCGTTCTCCGCGGCGTCCCCGCCGAGGAGCAGGTACTTCCCCGTGGTGGTCGGCAGGAAATAGTGCGGATCGCGCCGCCGCAGCGGGAGCGCGATCTCGAGCTTCGCGAGCAGCTCCGGTGGCACGAGGCCGAGCAGGTACGCGCCGCTCGAGATGGCCAGGTCCTTCGCCTCCGCGCGCTGAAAGGGGCGCTCGGTGCGGCAAGCGCCGCCCACCACGCGCTTGTCCTCGAGCACCCTCACGCGCAGGCCCGCGCGCGCGAGCAGCAGCGCACACACGAGGCCGTTGTGGCCCGCGCCCACGATCACCACGTCGGCCTCTTCGGCCCCGCGTGCGCTCGTTCGCGCTCCGTCGGGGGTGCCCGCAGGGGCCTGTCGCTCGCTCGAACCGGTCATCGCGACTCCTCTCGTCCCATGGCGAGGCGGGGCAGATCCCCTGGCTACGTAGCTAGCTACAGGGCGACGTCCACGCACGACCCGCCGGTGCAGGTGTTCGTGCAGGTGCCAGGAGCACACTTGAACGTACACTTCCCCCCCGAGCAGGAGTTTACGCATTTTGCGCCCGGGTTGCACTCGGTCAGGCAGCCACCGCCGGAGCACGTCGTCGTCAGGGTCGAGCCCGGCTGCCCGACGAAGTCGCAGTCACGCCCGGAGCAGTCGTACGCGCAGCGGTCGCCCGGGCCGCACACGAGCTCGCAGCCGCCCTTCGTGCAGGCCGCCGTGCACGCCCCCGCGTTGCACGCGCAGTTCGCCGCCTCCGCACACGCGCTGCCGGTGGCGGGCGCCGCGCCCGTGCCCACCGTCCAGTCGTACGTGCAGGCGGCGAGGCCGACGACGAGCGCGCCGAGCCCGAGACCCGCGCGGTGCGCGGCGGAGCGGACGTGCGGGCGGTGAGCGTCGAGGGCGGCCATGCTTCGAGCGGGCGGGGCGCGTCGATGGTACCGTAGGCCGACGTGACCTGGGTAGCTCGCTGCGCGCCTCTCCTCTTGGCACTGCTCGTGGCCTCGGCGGCCCGCGCCGACGGCGCGCAACAGGCGGCGCGCGAGGCGTACGATCGCGGCGTCGAGGCGCACAAGCGGGGCGATCTCGGGCGC
>DAORJJ010000497.1:0-5242 GCA_035439005.1 Polyangiaceae bacterium | reverse complement strand
CGCCCGCGCCGCGCAGCCGGCGACCTCGGGCGTGACGCCTCAACCGCCGCAGGCGCCTGCCGCGGGACCGGCTCCGCCGGGGCAGGCCGGCTTCCCGCACGGCGCGCCGCCGCCACCTCGCACCGCCCACCACACGATCCCACTCGGGCGCCCGGCCGCCGCGGGCCGCGGATCGCGCGGCAACACGATCCCGCTCATGCCAGGCGCGGGGGGCGCGCCCCGAAACGCTCCGGTCTTCGCCGAGCCGCTCCCGCCGCCGCGCGCGCAAGTGCCCACCGTGATCGTCGAGCGCCGCGCCGCGCTCTGGCCGTTCGTGGCGCTGGGCGTGGGCATCGTCTTGGTCCTCGCGTCGATCGTCTTCGCGATCACCCGCTGAGGCCGCAGGGCCGGAGAGCACCACGCGAACGGCGGCTTCCCCGCTCACCGCGCTCATCGAAGTGGCCCCGTGAGACCGGGCTTCGCCGCGCTGCCTCCCCCCTCTTCGTCCGGATCCGGCGAGCCCGCTTGTCCTGCCGTGGCGATCTCGGATAGTTCGACGGGGTGACCGACGACGCTCACGATCCCGCCCACGACCCCGCGGCCGCCCCGCCCGTCGCCGAACGCGACGCCCTGGCCGCGCTGACCGCGCTGGCGCGGCGCCGGCCCGTGCTCGACCTCGGCGCCGTCGATCTGTTGTTCCTCGCGGCGCTCTACCTCCGGGGCGCCCGCTCGGCGCTCTCGAATTTCGACGAACCGCAGCTCTACGACGTGTTCGAGGAGGTCTCGGCCCTCGCCGACGCGCCCCCCGAGGGCCGCAGCCGCGCGCGCGCCACCCACGCGATCCGTCGCCTCCGCGAGCAGCACACGCTGGCCCGCGTCGACCACGCTGGCGTCCTCCGGCGCGGCGAGTATTCGCTGACGCGGCTCGGGGCCGCGGTCGCC
This sequence comes from Polyangiaceae bacterium, assembly GCA_035439005.1. Classification (GTDB taxonomy): domain Bacteria; phylum Myxococcota_A; class Polyangia; order Polyangiales; family Polyangiaceae; genus JAAFHV01. Next base: position 4,321 of record DAORJJ010000497.1, on the reverse strand, counting down.
GAGTTCTTCCTCGAGGACGACGCGCTCACCCGCGAGAACCTCCCCCTCCTCACGACGACGCTCCTCGCGAGCCTCGAGTCGGTCGAGCGCGCCGCGCACCAGGCCACCACCGAGGGAGAGTGGGAGGGGACGGTGACGGCCCCGCTCCGCGTGACGGTCGCCGATCTGGTGGCGGGCATCCAGCGGCGACAGCGCGGCTTCGACGTGCAGCAGGAAGAGCTCCGCCACGAGGTGGGCGAGCTGCTGAAGGCGGACTGGTTTGGCGCCGTCGAGCGGTGCGAGGCGCTGCTCGAGTCCACCGGCAAGACCCTCCGCGAGCTGGGCGACGTGCTCATGCGCGACACCCACACGGCGCAGGCGCGCTTGCAGGACATCCAAGACATCGCGACCACGGCCGGCTCGGCGCCCGCCGAGGCCGCGGCGCGCGCCGTGATGGACCAGATCGACCGCGTCGCGTCCTGGGGATCGGCGCGGCAGCGCGGCTTCTCGGAGTACTATCAATACGTCCACCGCTTCCTGCGCGACGTCGTGCGCCTCGACCCGACGCGCGCGGTGACCCAGCGCCTGCGCGACCAGCTCGCCGGCCGGCTCGGCCGCAGCTTCTCGCTGCTCGTCGCGATTGAGGCCCCGCCCACCCTGCTGCGCGAGGGGACGTACGTGCCCGACCCGGGCCCGCCCGCGCGGCGCCCGAAGAAGCCCCGCGAGGCCGCGCTCGAGGAGCGCGAGCCCCCGCCGGATCCACGCGAGGTCCTCACGGACAAGGTGAGCGCGGCGCTCGCCGGCGGCGCCCGGTCCCTCGCGGAGGTCGTCCGCGTGACCACGCGGGACGTCGAGGCGGGCGCGCGCTTCGTGGAGGCGGGCCGCGTGGCGGAGACCGTCGGACGCCTCGCCCGGCCCCTCGCCCGCGCCGAGCGCCCTTGGGTGCCGACCGACGACGGCTACGAGCTCGAAGAGTGGCCCCTGATGCGTGAGCGCGACCGCGCGGTCGGAGAGAGATGAGCACGACCCGCTTCGAGAGGCTCGAGGACGTCATCCTCGAGGCCGTCTTCCCCGACGTCGATCTCGCGCTGCGCCGCGGCAAGCACATCGGCGCGGACGACCTTGCATTCTACACATTTCTCGTCGACGCCCGCGAGCTCCTCGAGCCGCTCTACCGGCGCTACGGCTGCGAGCTCGTCTACAAGGCCGACGGCTACTTCTACCTGCTCCCCACCTCCGAGAAGCTCGGCCGACGGCACCTCCGCCCCACCGAGATGCTGGTGGGGCAGGCGCTCGCGCTGCTCTACCTCGATCCACGCACGGTCGAGCAAGGGGGCGTCGTTGGGCGCGACGAGGTGCTCGGGCAGCTCGCGACCGTGCTCGGCACCGACGATCTCGTGCGCGCGTTCAACCCCCAGAAGAAGCGGCTCGACGAGCGCGTCGCCGAGGAGGGCGTGCGCACGAAGGTCACCGAGGCCGTGCGGCGCCTCGCGGCCCTCGGCTTCGTCGCCCTCGCCGACGACGGGCGCACGAAGCTCCGCCCCGCGCTGCTCCGGTTCGCGGAGCCGGCGCGCCTCGCCGAGCCACCGGAGGTCGTGCTCGCCCGGCTGGCGTCCGAGGGCGAGGTCGTGCTCACCGACGACGAAGAGGTGCCGCCGGACGAGGACGCTGCGCTTGGCGAGGAGCTCGAGTCGCCGCACGGCCAGGGAGACGACCCCGAGGACGGCGACGACGACGACGCGAGCGGCGATCCGGAGGAGCCGGAGCCCGCCCCATGAGGCGCGCCCGCGCCACCGCGCTCGCGCTCGTCAACTGGAAGGGCGTGTTCTACGAGCGCTACGAGCTCGACCCGCGCGTCACCGCGCTGGAGGGCGCGAACGGCTCGGGGAAGACCACCGTCATGGTGGCCGCGTACGTGGTGCTGATGCCCGACATGACCCGCCTGCGCTTCTCGAGCGTCGGAGAGAGCAGCGGCGCGGGCGCCGACAAGGGCCTCTACGGCCGGCTCGGCGAGCCCGGGAGCCCGTCGTTCGCGGCGCTGGAGGTCGAGCTCGATCACGGGCGTCGCGTCGTCCTGGGCGTCTGCCTGACGCGCAAGTCCGAGCCCACCGTGGAGCTGACGCCGTTCCTGGTGACCGGCACGGACCTGCAGGGCAGCCTGAAGGGCCTCTTGCTCGGCTCCGACGGGGAGCACGACGTGCTGCCCACGATGGGCGAGGTGAAGGCGGCGGGCGAGCGCCTCGGCGGCCACGTCGAGGTCTTCGCGTCGGCGAAGGACTACTTCGCGGCGCTCTTCGACCACGGCATCACGCCGCTGCGTCTCGCGTCCGACGAGGACCGCGCGAAGCTGAACGAGATGCTCCGCACGAGCATGACGGGCGGCATCTCGCGCGCGCTCACGGGGGAGCTGCGGTCGTTCCTGCTGCGCGAGGAGCCGGGCCTCGGCGAGACCCTCACGCACATGCGCGCCAACCTCGACGCTTGCCACCGCACCCGGGCGGAGGTCGCGGAGGCGCGGGTCCTCGAGCGCGAGCTCTCGGCCGTGTACGAGGCGGCCCGCGCGACGCTCGACGCCACGCTCGCCGCGGTGGAGACCGCCGCTCGCGAGGCGGAGGCGGCGACCCGCGAGGCCGAGCTCGCCGCGGCGGAGGCCGAGCTCGCCGCCCGCGGGCTCCGCGAAGAGGCCGAGGCGCTCGGGCTGGAGGTGCTCCGCGCGACCGAGGCCCTCCACGCGGCGCGCGCGCTCGAGGCGACCTCGGCGTCGCTCGCCGAGCGCACCGCGCGGGCGCTCGAGGCCTCCGGGAGGAGCCGCGCCGCGACCGAGGGGCTCGGAGCGGCGACCACGCGCGGCGACGCCGCTCGCGCGACCCTCGAGCGCAGCGTGCGGGGCCGCGAGGTGGCCCGCGAGGCGCGCGATCGCGCCCGAGAGGCCTACGATCGCGCCGCTCGCGGGCTCGCCGATCTCCAGGCCGGGCTCGGAGATCTCCACGTGAGCGCGCAGGCCGCGCGGCAGCAGCGGGAAGCGCTCGCCGAGGCCTCCGAGCTGCTCTCGACGACGGCGGAGGCCGCGGAGGCTCCCCGCCTGCTCGAAGAGGCCTCGCGCCGCCTCGCCGCGCTCGACGAGGCGCGCGTGCGCGTGGAGCGGGAGCTCGCGACCGCGAGCCGAAGGAAAGACGAGCACTCACGAGCACTCGAGGCGCTTCGTGCGCTCACCCACGGGGCCACCGGCGACGACCCGTACGCCGAGGGGCGGGCGGTGCTCGCGCGCCTCGCGGAGGCCGAGGCCCGCGCGGCTCGCCTGCCCGACCTCGAGCGGCGCGCCACCGACGCGCGCTCACTCGCCGAGCGACAGGCGGCGGCGCGCGCGCGCGCGGCGCGCCTCTTCCCCGAGCTGGCGGAGCTGGCGCCGGACGCCGGGGCACGGCTGGAGGCCCTCCGGCTCCCGCTCGAGGAGGGCTTCCAGGCCGCCGAGGCGGCCGCGGCCGACCAGACCGTGCGGGCGCTGGCCCTCGAGCACGAGCGCGCCGACGCGACCGCGAGGGCCGCCGCCATCGGCGTGTCCGCCGAGCGCTACGCCCGCGCGAGCGCGCTCGCCGAGGGGCTCGCCGAGGCGCTGACCGCGGCCGGCAGGCCGACCCACGCGATCGCCACGCAGCGCGAGGGCGCCGCCGCACGCGCGGCGCTCGACGAGGCGCTCGGCGCTAGCCGCGACGCCGTGCGTGGGCTGCGCGCCGAGCGCGAGCGCGTGCGCCGCGAGATCGAGGCCATCGAGCGACACGCCGGCGGGAGCCAGGAACCCGACCTGCTGCGCCTCCGCGACGAGCTCGACGGCGAGCTGCTCTCGCTGCGCTACGAGGACCTCGAGCTCGGCGAGGCCGCGCGGAAGGAGGCCGCCCTGGGCCCGCTCGTCAGCGCGCTCGTGGTCGACTCGCCCGAGCACGCGCTGCGGGCGATCGTCGGCAAGCCCCGCGAGGCCGCGACCGTGTTCCTCGTGCGGCCCGACGCCGAGGTGGGGGCGCAGACCATCGTCGGCGAGTCGCACGGCGACGTCGTGGTCGCCGAGCCGTACGGCTTCCGCGTGACGCGCATCGAGCGCGAGCCTCGCCTCGGCGCGCGCGCCCGCGCCCAGCGCGTGCTCGCGCTGCGCGAGGAGCAGGGGCAGCGCGAGGCCGCGATCGCCGAGGCGGAGCGGCGCGCCGAGCGGTTGGAGGGCGCGCGCACGTCGCTCGACACCTTGTTCGTCGACCTGGCCGTGCTGGAGGCCGGCGCGCCGACCGAGGAGCTCGCGCGCGCCGAGGCCCGCGCCGCGCGCGCGGAGGCCGAGCTCTCCACCTGCGCGGCG
>DAORJJ010000496.1:0-5251 GCA_035439005.1 Polyangiaceae bacterium | reverse complement strand
CTCTTCGGCCGAGGCGCGCGGGGCGACGGCGAGGCCCGCGAGACAAGCGAGCGCGGCGAGCGCGGGATGCGCGGTGCGCGCGAGGAGCGAGAGGCGGCGGCGAGGCATGGCGTGGCTCCGAGGGTCCTTCGTGGTTCAGAGCACGGGGCGAATGGGCGGCGGCGGGCCCGGCGGCGCGGGCGCGATCCAGCGCGCGGGCGCGAGGCCGTCGCGGACGGTGAGGAGATCGACCTTAGGGTCCACGAGGGGCGCGCCGCGGCGCGCGTTGAGCGAGGAGATCGCCTCGACGCGCACCTCCACCGGCCCCTCGCGGAGGGCGAAGTCCTCCCCGATCGTGTGCGCGAGCTGGAGGATGAGATCCGGCTGGCCGGACATCTCGTTCTCTTGGTACGGCGTGAGGTAGGCGCGCGGGGTCACGTGCCAGACCTTCCCGGTGGCCTTGCTCCTCACGAAGAACGTGGTCGAGCCCCCCTTCGCGCGCACCATCACACGCCACGAGAAGCGCATGCCCTGCTCGTGCCAGAGCACGTTGCCGCCGTAGAGGAACGTGCGGAGCGGCATGGCCACCTGGAACACGCAGTACGCGAGCCCGAGGCCGAGCGCGAGGCGCTGCAGCCACGTGGCGCGCGCAGGCCAGCCCACGCGGTCGGCGGGCGCCGTCTCCGCGGCGGGCAACGGGCGGCCGAAGCGGGCGCGCACCCAGCGCGCGACGTCGCGCGGCCACGTGGCAGGGAGGAAGACGAGCGCCGAGACGGTCATGATCACCGGGAACATCCCGATGTCGAAGAGCGCGCGGGTCAGGGTGTGGAACGTGAGCAGGACCACGAAGGCCCACGGGCGCGTGCGCCGCAGCGAGAGCCAGAGCACGATGGTCGCGTCGTAGAGGAAGCCGGCCCAGCTCATGGCGAGCGGCACGCCGGGCAGCGTGAAGAGCCGCCCGAGCCCCGGCAGATCGGTGCTCGCGCCGAGCCAGATGCCGAGCGGCTGGCCGTGCACGAGCCAGTCGGGCTGCGCCTTCGCGATCGACGCGAACAGGTACACGACGGCGATCTGCGTGCGGAACAGGGCGTGCCACGCGAAGGCGACCTGGGGCGCCTCGGGCGGGCCGCGCCGGCCCCGGAGCCGCCGCGCGAGCCACGCGTCGACCGAATACGCGCGGCCCGCGGGCGACGCCGCGAACAGCCACGCGAGCAGCGCCGCGAGGTAGTAGTGGTTCAGGTACGTGGAGACGTCGATGAGCTGGATGTACGTGAGCCCGAGCGCGAAGAGCGGCGCGGTGAGCCGGTACGCGAGCCCCGCGCCCACGGCGAGGCCGAGCGCCGCGAGCGCCCAGAAGAGCGCGTGCATGTGGCCGCGCGAGAGCGGCTCGACCCACTCAAAGCCCCAATAATGGAAGCGATATCGAGGGGATACGAGGAGCTCGTCGACCCAGCCGTAGGTCAAGAAGCGCATCATCGAGACGCCCATGGCGAGCCCGAAGAGCGCGCGGTACGCGGCCAACCACGAGGCGTCGACCGTCCGGAGCAGCGCGGACTCGAGGCGCGCGAGCCCGCCGCTCCCTCCCCCGCCGACCGCGACGACGCGAGGGGGCGCGGCGTGGAGGACGGACTCAGTCGGTGTCACTGGCGGCCCCCGCGGGTAGCTTGAGGTTGACCGAGCTCGCCGACCCGAAGAAGTTCGTCTTCAGCAGGTTCGCGAGCGGGCGCACCTTCAGGTAGAACTCGATGAACTGGGCCTCCGTCGCCTGCTGGAAGGGCGGGAACGCGTCGGCCGCGGCGAGCGCCGTCGCGAAGAGCGAGGCCACGTCACGCGCGAGGGCCGCGTCGCCCACCGCCACGAGCCAGTCGTCGAAGCCGAGCCCCTCCCCCTCCGGCCCGCATCCCATGAAGAGGCTGCGGAAGCCGCGCAGGTTGGCGCGGACGTTCTCGATGTCGAGGCGCGCGAACGGGCTCTCGGGGATGGGCGCGGCGGTCTGGTAGCCGGCGTAGCTGCCGAGCTTCAGGTCCTTCACCTCGAGCTCGGGGTAGAGCAGCGACCACGCCACCACGTTGAGCGCCTCTTGCTCGCTGCCGTAGCCGTCGGCGGCGACGAGCTTGGGCTTGAAGTTCTCGCCGGTGGGGAGCCACACGTCGTGCAGCGCGATCGCCCGGGTCGACACGTCGCGCGCGACCGCGACGGCGTACTCGCCCTTGGCTTGCGCGAGCGCGTCGGGCGACAGCGCGGCCCACGCGGTGCCGCCGGTGGACGAGGGGCTGCATGAGGTGTCGCGCCCGGGGTAGTGCAGCGCGTATTCGATCGCGAAGAGCCCTCGCGCGCTCGGGAACACGAGGTCGAAGCCCTGCGCGTAGCCCTTGGTCGCGATCTGCGTCTCGACCTGACAGCGGTTCGTGCCGGGCCAAGCGTGGATGAACGCCCGCAGGCCGCGGCCGTGGTACTTGTCCGTGACCTTCTCGGCGACGGGCCCGAACTGAAAGAGCTCGACGCCCGACCACGCGAGCATGGCCTGCCGGTAGGCGAGCTGCGCGAGCGCGCGGCTCTCGGCGGTGCGATCCTTCGCGTCGGACGCGACCGTCACGCTCAGCACGTTGGCGGCGTTCGCGAAGGTGCACGCGTGCCACGCCGCGCAGTCCGCGGCGGCGCCGAGGAGCGCCTGCTTCGTGAACGGCGGGGTCGACGACGGCCGCGCGCCGCACGCGAGCGGCCCCACGGGGAGGGCCGCGGCGTCGGGCGCGACGCCCGCGTCGATGGGCGGCGGCAGCTCCGGCGTCGCCTGCGGCCCCCGCTTGGAGACCCCCGGGCGCGGATCTTCGGTCACGTGGCACGCGGCGAGCGCCGCGAGCGCAGCGACCACCGCCGCGCCCACGACGGCGAGCGGCCGGGGCACGCGAGACGCGGGAGGTTGGCGAGAGGAGCTCATGATCGTTTTCTCAGGGTGCCTGCGGGTGCGCGAGGCGCGCGCGCACGCTCTCTTCGTTCGTTCGCGCCCGATCGTCAACCAGGTTCACGACCTCGCGCTCGGCGCCGCGACCACTTGCTCAGCTGCCGACCTTCAGCGTGACGAGCAGCGCGGCGTCGGTCACGGTCGCCGCCGTCGCCGCGACGCGCTTCTTGTCGGGCGAGAGCGCGACTTTGTAGAAGGGCGCGGTGTGCGTGTACTGGAGCCTGCCGCCGGCGCCGAAGCTCGCGTCGAGCGCGCCGTTCTTCGTGAAGACGAACACGCTCGCGAAGTCGTCGTAGCAGCCCACCTGCACCGTGCGGTCGTCGGGCAGGACGACGAGGTCGCGCCCGTTCTCGCGGTACGGTCGGGCGCCCTTGCCCGCGGCGGGGTCCTTCTCGCTCTGCACGGCGAACGCGCCGAGCTTGCCGTACGACGGATCGAGGTTGTCGCGCAGGACTCCGAACGTGACGAGGTCGTTCTCGACCGTGGCGGTGTCGAAGTTCGAGGCGCCGTAGCCCGTCGTGACGTAGCGCCCGCTCGACTGCTTGGCGACCGCGTAGGCCTCCGCCGCCCCACCGGAGCTCTGGAAGGGGTTGAACTTGCTCTGACCGGGCGTGCTCGAGCCGAAGCCGAAGGTGGTGTCGGGCGTGCCGTCGGCCTTCAGGCGGAGCAGCACCACGTTGGCGCCCGCGCCCGCGCCGAAGTCGGTGTACCCGGCGCTCACGATCGACCCGTCGGCCTCCACGATGCCGCGCCGCGCGCCGTCGGCGAGGGCCTTGCCGTCCACGTCGGTCGTGTACGGCTTGCCCGCGTTGAACGCGGGGTCGTGCGACAGGTCGCTCGCGAGCACGCGCGCCACCCACCGGTCGTTGTCGGTGCGCTGCGCGCCCGCGGCCACCTTCGCGGGAGGACCGTACGCGAACACCACGACCTTCTCGGTCGGGCCCGAGCCGTCGAGCGCGAGGCCCCACGACGCGTACGTCGGCGTGGCTCCCGCCACCGGCCAGCTCGCGAACTCGGCGTCGGTCCACCCGAACACGAGCGCGCGCGGCGCGCCGAACGAGTACGCGCCGCCCGCGTCTTTCGTGAGCTTGGCGAGCCACACCTTGCCGTCGGACACGGCCTGCACGACGAAGCTCCCGTCCTTCAGCGCGACGAGGTCGTACGACGTCTCGTCGCCCGGGATGGCCACGGTGACGACGCCGTTCGTGCCGAAGGCGGGGTCGGGCTTGTTGGTGGTCTTGTCGATGCGCCACACGGCGAGCTGGCGATCGCCGGCCACGAGGGTGGCGCCCGAGACATACAGGTGGCCGTCGGTGCCCCACGCGAGGCCGTACGGGTTCAGCGCGCCCGCGAGGGGCTGCGACGACTCGGCCGTGATGGGCGCCGGGGGAGGCGGCGCGGCGTCCGGCGGCGGCGCGGCGTCCGGCGGGGCCGCGTCGGAAGACGAGGTGCCCGTGGGCGGCGTGCTCGCGGTCGCGCTGGGCGCCGCGTCGGGCGCGCTCACCCCTGCGTCCGCGGGCGTCGTGGCGGCGTCCCCGCAGGCGGCGAGGCTCACGGGCCCCGCGCCGAGGGCGATCGCCGCGAGGGCGACGAGCGAGAGAGGGCCGAGAGAAGCGCGGGGCGTCGACGACGAGTTCTTCATGGTGCTCCTGAGGGGTCCTTCCGCGGGCCGCTGCCCGTCGCGATGGGATGTAGCTTACTGATGGCGCCAATGAAAGTCGTTTTCAATAGCGAGGCGCATTTTCATTTTCCTCGGGCTCCGCCGCCACCGACGGCGCCCAGCGGCGACTCGCTCGCGGCGCGGAAAAGCGCCACGAAATCAGGGACGCGACTCGCTCTTGACATTCCGGCCGCGTCAGGCGAGAGAAGCGTTCGTGACTCGCGGCGACGCGCGTCGCCCAGGTAGCTCAGTTGGTAGAGCAGGGGATTGAAAATCCCCGTGTCGGCGGTTCGATTCCGTCCCTGGGCACTGGGTTTTCCACGCGAGCCGCCGCCGCGAGGCGTCCCGGTGCTCCTGGATCGGCCAGAGTGGCCCTCCTCGCGTCACGGAGCGTGCGCCGCGGCCGAGCGCGAGCGCGCTCGCGGAGGCGGCGAGAGGGGTTTCGTGCCTCTCTCCCCCGGCCGGGCTAGGCTCGTGCCGATGCGCCCCGCTCTCGCCTTCGCCAGCCTCGTAAGCCTCGGCCTCGCCACCCTCGCCGGGTGCGGGAGCACCACGAGCCCGGCCGACGCGGGCGCCGCGCCCCGCTCCACGGTCATGGACGAGACCCACAAGATCGCCATCACTCGCCTGGGCGACCGTATCCGCGTGGG
>DAORJJ010000495.1:0-5263 GCA_035439005.1 Polyangiaceae bacterium | reverse complement strand
GCGGTCGGGATGCGGCGGCGGCGGGCCGACGGGAGTAAATCAACGGGCTGCTAGCGACCGATGGCGCCGCGGTAGACCCAGCCCTCGCCCTCGGCGAAGGTGATCTTGAACCAGCCCTCGCGCGAGGCGGACGTGGTCACCTTGGTGCCACGCGGGAGCCGCGCCACGACGGCGCCCGACTTGGGCGCGTCACGCACGAGCGCCGTCTCCCACGTGACCTGGGCCGAGCCAGACGCGGCGGCAGGCGCCGCGGCCTCGTCGGGGCGCGAGGGCGCGTCGCCGGGGGCAGCGGCGCCGAACGTGACCGCGTACGCGACGACGTAGCGTGTGTGCGCGTGCGGGAGCCCCTTCAGGACGACCCCCGTGAACTCGGTGCGCATGCAGCCAAGGAAGGCGTCGGTGTCCTTGACGGTGGACGACTTGCCCACGCTCATGTCCATGCGCCCGCTCGCGTAGTCGAGCGTGAAGAGCGCCGAGAGCTTGCCGCTCGCGTGGGCCGCCGCCGTGCACTGCGCGAGGTTGCGCAGGCGCGGCTGGGCGACGAGGTCGAAGCCGGAGGCGCCGCAGCCCGTCTTGAGGGTCTCGCCCTCCGTGGTCTTGCACGAGAGCACGACGCCCCGCCCCACGGTCGCGCTCACCCCCGCCGTCGCGGCCGGCGCGGAGGCCACGGCGCTCGGCGCGGGCGCGCCCGGCTTCGCGGAGGCTCCCGGAGGAGCGAGCGGCGCCGTCGCCGCCAGCGCCACCTCCCGGGTCGCCCCTGGCGCGCGCATGGCGGAGGTCGCGGGGGCGGCCGCGCTCTCCGACGGCGCGTTGGGCCCGAGCTTGACCCCGGTGAGCTTCGGCCACGCGATGCCTACGACGAGCCCGACGGCCGCGATGACCCCGACCCGTGACCACGGTGGGCCGTCGTGCTCGGGGATCTCGACGACGACTGACTCGGCCTTCTTCATGCGAACTGCCCGGTTCGTACCACGACGACGACGCCGCGGGCCAATCTCCAGCTGTGGATACGCCGCGACGGGGCGGGCGATTCCGACGGCGGGCCCCGCTCGGCGCTCAGCGGAGCGTGATCGCGAGCACCAGGTTTCCGCCCTGGAACGACTGCCCCGCGACGAAGAAGGTCTGACCGACCGAGGCCGACACGCGGAGCAACTTCAGGTACGACGCGCCGCCGGCCTGGCTTATCGAGGCCGACAGGTCGTGCCGGTGGTCCGCGGTGAGCCCGGAGTACGCCACGAGCAGATCGCGCCCGTTTGGCAGCTTCACGGGTGCGCTCTTGCCGCTCTCGAGCTCGAGGTCCTTCTTGTCGAGGAGCCGGTAGGTGTTGAAGGCGCTGAACGGTGGCACCTTCAGGCGGGACACGTCGCCGATGCGGGGATCGTACGACCCGGGCTCGGGCCCCTTCGTCGCGTGGATGACCATCACCTCGACGCGAACCTTCGGCGCTCCCTCGGCGCGCGCGCCGCGCACCAGCGCGCCGGTGCCGACGACGGCGGCGCCGAAGAGCGCAACAGAGACCAGGTGCCTTCGGGTCAACACGCGCATCACGGGGCTCCCTTATCGTCGATCCAGACCACGACACTCGAGGACATGTTGGCCCCCGCCGGCAAGTAGAAGACCGACACCTGGCTGGTCTCGTCCGAGTCGATCGCCCGGACCTCCACGCCCTTCTCGGCGCCGACGGGCTCGACCGCCGAGGGCGTCGCCAGCGCGACCGGGCCGACGGACGGCGCCTCGTGGCGGGCGCGCGCGTAGAACAGGCTGGCGGCGGCGATGGCCAGCGCGCCGACGGCGACCGCGAATTGAGAGGCCCGCGCGCGGCGAGCGCGTGCCTCCGCGAGCGAGCGCACGGGCGCAGCCTGCGCCGCGGGTGGGGAGGCGAGGGTCTCGCCCGCGGCGGCCTCGGTCGGGAGGCGCGCCATGATGGCGTCGACGAGCTCGACGGACGGCGCCGGCTCGAGCGCCCCGGCCGCCTGGACGGCCTGGCCGAGCAAGGCGAGCGACTCCGTGAAGGTGCGGGCGTCGGCAGACTCCGCCAGCAGGGCGACCGCGGCCTCGTGCTCGTCGTCGCCAAGCTCGCCGTCGGCGAGGGCGGAGAGGAGCAGGTACTGCTCGTGGGAGAGGCTCATGCTCGACCTCCGTCGGTGGCGTCGGGCGCGTCCCCCGCGTCCCCCGCGTCGGCTTCGACGACGCCGCGGACCCGCTCGACGCCGTCAACCTGCTCGGCGTAGCAGTCGGCCAGCGCGCGCTGCAGCTTCTGCCTGGCGTGGAAGAGCCGGCTCATGATCGTGCCCTTGGACACGTTCATCGCCTGCGCCATCTCCTCGTAGCTGAGGCCCTCAATCTCGCGCATCACGATGACCCCCCGATGGTACGGCGGCAGGGCGTCGAGCGCGGTCTGCACCCGCGCGGCGATCTCGCGGCGGCGTACGACCTCTGCAGGATCGGCGCCGTCGATGTGCGCGACGAGAGGGAAGGCGCCGTCCGCGGCCTCTTCGGCGTCGACGCGGGCCGGCTCGAGCTCCACGAGCTGGCGCCCGGGCTTGCGGATGAGATCGATCGAGAGGTTCGTGATGATGCGGTAGAGCCAGGTGAAGAACGACGAGCCGCCCTGGAACGTGCCCAGGCCCTTGTAGACGCGCAGGAAGGCGTCTTGGACGAGCTCACGAGCGTCGTTCTCGTCGCGCACGAGGGACAGCGCGATCGCGAACGCGCGGCGCTGGTGGCGCTCGACGAGGCGTCGGAACGCTTCCCTGTCACCCTGCTGGGCTCTCGCGATGAACGCACGGTCTTCCTCGGCTTCCTTGATGCGGGCTAACTTGGCGTTTGACGCGTTCGCTGGCTCCGTATTCAGCCGAGTCGTCGGTACCTGCGGCCGGCGACCGACTTGTTCTCCGCCGTGTCCTCCCCCGTGTCCTCCCCCGTAGCGGGCGCGGTCATCCGGGAGCTCCTCCGCGGCGACCATGCCACGCGACGACTCCTCCCCGCTCCCGGGGGTCTCGGACGACGACACGGACATTGCTTCAGCGCGCACAGTAGTACGTTTCGCGCGCAGAAGCCGCACGAAATACCTGGCACACCACGGCGCGCGACGCCGCGCGCTACTTCTTCACGAGCTCGACGTACCGCATCCGCACGTCGAAGAGCACCTGCGAGAGGAGGCGCTCTTCGTCCCCGGTGAGGTTCCCCCGGGTCTTCTCCTCCAGGAGGCCGAGCAGATCGATGTCCTGCTTGGCGAGGGGGAGGTTGCGCTCGACGCGCCCGTCGTCGGGGTGCGGCGCTTCACCGAGGTGCATCAGGGCTGAGTGGCTGAGCGAGAGGATGAACGTGGGCAGATCGATGAGCGGGAGCTCGGCGTCTTTTTCCTCGGTCACGGGCGACCTCAGCTCGGCTCTTCGGAGGCGTCCGGCTCGTCGTCGTCCTCCGGCTCCGCGTCGTCGCCCGCCAGCGCGGGCTGGGCGAGCGTGACGGGCTCCGAGGCGTCCGCCAGGTCCGGCAGCGCGGAGAGGAACTGCTCGAGGTCCTTCTCGCTCAGGGCGCCGCTCTTGAGGTTGCGGTCCCGCACGCGGATGTCGAGGTCGCTCGGGCTGATGGTCTTGTTGCTGCTCATGCTGCTCTTCTCTTCCGGTGGGGGGAGCCCTAGGCCGTAGTCAACCCGGGGCGCAATTGCAAGGACGCGCGGCCGTGCGCGGGCGCGGCGGGCTCAGTTGTCGAGCTTCTTGCCGAGCTGGACGAGCGACGGATCGTGACCGCAGTCCGGTCCGTGCACGTGGGCGGAGTCCTCGGCCTCTTCCAGCTCGCGCGCCGCAGCCTCGATCTCCTCGGACGTCGCAGGACGAAGCTCGCGCACCGTGACGGAGTACACGAGGTCGGTCCCCGCGAGGGGGTGGTTGGCGTCGACCACCACCACGTCGTCGCGGACCTCGACCACGTGCATGACCGCCTCGTCCCCGTCGGGAGACTCGGCGATGAACTCGTCGCCGACGGCCACCACCTTGGGGTCCGGGAACTCGGCCCGGTCGACCTCGAGGACGAGCTCCTCGTCGTGCTCGCCGAACGCCTCGGCGGCCGGCACGCGGATGTCGCGCTGGTCGCCCTTCGCGAGCCCCTTGAGGCGCACCTCGAGGCCGGGCACGAGCATGCCGTAGCCGTGGACGTAGCGGATGGGCTCGCCGTCCTCGCCGTCGCTGCGATCGACGACCTCCCCTTCGGAGTCTTTGAGGACGTAGTCGAGGACGACGAAGGCGTTCGCTTGAATGGTGGTCATGGGGCGTTTCTCGGGTGTTCGCGGTCGCGTGAGCTAGCCGAGCCCAGCGAGCTCGTCGGGAGAGCCGATGTAGCCCAAAATCGCGCTGGCGGCGACCACCAGCGGGCTGGCGAGGTACACCTTGCCCGGGCCGCTGCGCCCGGGGAAATTCCGGTTGATCGCGCTCACCGTGACCTGGTCGGGCGAGTCGCTGACGCCCGGGCCCGCCTTGATGCACGCGCCGCAGGACGGATCGACGAGCTCCGCGCCAGCCTTGGCGAAGATTTCGAGGTAGCCCTTCGCCTCGGCGTAGCGGCGAATGTCCTGGGAGCCGAACTGGAGGTAGAGGTGGACGCCCTCCTTCACGGAGAGGCCGCGCGCCGCCGCCGCGCCCAGCACCGAGGCGTACATGTCCATGTCGGCCTTCTTGCCGCCGGTGCACGAGCCGCCGTAGGCGATCTGCACGGCCACCTTGCCGCCGTGCCGCGCGTCGAGCTGGGCGAGCGGCACGCCGTTGCGGGGATCGCCGGGCGTGGCGACCATGGGCTCGATCGCGCCGAGGTCGACCTCGAACGTCGCGAGGTACGTGGCGCCGGGGTCGGCCCGCACGATGCGCGCGCGCACGTCGTCGGCCGCGAGGCCGCGCTGACCGACGAGGTAGTCGACCACGACCTCGTCGGCCTCGATGATGCCGGTGAAGCCCCCCGCCTCGACCGCCATGTTCGTGAGGGTCGCGCGCTCGTCGAGCGAGAGGCCGCGGACGCCGTCCCCCGCGAACTCGAGCACCTTGCCGATGCCCGCGCCGGACTTGAAGAACTCCTGCGAGAGGATGTGGAGCATCACGTCCTTGGCGCAGACGCCCGGAGACAGCTTGCCCGTGAGGACGAACCGAGCGGTCTCGGGGACGGTGACACGGACGTCCCTCGTGAGCCAGGCGTTGGCCATGTCGGTCGAGCCGACACCGAACGCGAAACATCCGAGCGCGCCCGCCATGCACGTGTGCGAGTCGGTGCCGAT
>DAORJJ010000494.1:0-5287 GCA_035439005.1 Polyangiaceae bacterium | reverse complement strand
CGGCGGCCGCGGCGCGGATGTCGTCCGTGGTGACGTCGAGGTGGGTCACCGCGCGGAGCGTGTGGGGCCCGGAGGCCGCGACGAGCACGCCGTGCTCGCGCGCCCGGTCGGCGACGAGCGCCGCCGCGAGCGCGCCGGTGTCGAGCTGCACGATGTTGGTCTCGGGCGTCGAGGGCGCGAGGGGAGCAGCCGCCGCGCGGACGAGCTCCGCGAGGAGGGCCGCGTGGTCGTGGTCGAGCGAGAGCCGCGCCCGGTGGTGCGCGAGCGCGTGGCGCGCGCCTGCCGCGAGGATGCCGGCCTGCCTCATGCCACCGCCCCACCGCTTGCGGGTGCGCCGCGCCTCCACGAGGAGGTCGCGCGGCCCGGCCAGCGCGCTGCCGACGGGCGCGCCGAGGCCCTTCGAGAAGCACACGCTCACAGTGTCGAACGGCGCCGAGAGCTCGGCCACAGAGAGCCCCGAGCGCGCCGCCGCGTTCCAGAGGCGGGCGCCGTCGAGGTGCAGGCGGAGCCCGAGCGCGCGCGCGCGCGCCGTCACGCGGAGCACCTCGGCCTGCGGAAAGACCTTGCCTCCCGCGCGGTTGTGCGTGTTCTCGAGGCACACGAGCGACGACCGCGGGCAGTAGTACGCGTCGGCCGCGTGCACCCGCGCCGCGAGGTCGTCGGGGCCGAAGAGCCCGCCCTGGCCCGCCACCGCGAGCTGCACACCCGAGAGCGCCGGCGCCGCGCCGCTCTCGTAGAAGGCCACGTGGGCGCCCTCGCCGACGATCACCTCGTCGCCCGGTCGGGTGAGCAGCGAGATGGCGAGCTGGTTGCCGAGCGTGCCCGACGAGACGAAGAGCGCCGCCTCCTTCCCGAGCAGCTCGGCCACCTCGCGCTGCAGCGCCTCGACCGTGGGGTCCTCGCCGTAGACGTCGTCCCCGACCTCGGCCTCGGCCATCGCTTGGCGCATCGCGGCGGTGGGCCGCGTGACCGTGTCGCTGCGCAGATCGATGAGCGTCACCCGGGCGAGGGTAGTTCACGCCGGGTCGATCCGCGACGTCGAATTCGCCGAGCGCCGGCCCTGGGCCGCCCCCCACCACGCGCCGCAAAAGGGGCCGGCCAGGTGCGAAAGTTCTTGCGCACCCAGTGCGTAATGGCTAACTGGTTCAACCAACAGCCATGGCGCGAACCCGACCCCCCACGACCCCCGCTCCCACTCCCCTCGAGCGCGAGGCCCCGCCAGAGGACCTCGGCGCCCTCGGCGGCCTCGTCCCCATCGCCCGCTCCAGCGTCGTCGACGCGGTCGCCGAGCGCCTCCAGGCGGAGATCCTCGCCGGCCGGCTCGCCGCTGGCTCCCGCCTCCCGTCGGAGCGCGAGCTCGCCCTCGCCCTCGGCGTGAACCGCCTCACCCTGCGCGCGGCCCTCGCGCGGCTCGAGGCCCTCGGCCTCGTCACCACGCGCCACGGGGCGGGCACCCTCGTCACGTCGTGGCGTGAGCGCGCGGGGCTCGACACCCTGCCGAGCCTCATCAGCTCGCTCTCGCCCGGCGATCCCGAGTGGCGCAAGCTCGTGAAGGACGTGCTGGAGGTGCGGCGCGTGCTCGCGGCCGAGGCGGTCGCGCTGGCGGCCGCGCGCCACACCGAGGCCGATCTGGCGGAGCTTCGCCGCATCCGCGACGACCAGGCCACGCGCCTCCACGACGCCCTCGCGTACGCCCGGGGCGACATGGCGTTCCAGCGGGTGCTCGTGCGCGCCGCGGGAAACGTCGGCTTCGAGCTCGTCCTCAACTCGTTCGCGCGCTTCCCGGACGAGCACCCCGAGCTCGTCGCCAAGCTCTACGATCGCCGCCACGAGGCCGTCGATCTCTACGACGCGATGCTCGCGCTCCTCACCACGCGGGACCCGGAGCTGGCGCGCACGTCCGTACGCAGCGCGCTCGAGGCGATGGACGCGGCGTGGCTGGAGCGCCACGCCCCCGAGGCCCCCGCCAAGGGGTCGAAGGGAAAGAAGAAGTCATGAGCGCCGCACCCGCCACGGTCGCCGCGCCCGAGGGCTCGGGCGAGGCCCTGGCCGTCGCCCCCCTCACGCGCGTCGAGGCGCAGTGGTTCACGTGGATCTGCGCGGCCCTCTTCCCCGAGCCCCCGCGCGGGCCGTACCCCGTGGCCATCACGTCGCTCGAGCCCGCCCGCTTCTACGCGCGCCTCTGCGCCGAGGCGCGGTTCGACCACCACCTCACGCTCCGCGCCGCCTTGTGGGTCGTCGCGCTCATCGCGCCCGTCGTGGTGCTGGGGCGCCTGCGCACGCTCGGCGGGCTCACGGTCGAGGAGCGTGAGGGCGTGCTCCTCGGCATGATCCGGAGCCGCCACTACCTGCTCCGTCAGCTCGCCTTCCTCATGAAGGCCCAGGCCGGGCAGGTCTACTGCGCCCACGACGTCGTGCGGCGCCGCCTCACGACGTCGCGGTCGCGGCCTCGCGCGCCGAGCGGCGACGGCCTCGTGGCCCTCCGCACGATCGCCCCGCCCGCGCGCTCCCCGCGCGCTCCCACGACCTCCAGCGATCCGTCCACCGACCTGTCCTCGGGCCCGTCCAGCGACCCGTCCCTCGATGCCTCCACGGAGCACCCGCAGCATGAGCACGATGAGCACGCCGCCTGACACCTTCCCGGACGAGGGGCACGACTCCCAGGTGGTCGACGGCGACACCCTTCGCCGCGACTTCGCTGACGATTTCGACTTCGTGGTCGTCGGCACCGGCGCCGCGGGCGCGGTCGCCGCCCACGCCCTCGCCGAGCGCGGGTTCTCGGTCGGGCTCGTGGAGGAGGGACCCTGGATCCGCACCCGCGAGGTGCAGCGCGACGTCGACCACGTCTTCACGCGCGCGGTCCGCGACCGCGGCATGCAGGTCGCCCAGGGCCGCACGATCATCCCGGTGCTCCAGGGCCGCGCGGTGGGCGGCAGCACGCTCATCAACTCGGCCATCGCCTGGCGCATCCCGGGCGACGTGCTCGACGAGTGGTCCAAGGACTTCGGCGTCTCCATCACCGAGGAGGACCTCGCCCCCCACTTCGACGCGCTCGAGCGTGATCTCTCGGTCCGCTCGGCGCCGGAGGAGGTGCTCGGCGAGAACAACCGCCTCTTCCTGGAGGCGTGCGCGAAGCGCGGCTACGCGGCGGCGCCCATGCGGCGCTACGACGCGGGCTGCGAGGGCTCCGGCCGCTGTCTTCAGGGGTGCCCGAAGGCCAAGAAGCAGGGCATGAGCGTCACTTACGTGCCCTGGGCGCTGCGGCTCGGCGCGCGCATCCACACGTCGTGCAAGGTCGAGCGGGTCGAGGTCCGCGGCGGTCGCGCGGTCGGCGTGGTGGGCCGGGCGGCGGGCGGCGGCCGCGTGCGCCTCCGTGCGCGCCTCGGCGTGCTCGTCGCGGCGAGCACGGTGCAGACCCCCAACATCCTCCACCGCTCCGGTGTGCGCGCCCGGGCGCTCGGGCGCCACTTCCAGGCGCACCCCGGGGTGGGCCTCGGCGGGCTCTTCGATCGCCCCATCCACATGAGCTTCGGCGCCACGCAAGGCGCCGAGAGCATTCACTTTCGCAGCACCGACCGCTTCAAGCTCGAGACCATCTCCATGCCGCCCGAGCTCGCGGCCGCGCGCATGCCCGGCGTCGGCCTCGACCTCATGCAGCGCCTCGACCGGCTCGACGACATCGCGGTGTGGGTCGCGCAGTTCCGAGCGCGGGCCGAGGGGCGCGTCTCGCGCGATCTCTTCGGCAACGACCACATCGCGTACACACCCACGGAAGACGACGTGCGCGTCGTCCGGAAGGCGCTCGCCACCATCGCCGAGCTGCTGTTCGACGCGGGCGCGCGGGAGGTGTGGCCGGGCATCCACGGCGTGCCCTTCACGCTCCGCGGCCCCGACGACGTCCGGTTTCTCCGCGAGGGGCCGCTCGACCCGCGCGCGTACTCGTTCATCGCCACGCACCTCTTCGGCGCGGCGCGCATGGGCCCGAGCCCCGCGACCTCCGTCGTCGACAGGAGCTTCGGCGTGCACGGCACCTCGAACTTCTGGGTGGTCGACTCGAGCGTCTTCCCCACGAACCTCGGCGTCAACCCGCAGCACAGCATCATGGCGCTGAGCCGCCTCTGCGCCGTCCGCGTGGCCGAGCGCGCCCGCCGCAGCGACGCGGCCTGAGGCGCCGCGTCAGCGGCCAGGGCCGACGCGGACCGGCTTCACCTCGACGTCGAACTCGCCCTCGACGACGGAGACCTTGCCCGAGAGGCTGCTGTCGGCCGGGGCGAGCCCGTTCGCCGAGAAGCGCCCGACGACCCGGTCGCGCTCGGGCGAGACGTACTCCACGACCACCACGCAGTCCCGGAGCGTGGGCGTGAACCCGAAGAAGGGGCCGGGCGAGAGCGCGGCGCCGGCGGAGGTCGGCGTCGCGCCCGAGGGGCTGGGGGTGCAGTCGAACGAGCCGCGCTTGAAGGGCTCGAAGAGGGTGACGCCGGCGGTGCGGATGGCGTCACCGGTCCGCGGGGTCTCGTCGGCGGTCACGGTGATGAACGACGACCCCGCGCCGTCGCGGGTGAGCTCGAACCTCGAGCCGGTGGCAGGTCCGAGCCCGACGGGCTTGCCGTCCACCCGGAGTGCGAAGCGCGTGTTCTGTGGCGGGGGGGCGTCGACGCCGGGTGGGCCTCCTTCGTCCGCGACGGCGCCTCCGCAGCCCGCCGCAAGCGAGGCGAACGCGAGGGCGGCCAGGACGGCGGAGACGGGGGCGGAGATCCGGGCGGAGACAAGGGGGCGGCTCATACTGGCCCTAAAAGCAGGCGGTGTGCCAACCTAAGAGTTGCGCCTAAAAATGGCCCGATCGGGCGAGCCGTTCGTCCAAAGCTGTGCCGTTTGTGCCATGTGCCGCGGTGTGTCGCGACCGGCGCGACGGGGCCGCGGCGCCGCGGAGCGTGCGCTCGAGCCCCGCGGGATCCGCGCGAGGACCCGCGGCGCGCGCGCTCGCATCGAAACTACTTGACGACGCGAGCCGCGCCGGGTACTCCCACGGCCTCTTTCAGCCGCTTTAGCTCAGTGGTAGAGCAACGGTTTCGTAAACCGTAGGTCTCGAGTTCAACTCTCGAAAGCGGCTCTTCAAGTCCTCGCCGGCCGTCACGCGAAGGCGTGCTCGTTGGCTACGCGGATCCCCGGCGCGTGAAGTGTCTGGGCACGCAGGGTTCGCACGAACGCCGCGCCGCCGAGGTACCCTCGTCGGATGGTGCGCCGTGAAGAAGATCGGACCGAGCCGCGAAGCGGCGAGGTGCTTTCT
>DAORJJ010000493.1:0-5365 GCA_035439005.1 Polyangiaceae bacterium | reverse complement strand
GCCTTGGCCTCCTCCTGCGAGATGCCGAGCTGCTTGGAGAGGTCGACGGGGACGGGCGCGTCGGGGACGGGCGCGTCGGGGGCGGCGTCCAAAGGCGAGGCGTCGTCGGCCGCGTCGGGGCCGGCGTCGGGCGTCGGGGTCGGCGGGGGGCTCGTGCTCGCGGGGGGGCTCGCCTCCCCAAGCGGCGCGTCGGCGCCGGCGTCGTCCGCGGCGAGGGGCGGCTCGGCACCGCAGGCCCCCGCGGACGCGGCGACGGAGAGCCCTAGGGCCGCCAGGAGGGACCGCGGCGCCAGGCGTCTCGGCGGGTGGGGGCTCGCGGCGCGTCGCTCCATCGGTTTAGTGTACTCGGGCGAGCGGATTGAGCGATGCTAACGACGCCGTCACACTTTCCTCGCCTCGCGGGCCGGAATCGTTGTAAAGCCCCCTCCATTCACGGGAGTTTTGAATTGGAAAGCCGTACTCGCTCGCTCCTCGTCACCACCGCGCTCAGCCTCGGCCTGCTCGTCGCCGCGTTCGAGGTCCCCGCCCACGCGCAGAACGCCAAGGTCGAGGCGGCTGCGAAGGCCCTCCAGAAGAAGGCGATGGAGGAAGACTACCTCGTCACCGAGTTCGCGAAGGCGAAGGAGAAGCTCGAGAAGGCGCTGGCCTCCTGCGGCACCGACAAGTGCTCGCCCGCGATCCGCGCGCAGCTGCAGCGCGACCTCGGCGTCGTGCAGGTCGGCGGCCTGAACGACAAGGTGGCCGGGCAGGCGGCGTTCGTCGAGGCGCTCAAGCTCGACCCCGCGATCGCGCTCGACAAGGACGTGGCCACCAAGGAAATCACGGCCGTCTTCGAGGCCGCCAAGAAGGGCGGCGCCCCCGGCCCGGGCCCTGGCCCCGGCCCCGGCCCCACGAAGGGCCCCTCGGGCGACTTCATCCACGTCCCGGTGCCGGCGCAGCACGTGCGCACGTCCGTGCCGGTGTACGCGGAGTACGCAGGCGAGGAGAAGCTCGTCAAGGTGATTGCTCGGTACAAGGCCTTCGGCATGACCGACTTCAAGCAGTTCGAACTGCAGAAGATGGGCGAGAAGGGCTGGGGCGGGCAGTCGCCGTGCGGCGACGTGCAGACCGGCGATTTCCTCTATTATATCCAAGGCTTCAACGCGGAAAACGACCCCGTCGCCACCGCCGGCAGCCGCAACGAGCCGTACAAGGTGGGCATCAAGGCCCAGCCGGTCGCCGAGCCCCCGCACCTGCCGAACCAGCCCGCGCCCACGCAGTGCGCCGACACCGGCGACTGCCCGCCCGACTTCCCGGGCTGCAAGAAGCCGAAGGGCCCCGACACCGGCCCGTCCGGCAAGGCCGAGGGCGAGGCGTGCCTCGACGACGGCGACTGCCAGAGCCAGCAGTGCAAGAAGGACAAGGGCGCCGACCCCCTCGACAAGGGCGTCTGCACCGCGCCGGAGGGCGCCAAGCCCAAGTACCGCAAGTTCTGGGCGGGCCTCCAGCTCGGGTTCGACTTCTCCTTCGTGCCCTCGGGCGACGACGTGTGCAAGATCCACCCGACCGACGCGAGCGACACCGATCGCGGCGGCCTCCCGGTGAACGCGACCGGCTACTACTGCATCGACGGCAGCGCGGACTACCCGAACCGGCCGACGAGCGATCCGGAGTCGCTGAAGCAGAACTACTCGATCGAGTTCCGCTCCAAGAACGACAAGGTGCAGGGCGGGCTCGCGCCGTCCACGTTCCGCATCCTCGCCTCCGCGGACTACGGCGTCACCCGCAACATCCTCATCGGCGCGCGCGTCGGCCTCGTCGTCAACACCTACCCCGGCGCGGAGGGCCACGTCGACGGCAAGGGCTTCTCGGCGCCCATCCACCTCGAGGCGCGCGGCACCTACCTCTTCGGCCAGGGCCTCGAGAAGGAGTCGGGCATCACCCCGTACGCGTTCTTCGGCGCCGGCATCTCCAACTGGGACGCCCGCGTCGGGGTCACGGTGAGCGAGATCGACGCGGCCGGCAAGAAGACCAACCGCCCGGTCGACGCCTGGTACCTCGGCGGCCCCGGCTTCATCGGCTTCGGCGGCGGCGTGCGCCTCCACATGGGCCCGCGCCTCGCGATCCCGCTCGGGCTCCGCATGGCGCTCGCGCTCGGCAACGGCGTGCTCCCGGCTATCTCGCCCGAGGTCGGCATCCAGTACGGCTTCTGACGCCAACCGCCGCGGCCGGCTCGGGACGCGCGCGAGACGCGCACCCGAGCCGGTTTTGTTTTGTGCGCACGAGGCGGCGTGAAAGAGTGTCGGCCCATGCGGGTTCGTGTGCTGTCTTCGCTCCTCCCTCTGGCCGTGCTCGTCGTGCCCATCGTGGCTTCCCTCTCCTCCGCCGCCTGCAGCAGCCGCGTGACCAACTGCGCCGAGCTCGGCCCGGACTGGACGACTTGCGACAACAACTCCAACACCTGTGTCCTCGCGGTCGAGAAGGCGAAGCTCTGCCCGAAGCTCGGCGGCACGGCGACGCCCGCGACCTCGGGCACCACGCCGGCCGGCGGGGACGCCGGCGTCAAGTGCTCGGCCTTCGAGCCCACGGTGTGCAACGGCACATGTGTCGACACCCGGAGCGACGACGCGCACTGCGGCGGCTGCAACAAGCCGTGCGTCCCGAGCGAGAGCTGCTTCGCGGGGAAGTGCCAATGACCCGCCACCGTCTCGCTCTCGCTGCTCTGCCGCTCGCGCTGCTCGCCGCGGCGTGCACGCCTCCGGCCACGCCTCGAAACCCGCAGTCCGCGGGCGCGGGCGGTGGCGCCGACGCGAACCCGCTCGGGGCGTCGTACGTGCTCGTGCCCCTGCCGTCGGAGGACGACTCGATCCTCGGGCGCATCTTGCCCGAGCCGCCGGCGCCGGGGCGCTCGCTCGAGGAGACCGCCCGCGCGAACCCGTGCGCCGACAAGCTCTCCGAGCCCCGCACGAGCCCCACCTCCAACTCCTTCGAGGACGCCCAAGACCTGACGGTGCAGGGCAAGGCCCGCGCGATGCTCGGCGCCTTCGGCTTCTCCGGCGACGCGGAGCGCGCGACGCACTTCGTGTACAAACTCGAGACCTCGAAGCGCGTCTCGCGCCAAGACACCGCCGAGTACAACGCGTGCTGCGCGGCGAAGGGCTGCGGCTACGGCTACGTGAGCGCGCTCGTCTACGGCGAGGGCGAGTACGCCACGGGCGAAGAGGCCTCGGGCAGCGCGCAGGTCGACGTGATGTCGGTGGGCAGCGCGGCGGGCGGCGCGCGCGTGAAGGTGCTGCACAAGCGCAAGGTGAAGGGCTGGCTCGCCGCGGTCGTCACGGTCACCGATCCGAAGAAGGGCGAGGCGCTCGGCGCGCTCGGCGTCGCGCACGCCGCCGGCATCACCGAGGCGGGCGTGCCCGAGACGGTCAAGAAGCTTTACGATCGGGAGAAGCTCGACGTGAAGACCAGCGGCGGCAGCTTCGTCTTCACGACCGACAAAGACGGCCCGATGAAGGAGAACGAGTTCGTGCGCCGCTACCGCGCGGTCACGGGCGCGAGCGACCTCGACGACGTGGAGACCCGCCGCAACAAGGTGTCGTTCTACACCGCCGGCGCGCTCACCGGCGCCTCCGCGCTCATGGGCATCTACGGCTTTCTCACCCTGAGCCGCGCGTGCGGCGTGGACGACGTGAAGACCTTCGGGGGCTCCACGGTGTCGTCGAACGTGGAGACGGACTGCAGGCCTCGCGACGCGCGCGGTGAGATCATCCAGGAGGACCTCTTCGACAAAACGCGGGACACCACGAACTTCCCCAGCGTCATCATGGCGGGCGTCGGCGCGGTGGGCACCGTGGGCTTGGGCATCTGGTTTCTCGCCGAGGCCTTCAAGGGCGACGGCGCCACCACCGAGCACCTCCTCACCGAGCACGACGCGGTGCTCTACGCGAACCGGTACAACCGCGCGCTCCTGCGGCGCACGATCACCGACGTGCAGAAGACCACCTCCGAGGCGCCGCGCCTGCACCTCGCGCCCATGCTTGGGCTCGGCTCCATCGGCCTCACCGGCCGCTTCTAGTACTGCGCGCCCGGACTCCGTGCGGGGTTCGGCTGCGCCGAAGGCTTCGCACGCGCAGTACTCGACAGTCCTCCGCCCAAACCCCGGAGCCGCTCCCGCGCCTTCGTAAGTACACCGCGCACATCGCGCGAAAATGATCCGCCCAAGAACTTGGGGCGCGCCGTACTTCCGCGGGTTTCTCCGCGCGCGCGCGGGCTCCCTGGTACCATCGAAGGGGGGGCCTCGGGCCTCGGGAGTCCTCAGCTTTGTCAGCCGGAAGCACCAGCGCACGCGACGCCGTCCTCACCCTGGGGCGCTACACGCTCTGCGGCGAGATCGCCGCGGGCGGCATGGCGGCGGTGTACTTCGCGCGCATGGAGGGCACCGGCGGGTTCGCGAAGTCGGTGGCGGTGAAGCGCCTCCACCCGCAGTTCGCCTCCGACCCCGACTTCCGCACGATGATCCTCGACGAGGCCCGCCTCGCCGCGCGCATCCGCCACCCGAACGTGGTCTCGCCGATCGACGTGATGGAGCTCGAGGACGAGGTGCTCCTCGCGATGGAGTACGTGCACGGCCAGGCCCTCGCGCGGCTCATCCGCGTGTCGGACCAGCAGGGCGAGACCATCCCGCTCGGCGTCTGCGCCTCCATCATGACCGGCATGCTCCACGGGCTGCACGCCGCGCACGAGGCCAAGGACGACCGCGGGATGCCGCTCAACATCGTCCACCGCGACATCTCGCCCCACAACGTGATCGTCGGCGCCGACGGGGTGACCCGCGTCATCGACTTCGGCATCGCGAAGGCCAAGACCAGCTCCGAGGCCACCCAGGCCGGCATGGTGAAGGGCAAGGTCCCCTACCTCGCGCCCGAGCAGCTCCACGGCCTCCAGGCGACGGTCGAGACCGACATCTACGCGGCCTCCCTCGTGTTCTGGGAGGCGCTCGTCGGGCAGCGGCTCTTCGACGCCGACTACGATCACGAGATCGTCGGCCTCATCCTGCGCGGCAAGGTCGATCCCCCGAGCGCGCACGTGCCGTGCCCGCCCGAGGTCGACGCGATCGTGCTCCGCGGCCTCGCGCGGGAGCCCTCGCAGCGCTTCCGCACGGCGCGCGAGATGGCGCTCGCGATCGAGCAGGTGGTGCAGCTCGCGAACCCGTCGGTCGTGGGCGGCTGGGTCGAGCGCCTCGCCGAGAAGGACCTCGCGAAGCGCGCCGCCAAGCTCGCGCGCCTCGAGGCGCTGCCCTCCATCCCCGCCGACGAGCTCGCGATGTCGCTCTCGAGCTCGCGCCGCTCGATCGACCTCTCCGAGGCGCTCTCGGTGTCGACGGCCA
>DAORJJ010000492.1:0-5385 GCA_035439005.1 Polyangiaceae bacterium | reverse complement strand
GCGTCTCCCCCGGCGTCGGGCCTCGCGCGCCTCCCGCTCCTGCCGAGCGCGCCCGCGCCGCGACGGCACCTGCCCCTCGCCGCCGCCGCGAGCCCGGCCGATCGCGCCGCGCGCCCTGGTTATGTCGTGTGGGAGCTCACGCTCAAGTGCGATCTCGCGTGCCAGCACTGCGGCTCGCGCGCGGGCAAGGCGAGGCCCGGCGAGCTCACCACGCCGGAGGCCCTCGCGCTCGCCGAGCAGATCGCCGACCTCGGCGCGCGGGAGGTCACGCTCATCGGCGGCGAGGCGTACCTCCACGAGGGGTGGCTCGACGTCATCGCCGCGCTCCACGCGCGCGGGGTCGAGGTGGGGCTCCTCACCGGCGGGCGCGGGCTCACGCGTGAGCGCGCGCGCCTCGCGAAGGAGGCCGGCGTGACCACCCTCAGCGTGTCGGTCGACGCCTGCGAGGCCACCCATGACGTCCTCCGCGGGCGCTCCGGCAGCTACGCGAGCGCGCTCGCCGCGATCGAGCACGCCCACGCGGCGGGGCTGCGCGTCTCGGCGAACACGCAGATCGCGCGCCCCGCGCTGCGCGAGATCGAGCCGATGTTCGACGTGCTCCTCGACCGGGGGGTGTGCGCGTGGCAGGTGTCGATGACCGTGCCCATGGGGCGCGCCGCCGACCACCCCGAGCTGCTCCTCGAGCCGTACAGCGTCCTCGAGGTGCTGCCCATGCTCGCGCGCATCGCGCGGCGCGCGAAGGCGCGCGGCGTGGGCGTCTTTCCGGGCAACGACATCGGGTATTTCGGGCCGCACGAGCACGAGCTGCGGCCGGAGGCGCACCGGGCGCCGTGCAGCGCGGGTGTCCTCGGGATGGGCATCGAGGCCGACGGCGCGATCAAGGGGTGTCCGTCGCTCCCCTCGCGCGACTACGTGGGCGGGAGCGTGCGCGACGCCCCCTTGCGCGACGTGTGGGAGCGCGCGGCGCCGCTGCAATTCAACCGCGGCCGTGGTGTGGAGTCGCTGTGGGGCTATTGCGCGACTTGCTACTACGCCGAGGCGTGCCTCGGGGGCTGCTCATGGACTGCCCACGTCCTCTTCGGACGCATAGGCAACAACCCTTACTGTCACCACCGCGCGCTCGAGCTCTTGCGCGAGGGGCTCCGTGAGCGAATCTTGCAGGTCGCCCGCGCGCCGGGCGAGCCCTTCGACTATGGCCGGTTCGAGTGCGTCACCGAGCCGTGGCCCGCGGAGGCGCGCGCGCGCGCCGAGCGGATCGTGGCCACCGGGGAGGGCTTCCTCGATGGCGAGTGACGCGTTAGGCCGCGGCGAGCGCGGCGAGGGCCCGGGAGAGCCGCTCGCCCACGTCGCGCGCGAGCGCGGCGAGCTCCGGGTCGTCGGCCCCGCCGCCGAGGGTCTGCGTGGGATCGACCGCGCCCACGGTGACGACGCCGTCGTCGCCCTCGTAGAGCACCACGTTGCAGGGCAAGAGCACGCCCACGGAGAGATCGTGGCCGAGCGCGCGGTGGGCGAGCGTCGGGTTGCACGCCCCGAAGATGCGGTACTTGCGGAAGTCGACGCCCAGCTTGGCCTTGAAGGTCGCGGCGAGGTCGATCTCGGTGATCACCCCGAAGCCCTCGGCCTTCAGGGCGGCGGGGAGCGCCTCGACGGCGGCGTCGAACGCGAGCGCGAGGCGGCGCTGGCTTCCATGCGTGGGCGCGGGCGCGGCGGCGGCGGGCGTGGCTTCGTGGCGGGCTTGGGTCGTCATGGGCTCCTCCGAGGCGGGCGCGTGCGGCGCCCCTTCACGTGAGAGCCACCTCGATGCTCCGACGGTTCGGCGCCGGAGCGCGAGGCGCCGCTTGCTTCACCGGCCGAGTTCGACAATAGAAGTCCCGATGGTGCCATCGCAGTCGCTGATCGATCGCGCGCGGGCTGGCGAGCGGGCCGCGCTCGAGGAGCTGCTCGGGAGCGTCGCCCCCTCCATCCACCGCTTCGGCCTGCGCATGTGCCGAAACGCCCACGACGCCGACGACGTGCTCCAAGACACGCTGCTCAGCGTCACGAAGCACCTCGCCGAGTTCGAGGGGCGCGCCTCGCTCACGAGCTGGGTCTTCGCGCTCACGCGGAGCGCCTGCGCGCGCCGTCGCCGCGGCCTGAAGAACCAGCCCCCGGTCAGCGATGACCGCATGGCCGAGGAGCCGCACGCGGGCCGGAGCCCCGAGGCGGAGACCGCCGACCACGAGCTGGGCGAGGCGCTCGGCCGCGCGCTCGACGCCCTCCCCGAGGAGCACCGCGAGGTCGTGATGCTCCGGGACGTGGAGGGCCTCACGGCCCCCGAGACCGCCGAGGCCCTCGGGGTGTCGGTCGACGCGGTGAAGAGCCGCCTCCACCGCGCGCGCGAGGCGCTCCGACGCGAGCTGCGGCCGCTGCTCGAGGCGCCCACGCTCACCGAGGCAAAGCCCGCGACCTGCCCCGACGTGTCCGCGATGTGGTCGCGGAAGCTCGAGGGCGACCTCAGCCAGGGCGACTGCGCCGCGATGGAAGCCCACCTCACCACCTGCCCCGCGTGCGCGAGCGCGTGCGACGCGCTCCGCCGGGCCCTCCTCGCGTGTCGCCACGTCGGCACGCGCGCCGTCCCGCCCGAGGTGCAGGCCCGCGTGAGGGCCGCGGTGCGGGCTTGGGCCGGGGAGGTCACCGCGCCTCCCGGCACCTCCGGCTGACAAATTCGAGGCTTTTGCGAGGCCCGAGGCGATGCGTGCGCGCGCGCCCCGGCGAGTGATAGCCTCGACAGCTCATGCACCTGCGTGCCGACAAGGAGGTCCTCCGTCGCACCCCGCTGTTTCGTCGCCTCGACGAGCAGGAGCTCGCCGCGCTCGCCGTGTGCCTGCGCGTGCGCGTGTGCGACGCCGGCGCGTGGCTCTTCCGCCAGGGCGACCCCGGCGCGTCGATGCTCCTCGTGGCGGAGGGGGCGTTCGCGGCCACGGTCCGCGAGCGCAGCGCCGAGGAGCGCGAGATCAACCGCATGGGGCCCGGCGAGGTCATCGGCGAGATGGCCTTCCTCGACGCCGCCCCGCGCTCCGCGTCGGTGCGCGCGATCACCTCGGCGACCTACTACGAGCTCGATCGCGACGGCCTCGAGATCCTGCGCGCGCACTCGCCTAGCGCCGCGGCGGCCGTGACCTGGGCCGTCATCCGCGACGTGACCCGGCGCCTGCGGCGCATGGACGCCCTCATCGAGGTCGAGCTCGAGCGCGCCGGGGTGCTCGAGTGAGCCCGCTCGGAGCCCAGCTCGCGAGCGGCGAGCCCTTCGGGCGCTACGTCATCGACGCCCCGCTCGGCGAGGGCGGCATGGCGGTCGTGTACCGCGCGCACCACGCCGAGCTCGGGCGCCTCGTCGCGCTGAAGGTGATGCACGGCGCGTTCGTCTTCAGCGAGGCCCACGTGGAGCGGTTCATGGCGGAGGCGCGCGCCTCGGCGACCCTCCGCCACCCGCACATCGTCGACGTCTCCGACGTGGGCGAGATCGACGGGCGCCCGTACATCGTCATGGAGCACCTCGAGGGCGAGACCCTCGCGGCGCTGCTCGCGCGCCAGGGTCGCCTCCCGGCGAGCGCCGTCGCCGATCTCGCCCTGCCGGTCGTGTCCGCCGTGGCGGCCGCGCACGCCGCGGGCATCATCCACCGCGACATCAAGCCCGAGAACATCTTCCTCGCGACCGACGCGCGCGGGGACGAACGCCCCGTGCTGCTCGACTTTGGCATCTCCAAGAACTTCGCCCCTCGGTCGAAGGCGCTGACCGAGGCCGGGCACGTGCTCGGCACGCCGTACTACATGTCGCCGGAGCAGGTGCAGCGCGCCGACGCGCTCGACGGCCGGGCGGACCAATACTCGCTGGGGGTCACCCTGTACGAGCTGTGCACGGGCGTGCTGCCGTTCCGCTCCGACGACTCGCTCTACATGCTCATGGCGGAGATCATGCACGGGAGGCCCGAGGCGCCCTCCAGCTTGGTGCCCGAGCTGCCCGTGGACTTCGAGCGCGTCGTGCTCCGCGCGATGGCCTCCTCCCGCGACGAGCGCTTCGCCACCATGGCCGAGCTCGGGCGCGCGCTCCTCCCGTTCTGCACGGACGAGGTGCGGGCCAAGTGGATCGCCGAGTTCGGCCAGCCCGATCTGCGCATTCCGTCCGCCAGCCACCTCCGCGCGCGGCCCTCGTGGCGGGCCGCGGCCGAGGAGCCGAGCCCGCCGAGCGCGCTGCCGACGGCGCCATGCGCGCTCAGCGCGGCCGAGCTCCGCGCGATCCCCTGGCTCGACGGCTGCTCCGACGCCGAGCTCGACGCCTTCCTCGGCGCCGTCAGCGCCCGCCGCTACGCCGCGGGCGCGCCGCTCTTCGCGCAGGGGGAGCAGGCTACGACGGCGTTCCTCGTGGTCTCCGGAGAGCTCTCGATCGACGATCCCGACGACGGCGGCCTCGACCTCGGGCTCATCGGCCCCGGCGAGCTTGCGGGTCAAATCGCCCTCATCGAGGACGTCCCGCGGGCCACCTCGGTGCGCGCGCGCGTCGCCACCGCGGTCCTCGTGCTGGAGCGCGAGGCGTTCCAGCGCTTGCTCGCCGCCGGGAGCCCCGTCGCGGCGCGCGTGCAGCTCACCGTGGCGGTCTCCGGCATCCGGCAGCTCCGCCGCGCGACGCGGCGCCTCGCGATCCTGATGGAGGAGCGCGACGAGGCCGACGCCGCGGGCGCGAAGTCACGGCGCCTCCAGCACCTCCGCGCCGCGATCGCCGAGTGGTCGGTGGCGATCGAGTCGCGCTCGAGCCCCTCGAGCTGAGGCGCGGGCGCGACGACCCGCTCAGCTCCGCTCGACCGGGTAGCCCTTGTCGGCCCAGTCGGTCGAGAACCGCGTGGGCAGATCGAGCACGAACACGTTCTTCCGGCCGAGGGCCGACACGGCCTCGCCCGCGGGCCGCACGTTGGGGCAGTTGCGCACGGGGCAACACCCACAATACACAACAATTTCCGTACTTTCCGGGGTGCTCTTGATCGCGCTGCGGAGCTTCTCGAGCCCCTCCTCGGAGTCCACCTCGGAGAGCGCCTTGGCGCCGGGGACGCGGCCCCGCCCGAAGAGCGCGCGCGGCCCGACGTAGAAGACCGCGATCTTGCCCGACTTCACGTCGTCGATGCGCGCGGCGAGCGTGGCCGGCGCCATCATCGGGGCGCGCGACGCGGGGGCCCCGCCCTCACGACAGGCCAAGAGCCCTGCCCCAGCGCCCACGGAGAGGGCCCCCAGGAGCAGCGCACGTCGACGGACCTTCACGGCGGATCTCATGGTGGAGAGAGCCAGCGGCGCGGGGAATGGGTTCATGGCGACACCTCGCCTTCGGCTCGGGGCCGCCATAGACCTGCGTTCGCC
>DAORJJ010000491.1:0-5399 GCA_035439005.1 Polyangiaceae bacterium | reverse complement strand
GGCTTCCGCGTCGTGTGCGCCGTGGCCAGCCACCTCGCGGGCGCCGACGTGGGCGAGCTCGCGGGCCTCGGCAAGCTCGGCGTCCTCGTCGCGCCCGAGCTCTCGGCGATCGCGCCGAGCGGCGCGCGCGTGGTGATCGATTTCTCCCACGCGTCGGCGCTGCCGCCGCTCTGCGACGCCTGCGTGTCCAGCGGGGCGGCCCTCGTCAGCGGGACCACGGGCCTCGACGGGGCCGGCGAGGCCGCGCTCGAGCGCGCCGCCGCACACGTCCCCGTGCTGTGGGAGCCCAACATGAGCGTGGGCGTCGCGGTGCTCGCCGCCGTCGTGCGCCAGGCGATCGCGCTCCTCGGCGCCGGCGTCGACGTCGAGATCGTGGAGACGCACCACAGCCGCAAGGCGGACGCGCCCAGCGGCACGGCGCTGCGGCTCGCCGAGGTGGTCTCGAGCGCGCGCGCGGAGCTCGGCGCCGCCTCCACGCTCGTGCACGGGCGCGAGGGCCGCGCGGCCACGCGAGCGCCCGGCGAGGTGGGCCTCCACGCGGTGCGCGGCGGCGACGTGATCGGCGACCACACCGTCCACCTCTTCGGCGCCGGCGAGCGCCTCGAGCTCACGCACCGCGCGACGAGCCGCGAGCTCTTCGCGCAAGGCGCCCTCCGCGCGGCCGCGCGCCTCGTGGGCCGCGGCCCGGGCCGCGTGCGCCTCGCCGAGGTGCTCGAGGGCGGGCTCGAGTAGCGCCGCTCGACGACGGGCGCGGTTACGGGCGAACGGGGCGGGGGGCGGGACCCCGTTCAGAGACGCACGCTGACTCTGACGTTGACCACGTGTGTGTGGCTGTCGAAGAAGAAGAGGCGCGGGTCCTTGTCCGGCTTCTCGAACGTGAGCTCGTAGGAGGCCGATACCTTCACGGATGGCGCGACCCAAACCGACGCTCCTGTCGAGCCTCCGAATCGGTCGCGGACCAGCTCGGAGCTCCAGTAGTAGGCCGCGCGTCCGGCGAAGCCTCCCGCGGAGATCCCGAGTTGGTTCGTCGGGTAATACCAGAGCTCCGCGCCTCCGTGGGCGCCGTGGTGGAGCAGCTCGCCCGACGCCCGCAACGAGACCCTCGTCGCGAGGACCACCTGCTCGGTCAGGCCGAGTGTGCCCCATCGGATCGGCGTCACCGCAGTTCCCTGGAACACCGGCACGAGGAGCGAATAGCGGAGGTCGAGTCGGCTATCGCCCACGCGAACGCCGAGCCCGACGCTCCCGGAGACCTCGTGATAAGACGTCGACGTCGCCGGGGTGACACCGTACGTGTAGTCCGCCCGCCCCGTGAGCGCGAGCGAGGGGAGCACGTAGGCGTCGATGCCCGAGCGGACGAAGAGCCGCGAGGAGTTGGTCACGCGCTCGGGCTCGAAGCCGTAGGGATCGCTCGCGCGAAACTCCGAGGCGACCGCCCCGGCCCCCAGATAGACCACGCTCGTGCGCTGCAGGAACGGCAGGAGAGATCGGGGAGCGTCGCTGTCGCGCAGGGGTGTGAGGAAGTAGGCAGCGTCGAGCGCTCCGACCACGTCCCTCTGTAGGAGCCGCTGGTCGGGCACGAGATCGGGATAAGGCAGCGCCATCTCATACGAGCGAGCCAGACCCGCCGCGCTGCCCGTGAGCTCCCAGCGAGGCGCGGGCAGCTCCCAGCGAGGCGCGGGGGCCTGGGGATCGGACTCGGCGTGCGCGAGCCCGGGGGAGAGCACAAGGAGCGCGATGGGGAGGCTGATGGCGCGCGAGCCCGGGCGCCGCGCGCGGGTCGAGACGTGCGGAGGACGGAGAGACCGGGGCTCGACGTTCACGGCTCGGACCTGCCGACTCTCGACCTCGGTGAAGCAGCATCGATGGCGCTCATCCGTTACCTCCGGCGCGAGAAGACCTCGCGGCTCGGAGCGGTAGTGCCGTGTGTCCGACGATGTGAAAGGAATCGACGCTGGAAAGAGAGAGGCCCCGCGCCCAATCGAGCGCGAGGCCTCTGCTCCTCGGGTGAGCCCCTCTCAGATGTGCTTCTGGAAGAGCCCCATGCGCGCGGCGATCTCCTCGCCCGCGGCGCCGCGGATGACCCCGAAGCCCTGCATGATGATGGCGCCCCGCGTGGCGAACTCCAGCCACGCGTCGCTCCCGACGATGGCGTCGAGCTTGGCGGGCTCTCCCTTGATGAGGAAGAAGCCGTTCATGTCTCCCCCGTGCGGGTCCAGGAAGACCGGCTCGAACCCCGTGATCTTCCCCTCGGTCTGCAGGGGCGTGACGTATCCGACGAACTCGGTGAAGAGCTCGACGGACTGCTTCTCTCGACCCGACACGGCGCGATTCCAGCCCAGAATGATGGCATTGCTCATTGCATGAACCCCCTTTGCGCGTGCGAGGCTACCGCTGCAGCACGGCGGTGACAATCGCCGCAGGTGCCCGGTTGTCCGTCCCCTTTCAATGCAAGCCGCGCCTCCCTTGCGCGGACGGGGCAAATCGATTTTCATCGAGGCCATGGCGAAGCTCGAGGGGGGAACGGCGCCGACCACGCGCGGGCTGCACACGTACGTCAAGGAGGGCGAACACACGCTCTTCCTCCAGAAGCGCGCGAAGCTCTTCGCGCCGCTCGACGAGCGCACCCTCGCCCTCGTTCGTCCGGGGACGACGACGCTGCTCGAGCGCGACGGCGGCGTGGCGCGCGCCGCGCACGTCCTCGGGGTGGGCGGCGCGAGCGAGCTGCGCGTCCTCGGGGAGAGCGCGTTCGCGAGCTTCGACGGGTCGCAGTGGCTCGTGGTCGGCGTGAAGGACGGCCGCATGAAGCTCCTCGGGCGCGTGAAGGGCGCCGCACCCGACCTCCACGAGTTCGCGAGCAAGCTCGCCGCCTTCGACCCGCAAAAGGACTGGAAGAAGAGCGTGAAGGCCCTCGCCAAGCAGGCGGGGACCACCTTCGGCTGGATCGAAGCGAAGCGGCCCCCGGACCTGCCCGCGCGACCACGTGGGTGCGAGGTCGTCACCCGCGAGGGGCGCTACGCGCTGTCGATCGACGGCGTCGTCCCCGAGCTCGACGGCCCGCTCACCGGGTGCGACCACCCGTGGGAGATCGCGTTTCAGCTCGGGTGCTGCGCGGACGCGGCGGTCGAGGGCGATCGCGCGTGGCTCGCCACCCCCAGCCAGCGCGTGTTCTCGATCGATCTTCGCGCGGGCACCGGCCGCGTGATCCTCGAGTCGTACCGGGAGCCGTATTACGCGTCGTCGAACGTCGTGCGCGTCCTCCGCGCGGCGGGCACCACGGCGGTGGTGACCCAGAACGAGGCGCTCTTCTTCAGGGACGACCAGATCGTGGGGCACGCGCACCTCGGCCTCGACGCGGACTTCGGCCTCCAGGGCGCGAGCGACGCGACGCTGATGGGCGACATGTTGCTCGTGGCCACATCCGACTACGACCGGCCCGACGGGAGCATCCGCACCTTCTGTCTGCGGCACGGCGGGCGCGAGTGGCTCCAGTTCCACGTGCCGCTGTACCAGGCGCGCTTCGCCCGCGTCGATGGGCGCCTCCTCGCGTACGACGCGCGGGGCTGCCTCGAGCTCCAGCGCGAAGACCAAGGCCTCGCCTACCTCGACGCGGTCATGTGCCCGAGCGGCCACGGCGACGACGTGCCGTACGCGCCGGAGTGGAAGACCTGGTCGCTCAAGGGCTGACGCGTCGCCACCGCCCGCGCCGCTTCGTGCTGGGCTGGCGCCTCAGGGCGTCGCGGCCGTGATCACGCACGCGCCGGCCGAGCACACCGCCGCCTTGGCCATGCACGGATCGGCGAAGCAGCGGACGCCCGGGCCGGAGCAGACGGGGAGCGACTCGCGGCTGGACAGCGCGCGGCAGTCGCAGCCGGTGCAGGAGTCGGCCTCGAGGCGGAGTCAACACCCAACCCGCGGCTGCAAGCGAGCGCGGGCGTGCAGCCCCGCGCGTCCCTCGTTGACGCGCGCCGCCGCGCCCGCGAGCATGGCCCCATGCGCATACCCCACCACCGCGAGGCGCTCGCCGCGCTCCGTCGCCCCACGGAGGCCGACCCCCTCCGCGTCCTCGTGAGCGGCTGCATCGCCGGGCTCGGCTGCGGCATCGACGGCACCGACTACGGAATGGGCAAGACCTGCGCGCATTTGCTGTCGCTCCCCACCGTGAGGGCGTTCCCCTTTTGCCCGGAGGACCACGGCATGGGCACGCCGCGCACGATGCCCGATCTGCACGGCGGCGACGGCTTCGCGGTGCTGGAGGGCACGGCGCGCGTGAAGGACGAGCACGGGACCGACCTCACCGAGCCCATGCTCGTCGGGGCGCGCGCCATGGTCGCGCACGCGCGGCTCCACCGCGTCGAGCTCGCGCTCCTCACCGACATGAGCGCGGCGTGCGGCAGCCAGGTGATCTCGCTCGGGTGCCGGCTCGACGCGGAGCGGCGCTTCCAGAAGGGCGTGGGCGTGGCCACCGCGATGCTCCTCGGCGCGGGCGTGCCGGTGGTGAGCCAGCGCGACTTTGCCTCGCTCGGCGAGCTCCGCGCCCTCCTCGAGCCCGGCTTCACGCCGGAGCCCGGCCTGCTCGACCACCACGAGCACCCGTGGGTGGTGAGCCACTTCGGTCCGCAGGCATGAGCGCGCGGCCGCTCAGCGCTTCGGGCCGCCGTCTTTGGCGCCCGGCTGCGTGCCGAGCGGGCCGTCGTCGATGTGCACGTTGAAGAGCGACAGCGGCGCGTCGTTGCGCTCGGTCACGTGCGCCTTCGTGAGCTCCTCGAGGGCGCGCGTCGTGGCCGCGTCGAGCTTGCGCCGCGCGAGGGTGTCGCGGATTTGCGGGGTGGCCTCCTCGAGCGTGCGCTTCGTGGCCGCGACCGTGCCTCGGCGCCACACCACCGCGAAGCTCGGGCCCTCGGGCACGGGCTTCGGCACGAGCTCGCCGTCCTTCACGGTGCGCGCGGCCGCGACGAGCGCCGGCTCGGCCTTGAGCCCCGCCTCGTTCGAGGAGCCGTCCGGCCCGAGGAAGCCGAGGTTGCCCGCGCGCAGGTTCGTGGCCTTGTCGAGGCTCTTGTCGCGCGCGAGATCCGTGAAGGCCTTGAGCGTGAGGTCCTTCTTCAGCGTGACGAGCAGCGCCTCCGCCTCGGCCTGGGTGCCGACGAGGATGCGGAACACGTGCACGCGCTCGGGCGAGTCGTAAAACGAGCGGTTCGCCTCGTAATACGCGGACACCTCCTCGGCGGCGATCTGCGAGGCCGACGGCACCGTGGCCCGGATGGCGCGCAACGTCGCGCCGCTCCGCACGCGCGCGACCTGGTGCGACCACGGGAGCTTCTTCGCGATGCCTTCGGCCTCCGCGCCCTCGGCGAGGAGCAGCTCCGCGAAGGTGTCCACGGGCATGGCGCCGAGCTCGC
>DAORJJ010000490.1:0-5423 GCA_035439005.1 Polyangiaceae bacterium | reverse complement strand
GGTCCACCTGGCGCTCCTCACCGATCTCTCGGGGGACAACCGGCGCCGCGGCGCGGAGCTCGAGCGGGCGGCGCGGGCCGCGGTCCTTGCGCTGAACGAGGCCGGCGGCGTGCGGGGCCGCCGCCTCACGCTCGACGCGGTCGACGAGCAGGGCGCCTCGGGTCCCTTCCTGCTCGCGCGCGCGGAGGAGGCCGCGCGGCGCGCGAGCGTCCCGGCCGTGCTCGGCCCGCTGCTCAGCGCGCAGGCGCTCGAGGTCCGGTCCGCGCTCGCGGCGCGCGGCCTGCTGGCCGTGTCCGCCACGGCGACCGCGGACGCGCTCTCGACGGACGCGGCGGGAGGCCCGGACGGGTTCGTGGGCCTCTCCCCCGCGGACAGCGAGCAGGCCGGGGCGCTCGGCCAGCTCGCGAAGCGACGCGGGAGCGGAGGGGCGGGGGCGTGCACGCGCCTCGCGATCGTCGCCACACGGGACTCGCACGGCGAGCCGTTCGCGCGCGCCCTGGAGGCCGAGGCGCGCCGCCCGCCTCTCCTCGAGGTGACGACCACGCTCGTCGAGCGCGAGCCGCGGCGGCGCTACGACGCGCTCGCCGCGGCGCTCGCGCGGGCGAAGGCCGACTGCGTGGCGCTCGTCGTGTCGCCGAAGCTCGGCGGCAGGATCCTGGCGTCGATCCCGACGGACGAGCGGCGGCGCCTGCGCGTGCTCGCGGGCGACTCGCTCGCGTCCCAGGACTTCGTCGAGTTTGGGCGCGGCGACGTCGGCGACGTGACGGCGCCCTCGCTCGCGGAGGGCACAGAGGGGATCGCGGTCGCCTCCGCGCCCGCCGATCGCGCGGAGCT
Source organism: Polyangiaceae bacterium (assembly GCA_035439005.1). GTDB lineage: Bacteria > Myxococcota_A > Polyangia > Polyangiales > Polyangiaceae > JAAFHV01. The sequence continues at coordinate 4,589 of DAORJJ010000490.1, read as the reverse complement.
CGCCGCGTTTCGTCGCCTGTTTCGGGCCTCCAGCGGGCGAGACCCCGAAGAGCCCTTCGCGCCGCACCAGTTCGACGCGGTCGTGCTGCTCGCGCTCGCTCTCGAGGCCGAGGGGCTCGACGCGCCCGCGCCGCGGCTCCGCGACGCCATGGTGCGCGTGAGCGGCGGCAAGAGCGGGCACGGGCCGGCCGAGCTCGACCGGCTGCTCCGCGCCGTCGCGCGCGGCGAGGACGCGGGCTACGAGGGCGCGTCCGGAGACGTCCACCTGCTGCCGAGCGGCCGCGTGCGCGGGGCGTTCGACGCGTGGCGCGTGCGGGGCGGAAAGATCGTCCGCCTCGGCCCCGCGCGCTGAGCGGCTCTACGCCCGCTAGTTCACGAGCGCGGACACGACGCCACCGAGCAGGCCGAGGGCGATGCCCACCGACGCGAGGATGACGGCCATCTTGGCCTTGCCGCGGGCGCCCTCGACGTCGCCCATGCTCTTCGCGTTGCTCGCCTGCACGGAGAGCACGATCCCGATGATGCCGAGCACGGTGCCGAGGCCGCAACAGAACAGCGAGACGATGCTGAGCACGAGCGGGAGGGTGGTGTTGACGTCGCCCCCGGCGCCCGGCATGAGCGGGCCGCCGGGGGGCGCACCGCCGTAGCCCGGTGGAGGGCCGCCGTAGCCGCCCGGAGGGGGGCCGCCGTAGCCGCCCGGAGGGGGGCCGCCGTAGCCGCCCGGGGCGCCGGGAGGGGGCGCGCCGTAGCCGCCCGGCGGTGGACCCCCGCCCGGAGGCCCGAAGCCGGCGGCGTGCGTGGTCGGCAGAGCGGGGGTAGGGTCGTTGGGCGTCATCGCGTCGTCTCCGGGGAAGTGCTGCCTCGTGGCGTGCCAAAGGATTGCATATGCCCTCACGATTCCAAGCGGAAACCGCGCCGAACCCGGGGGCGGCCGTGGAGCCTCCACGAGGCGGAGGCGCGGCGCGCCGGCTCCGCGCGGGCGGCCTCGCCGTGGTCGGCCTCGTCACCTACGCCAGCGTGCTCGCGAGCGGCGCGGTTCGTTGCCCGGTGGCAGCGACGCTCCACGTGCCGTGCCCCACGTGCGGCGCCACGCGCACGAGCCTCGCGCTGCTGCGTGGCGACCTCCACGGCGCGCTCGTCAACCCCGCCGCCCCGCTCCTCGCGCTGCTCGTGGGCGCGCTCGGGGCGCGCCTCGTGTTCGTGGCCGCGCGGGACGGCGACACGCGGCGCTTCGACGAGGGCCGGCTCGTGACGCGCTTGGCCTCGGCGCTCCTTGTGACCTTCGCGGCGGCCGTGGCCCTCTGGATCGCGCGGTTCTGGGGGTGGTTCGGGGGGCCTGTGCCGGTGTGATCGCGGAACCCACCCGCGCGGCCCGAGACCTTGGTAGCCTTCGCCTCGTCGGCTCGCGAGGGCTCGCCGCGAGCGCGCCGACCGAACCGACCGGAGCCTAGCCACGTGAAGATCTGCCCCCGCTGCTCCGAGCTCTTCCCCGACGACGCCGCCTTCTGCCCGTACGACGGGGCGGGCCTCGACAAGAGCAACGACCGCTACCTCGGCCGCACGATCGCGTCCCGCTACCGCCTCATCAAGCGCCTCGGGCTCGGCGGCATGTCGAGCGTCTACCTCGCCCGGCACATCATCATCGACCGCCTGAGCGCGCTCAAGATCCTGCGCAAGGAGCTCGGCCTCAACCCGTCGCACCGCGAGCGCTTCCTCCGCGAGGCGCGCGCCGTCAATCGCATCAATCACCGCAATATCGTGGAGATAAGCGATGTTGGCGAGGCCGACGGCGTCGCGTACCTGGTGATGGAGTACGTCGAGGGCGAGTCGCTCGCGGCGCTCGTCCACCGCGGCCCCTTCGAGTGGCAGCGCGCGGCGCGCATCTGCGTCCAGATGGCGAGCGCCCTCGCCCGCGCCCACCAGATGGGCGTCATCCACCGCGACCTCAAGCCCGACAACGTCCTCATCGTGAAGGACGACGAGGGCCGCGACATCGTCAAGCTCACCGACTTCGGCATCGCCAAGATCATGGACATGCCGAGCCTCACGTTCTCGGAGCAGCTCTTCGGCACGCCCGGGTACATCGCGCCCGAGTACGTCGAGGGCGTCGAGTGCGACGAGCGCGCCGACATCTACTCGCTCGGCGTCGTCCTCTACGAGCTGCTCACCGGCGTGTTGCCCTACGAGTGGGAGGGGCAGGCGGACCTGCTGCTCAAGCCGCTCACCACGCCTCCCGTGCCCCCGAGCCAGCGGGTCCAGGGCATCCCCGCGGGGCTCGAGTCCCTCATCCTCGCGATGCTCTCTCGCCACCCGGAGGACCGCCCCGCGGACGCCTTCATCGTGCACGACGCGCTCGTCGACCTGCTGCGCAGCGCGGGGTCGATCTCGCGCAGCTCGCTCCCCGCGATCGCGGTGACCTCCACGCGGAGCCCGCGGGCGGCCCTCGCCGAGACGCAGATCGACGCCAACGACGCCCGCCCCGACTCGGTGGTGATGGTGCTCTCACGGCCCGCGCTCTCGCGCAGCGGTGAGCAGGCGAGCGCGGCCCTCGACGTCGCCACGACGCAGCGATCGAGCGCCCCGCCGGGCGACCCGGCGCGCCCCCCCGTGATGCTGCCGCACCTCGCGACGCCCGAGATGGCCACGAAGTGGCGCACGGCGCTCGCCGAGCTCGAGAAGCGCATCGGCGAGGCGCGCAGACGGGGCGGCACGGAAGGCGCGGCCCGCGCGGCGGAGCTCGCGAGCATGGCGGGCGAGATGATCCCACGCGTCGAGCGCTCGTGCCGCGCCGTGGCCGAGCTGCAGTCCCGCGTCGACCGGCTCGAGGCCCGCGGGCGCGAGTTCCGGTCCACGCTCGGGCACGCGATCGACGTGCTGCTCCGCGACCGCTCGCGCGAGCGCGCCCACCTCGAGGCCGTGCGGGCGCGGCGCGTCGCGATGGAGGCGGGCCCCTCCGAGACCGACCTCGCGAAGGCGACCCGACCGCCCGCCGAGGACGGCCGCGCGTGGGAGCTCGGCGCCCTCGTCGACGAGGAGCGCCGCATGGCCGGCGTCGTGGTCGACCTCGGCTATCAGATCGAGGTCCTGCAGCGGCAGCTCGACGACAAGAACGACGAGCTCGACAAGGAGCTCTCTGAGGTCACCGGCGCGCTCGAGGGCTCGCTGGCGGCGCTCCGCCGCATCTCGAGCGAGCTCGCGCGCATCCTGCGCGACGGGATCGTGCTCGCGGCCTGACGCCGCGCGGGCGGCGCTTCAGGTCGTCACTTCTTCCAGTTGTTCTTCTCTTGCTCGGCCTGCTTGCGCGCGCCCTCGTCGAGCGAGCGGGCGAACTCGACGAGGCGCGGGTTCCCGCGCTCCATGTGCAGCGCGAGCGTGAGCTGGATCTTCGCCTGCTTGAAGTCGCCCTTCTTCTTGAGCTCCTCGGCGCGCAGGACGAACGGCCGCGCGCCGGGCGATTTCACCGAGTCGACGAGGCGCGCGGGGGCGAGCGAGAGGCCCGCGTTCGAGGGGGTGCGCGTGTGCGCGACCGCGGCGCGCGCCTTGCCATGGTCGGACACGAGCGCGAGCGTCTGATCGTAGTGTGCGCGGAGCTGCGGATCGGACAGCACGCGGAACGCCTCCGCGCCGCGCTTGAAGATCTTGTCGATCGCGCGGCGCTCCTCGCGGGAGCGGCCATGGTGCGAGTCGGGGTGGAACGCCTCCGCGAACGCGTGGAACGCGCCCCGCAGGTCGTCGTGCGTGGCGCGGGACTCCACGCCGAGCACGGCGTAGTACGAGAGCTTGTCCAGGACGGCCAACCAGCCTGCGAGCGCCGCCTCGTCCATGGGGGATCAGGCCTGTCCCATGCGGTGCATCATGTCGAGCACCGACTCCTCGTCGGCCACGCCGAGCAGGCGTAGCGCGGCGCGGGCCTCGTGCCCCGTGGTGCTGTCGGCGGCGCGGACGTTGAGGGTTCCGTCGGCGTCGAGCTCGAACGTGACCGCCACCGTGACCTCGCCGCGCCCCGCCGGCCGCAGGCCGCTGAGCTCGACCTCGCCGAGGTAGGTGTTCTGCGCGAAGCTCGAGTGCTCGCCCTGCGCGACCCGGACACGAACGACCGTCTGCTGATCGCGCCCGGTCGAGAACTTCCTCGTGCGCTCGCAGGGGATCTTCGCGTTGCGTGGGATCACCGTGTCGCAGAAGCCGCCCGCGGTCTCGACGACGAGCGCGCGCGGCGTCACGTCGACGAGGACCGGCGTGTAGGGTCGCCCCTGCGCGGGCGCCTGCCCGTAGCCCATGGGCGCCTGCGCGGGCGGCCCGTAGCCCATGGGCGCCTGCGCGGGCGGCCCATAGCCCATGGGCGCCTGCATCGGGGGCTGCTGCATCGGCGGCTGCTGCATCGGCTGCATCGGCTGCATCGGCGGCAGCGGCGGGGCGGCGTGCATTTCCATCGTGGAGCCGAGCCCCGGCATCGGCGGCGGCTGGTGAGACAGCGGCGGAGCGGCGCCACCCGACATGGCCGGCGGAGGCGCCGACTGGATGACCGCGTGCTGGACGGGGTAGTCCGGCGTCACGGCCGGGTAGGGGCCGCTGCCCTGCGCCGGGTAGGC
>DAORJJ010000489.1:0-5428 GCA_035439005.1 Polyangiaceae bacterium | reverse complement strand
GCCGACGGTCCCCGCGCCGGCGCCCGCCGACCCGAACAACGAGGGCTCGCTCGAGGGCGGTGGCCTGAGCTGCGCGACAGGCGCTGCCGGCCACGCCGCGCCGACGGGTGGGCTCTTCGGCCTCGCGGCGCTGCTCGGGTTCGTCGCGCGCCGACGCGCGCGGGCGCGCGGGCGCGCGGCTTAGCGGCTGCTACGCTCTCGACCGTGTACCGCTCCCTCGGCTCGCTCTCAGCGTTTGGCGTGCCCTCGGGCCCCTACACGGGCCCGCCCCGCCGCCTCCGCTGGAGCGACCTCCCGAGGGCCGTCCAAGATCGCCTCGAGGCCTGCCTCGACGGTCGCGGGCGGCCCGCCCCCATCGCGCTGCACGTGCCCCGTCCCACCCGCCTCGCGAAGCGGCTCGTCGGCGCCGCGACCCTCGGCGTGCTCGGCCTCGCCGCCCTGGTGGTCGGGTCGTGGTCCGCCGCCCAGCCCGCGTCCACGAGCGCGCTCTACGCGCTAGCCGTGCTGCCCGTGGTCGGGCTCGCGGTGTTCCTTCAGGCCCGCCGGCGCGCGCGCGGCGGCACGCCCTTCGACCCGGGCCTGGCGCTCCTGCCGCTCGATCTCGTCGTGTTCGAGGGCGCCACCCTGAGGGTCGCGCCGCTCGGCGACGTGCGCGACGTGGGCGTCCTCGCCGAGGGCGGCTCCACGCGCCTCGCGCTCCGCTTCGCGTCCGGGGAAGAGGTGACCTTCCCCATGCCCAGCCAGGCCCACGCGGATCGCACGTACGCGGCGCTCGTGCACGCGCAGGGCACGCTCGAGGCGCTCTCGTATGGCGACGATCTCGAGCGCGCGATGGAGCACGATCCCTTCTTCCCGATACGCACGGAGGGCGGCTTCGAGGACGCTCCGCGCGCGGCCGGGCTGGCGCCCCCGGGGCCGCTCGGCGTCGGGTCGCGCACCTCCGCCGTGGCCTACCTGGCGTTGGCGGCGCTCCTCAGCGTCGCGATGGGCCACGTGGCGTACCGCGCGACCAATCGGCTGTCGGACGACGTGCGCTTTCGCGCCGCCTGCGACGCGGGCACGACGGAGGCGATGCAGCGGTACCTCGCGCTCGGGGGGCGCCGCGTGCGCGAGGCGGAGTATTTCTTTGGCGCGCGACGGATGGCGCTCCGCAAGGACCGCGAGCTCGCGGAGATGCGGGAGCGGGTGGCGCGCAACGAGGGCCTGAAGGCCGCGACCGCCGGGCCGGAGATCGCGCAGAACCCGCCGGGCTTTCGCAGGCCGCGCTCGCCCGCGGAGTGGGGGCTCGCGCACGCGGAGTGCCTGCGCGCGTTCACCGACCGCGCGCCGCCGCCGTCGAAGGCGGGCCGCGCGCTGCCGGGGCTCGTCGCCCTCGCCGAGGAGGCGCGTCGGGGGAGCGGCGGCCCCGCGCGACTCGACGTGCGCTTCGAGCGCGAGATCGCGCCGGCGGTGAGCTCGAAGCCGCTCCTCGCGTCGCTCGACGCCCGCGAGCGCGAGACCGCGCGCGCGCTCGCCGTCGTGATCGCCGAGGTCTGCCCGCCGGGGGTGCTAGAGGTCCACCTCGCGCGCGGGCCGCGGGCGCCGCATTCGCCTGCGCTCGTCGTGCGCTACGCCGCGCGAGGCCCGGTCTCGCGGGCGTTCGACGGCGGGCAGCTCACGCTCGCCGAGGTCCGCTTCGACGTGACGCTCGAGGTCTGGCCCAGGCGCCCCGAGGGGTTCTCGCTGACCCTCCCGCCACCGGCGGTCGCCGCCACGCGGACGCGCGAGCGCAGCGTATTTCGCGTCGACGACGCCGCGCCGATGGAGGGGCGCGTCCTCGCGGCGTTCACGGCGCGCGCGTTCGACCGCCTGTACGACGAGCTCTACGGCCTGTTCTTTCGGGGCGACGTGAAGGTGCCGCTCCCCAGCTTCGCCGAGGTCGAGGCGATCTTCATGAAGTGAGCGCGGAGCGCGCGGCGGGCGCGGGCTCCCTGCTAGAGTGCGCCGCAGACGAGCCCCTCGCCCGATGCCGCGCTCCCGCCGAAGCCTTCGCCGCCCCGCTCTCCGTGCCCGAACGCGAACGCGAACGCGACGAGGCCCGCCGTGACGCTCGCGCTCGCGCTCCTCGTGTTCGCGGCGTTCGCGGTCGAGGCCACGCTCGGCTTCGGGGGCACGGTCATCGTCGTGTCGTTCGGTGTGCTGCTCATGCCGCTCGACGAGCTGCTCTTCCGCGTCATCCCCGTGAACGTCGCCCTGTCGACCTTCTTGGCGGCGCGCCACGCCAAGTTCATCGATCTCCGGCTCTTCGGGCTGCGCCTCCTGCCCCTCATGCTGCTCGGCCTGCCGCTCGGCATCCTCGCCTCCCGCGGGATCGACGGGCGGATCCTGCGCGGCGCGTTCGGGGTCTTCGTCGTGCTGCTCGCCTCGCGCGAGCTGGCGCGGCCGAAGGTGCCCGAGGAGACCCCGCCGGCTCTCCCGGCGCCGGTCGCCACGCTGCTGCTCCTGCTCGCCGGCGCGATGCACGGGGCGTTCGGCGCGGGCGGGCCGGTCGCGGTGTACGTCGCCGGGCGGCGCTTCGGCGGCGACAAGTCCCGCTTTCGCGCCACGCTGAGCGCGCTCTGGCTCGTGCTCAACCTGGCCCTCGTCGCGACCTACGTGCAGCGCGGGGCGGTGCACGGCGGCACCCTGCGCGTGAGCGCGCTGCTGCTCCCCTCCGTCGCCCTGGGCATCTTCGTGGGCGAGAAGGCGCACGCGAAGATCCCGAAGGAGCGCTTCGCGACCGGAGTGTTCGCGGTCCTCCTCGTCGCGGGGCTCGTGGTGATCGCGCGGGCCGCCTTCGCCGGGTGAGCGCGCTACCGCGCCCCCGCGCCGGTCCACCGCGGCACGAGGAACTCGTGCACGACGTCGCCGACGAGGTGCAGGTGCCGCATGTGGTCGCCGGGCCCGGCGCCATGGAACCCGTGGAGGTGCAGGCCGCCCTCGTCGACGCGGTAAGTGCGCACCATGGCGCCGCTCGCTTCGTTGGTCGGCTGGGGCACCGCGCCGACGGCCGCGGCCAGCGCCGTGGTCGCCTCGGTCGTGCTCGCGTACTGCGGCGGGACGATGCTCGTGTGGGTGACGACGAGCTGCTTGCGTCCGGCCATCGCCTCGCGGGCGAAGCGGATGTACGGCGCGAGCCCCGTGAGGGACACGTGGTCGGCGCCCTGCGCCGCCCCGCGGGAGGGGTCCTTGTAGCCCGCCTGGAGCGCGTCGAGGAGGATGACGCTGTCGAGCTGCTCGAAGTAGCGCGGCACCGCCAAGATGCGGCCGACGGCGCCGAACCCCGCGCTCCACGCCACGAGGCCGAGGTGCCGCACGTGGAGCTTCGTGCCCGGCTTCCGCTGCGCCGCGACCGAGGCCACGACCTCGGACACCATGCGCCCGAAGCGGCCGGGGTCGGCCATCGCCTCTTGGTAGGCGCCGCTCCCGAAGGACCCGAACGCTGCGCTCACGATCACGGCGTTGGCCCCGCTCGCCTGCCACGAGCGCCCGGCGAGCATGGCCGCGTTGAAGTGCACGACGACGTCGATGCCCCCGTCGTCCGACCAGAAGGCGCCCTTCGGCGCGAGGTAGGCCCCAAAGCTCGTGCCGTGCCACGGCTCGTAGCTGACGGGCGTGACGGACGTGACGGGCTCCGTGGGCGCGACGGCGGCGCGGAGCTCGGCCTCTGCGCTGCGCGCGCGCGCAACGATCGGGGCCGCCCGCGCGACCGAGGACGCGGGCTCGCCGTGCACCGGGGAGGGGCAGGAGAGCGCGCCCACGAGCGTCGCGGTGGCCGCGGCGACGAGCGGCCCGAGCGAGGGACGCCGCGCCATCAGAGGCGCAGGCCCGGCGCGGGGAAGCCGCCACAGAGCTCGCGCACCTCGCCGGCGATCCGCGCGAGGAGCCCCTCGTCGCTCGGGGAGGTGCAGGCCTGGTCCATCCACGCGGCGAGGCGCTCCATCTCGGCGGTGCCCATGCCGCGCGAGGTGACCGCCGGCGTGCCCAGGCGGATGCCCGAAGGGTCGAACGGCTTGCGCGGATCGAACGGCACCGCGTTGTAGTTGAGGACGATGCCCGCGCGATCGAGGGCCTTGGCGGCCACCTTCCCGGTCGTGCCCTTCGAGGTCATGTCGACCAGCATGAGGTGGTTGTCGGTGCCGCCGGTGGTGACCGCGAAGCCCCTCGCCATGAGGCACGCCGCGAGGTGCTGCGCGTTCGCGACGACGGCCTTCGCGTAGTCGACGAACGAGGGGAGCAGCGCCTCGCCCGCGGCGACGGCGATGCCCGCGGTGGCGCTGTTGTGCGGCCCGCCCTGCAGCCCGGGGAACACCGCCTTGTCGATCGCGCTCGCGTGCTCCGCCTTGCAGAAAATCATGCCCCCGCGCGGCCCGCGGAAGGTCTTGTGCGTCGTCGACGTGACGACGTCCGCGACGCCGATGGGCGAGGGGTGCACGCCCGCCGCGACGAGCCCCGAGATGTGCGCCATGTCCGCCGCGAGCACGGCGCCGACCTCGTCGGCGATCGACCGGAACGCCGCCCAGTCGAGCGTGCGCGGGTACGCGGTGGTGCCAGCCCAGAGCACGCGGGGGCGGTGCTCCTTCGCGAGCGCGCGCACCTCGTCGAGGTCGATGCGGTGGTCCGACGCGCGAACACCATACGGGACGCTCTTGAAGTACTTCCCGGTGATGCTGACGGCGTGCCCGTGCGTGAGGTGCCCGCCCGCAGGCAAGGCGAGGCCCATGACCGTGTCACCCGGCTTGCAGAAGGCCAGGTACACGGCGAGGTTCGCGGGGCTGCCGGAGTACGGCTGCACGTTCACGTGCAGGCCCGTCGCGTCCACCGCGGTGCGGCCGAAGAGGGTCTTCAGCCGCGAGATCGCGAGCTCTTCGACCTGGTCGATGACCTCTTGGCCCTCGTAGTACCGCTTGCCTGGGTACCCCTCCGAGTACTTGTTGGTGAGGCACGAGCCGGTGGCCTCGATGACCGCGCGCGACGCGTAGTTCTCGCTCGCGATGAGCCGGAGGCTCTCGTGCTCGCGGAGGTTCTCGCGCGCGATGAGGTCCGCGAGCTCGGGATCGCGGGCGGCTAGGGAGGGGTCGCGCTCGGACATTCGCCGGGGTTTAGCTAGAAAGTGGGGTCGAGTCACCCCGAAAACAGGCGCGCACATTGTGCTACTTGTCACCCGCGGCGCCGCGGTGGGCGTGCACGGGCCGCGCGCGCTCGCTTTACAGGTTGGCCCGAAGCGGGCATCCTGCCGGTGCCTCGCGTGCCACGAAGGTCCATGAAACGACGGCTCTTTTCCCCCATCTCCACGTCGCCTGCGGGCCCGCGGGCCGAGTCGCGCGCTCGCCGCGCGCTCCTGGCGGCGCTCGCCGGGGCCCTCGGAGCCGCCCCCCAGGCCGCCTGGGCGCAGGCTCCGACGAGCGCG
>DAORJJ010000488.1:0-5431 GCA_035439005.1 Polyangiaceae bacterium | reverse complement strand
TGCGTGCGTCCGCCTCGAGACCGTGTCGGAGCCCTGCGTGGCGGGCGCCTCGGGCTCGGCGCCCGTGTACCCGACCGCGGCCTCGTGCCGCACGCCGCGCCCGCGGAGCTGCCACTTCTACTCCGCGTGCCTCGAGGCCGAGCAGCCCTGCGGGGCGGGCGGCTACGCGCTCGGGTACGGCGATCGCTACTGCCACGGCTTCAAGAACGCGACGGGCTTCAGCGCGAAGGGGGAGGCGTGGCGCGACAACGTGATGCTCTGCCTCCAGCGCGATCTCGCCGCGAAGCTCGCCACCGAGGCGCTCTCGTGCAGTGAGATCGAGGACTTCGCCTTCGCCTCTCACCCCGGGTGCTACACCGAGCCCGGGCACTCGATCTGCTTTCTGCCGCCGAGCGATCTGGCCGCGGTCTTCTCCACCATCGGCCTCGCCGAGGCCCTCGACGGGCGCACGCAGAGCCAGATGCGGCGCGTGGTCGGCACCTGCGTGCTCCAGACCGCGCGCTGGCTCTTCTTCGGTGACGAGGCCGCCGCGCCGCGCGCCCGGGCCCAGGCAACCGACGCCGCGCCCGCGCGCGCCCTCGAGGCCGACCTCGCGCTCCCCGAGGGGCTGTCGGCCGCGGAGCTCCGCGAGCGCCACGACTACTGGCGCAAGCAAGCCGCCGAGCTCGGCGACCTCGGCCCCGCGCGCGAGGCCGTTTTACCGCGGTAGTATCCCCCGGTCGCGCCCACGCGGCGCGGGTTGTGCCCGGACAAAAAGCGAAGCGCCGCCGCCCTCGAGGGGACGACGGCGCGACGCGCGCTCCGGCGCTCAGTGGTGGTCGGAGCGGAGCTGGGCCCGCCGCTGGCGCGCCTGGATCTCCGGCGACTCCGCGATCGACATGCCCATGAGGCGCGCGCCCTCGAGGAAGTGCTTCACGCCGATCTGCACGAGCTCCGGGTTGGCCTCGCCCACGTCGGGGAAGCCGCGCTCGTCGCTCGCGACCTTGCCCCAGTTGGCGAAGAGCTTGCCCCAGTCGCTCTCGATGATGGGGGCGATCTTCTCCTTCGCGAAGCGCGGGTACCAGAACATGTCGTGGTACGTGACGCTCGCCAGGTAGGCCCACGGGGCGACCCACGTCTTCAGCGACCACTCGATCGGCCCCTTCAGCGGGCCCCAGTAGATGCGGTGCTGGTTCTTCGAGGCGAACGTCATGTTCTTGAACGGGCCCTCGAAGTTCCAGTTCTCCTCGGCCGCGTCCAAATCGCCCACGATCTCGATGTCGCGCACGTCGCCGCAGCCGAGGCCGAGCTCGTGGCCGAGGCGCACGAACTTGAGGTCGGTGAGGGGGTCGAAGCCCATGAGCTTGCCCGCGAGCGCGTCGATCGCCACCTGGTCGCTCGAGGCGAGGATGACGTTCTTGCAGTGCGGGATCATGCAGCGCGGGCCGGGGCCGTCGCCCACGAAGGTGCCGTCCATGACCGCGAAGACCCCCTTGTGGATCTTGTTCTGGATCATGAGCAGGTCGACCAGGGTCTCGTGGATGACCGGGTGCGTCCAGTGGCGGTGCTCGTTCAGCAGCCCGCCGAACGCGTTCTTCATGGCGCCCGTGGTCGTCGTGAAGATGTGCGTCTTGATCGTGGGCAGGTGGATGATGTTCTCGCCGATGAACCGCTTCGGGATGCTGAAGCCCTTCGGGTACACCTCGTTCAGGCAGAGGAACTTCTTCGTGAGGTCGCCGACGGCGTCGCGCACGTCGATCCACTCCTCGTTGCCCTCGTAGAGGTGCACGTTGCGCAGGCCGTGCGCGTTGACCACGTCGATGTGCTTGTTCTCGCGCTCGCCGAGGTGCGCGTCGATCACCACCGTGCGGTTGTTGCACGCGTGGATGAGGTCCTTCGAGTAGCCGTCCTTCAGCATGGCCTTCACCACGCCGTCCATCTGCCAGGGCGTGGTGGAGGAGCCCGGGTAGAAGAAGTGCCACGAGATGTTCATCTTGAGCGCCGTGTCGGCGCTCTTGTCGACCACCTCCTGGTAGCCCGCGAGGTTCATCAGGCGGTGGTAGTCCTCGGTGACCGTACGGGGCGAGGTGCGCAAAATCGCTACTTTGGACTTGGCCATGGGCGCTCTTTAGCATCCCTGGGACAAAGCGAAACCCCCGGGCGACCGTGGCGCTTGCCTTCGCGCCGCGCTCCGGCGAAGAAGAGAGCATGGCGCTCACGGCGACGGTCCCGGGCCTCTATTTCGAAAGCGCGGGGGAGGCCGGCCCCCCGGTGCTGCTGGTCATGGGGCTCGGCATGCGCGGCAAGGTGTGGGAGCCCCAGGTCGACGACCTGTCGCGCGATCACCGCGTGGTCACCTTCGACAACCGCGGCGTGGGCGAGAGCGCCCCCATCACCGGCCACCCCACCATGCGCGACTTCGCGCGCGACGCGCTCCGCGTGGCCGACGAGGTGGGCTTCGACGAGTTTCACCTCGTGGGCGTCAGCATGGGCGGCATGATCTCGCAGGAGCTCGCCCTCCACGCGCCCGCGCGGGTGCGCTCGCTCACGCTCATCGCCACGCACGCGGGCGGGCCGCTCGGCATGGCGCCCACGCTCCCTGGGCTCACCGCGTTCGTGCGCTCCGCGCTCGGGCCCCAGCGCGGCCGCGTGCGCGCCCTCCAAGAGCTGCTCTACACGCCCGAGTTCCTCGACACCGTCGACAAGGCGCGGCTCGACGAGCGCATGAAGCTCCAGGTGGGCAAGCGCGCGCCGCGCCGCACGGTGCTCGGGCAGATCTTCGCCGTGGCGCGGCACGACACGCGCGAGCGCCTCGGCGGCATCGCGGCCCCCACGCTGGTCGTGCGCCCCGGGCGCGACGTGCTCGTGAGGCCCATGCACTCTACACACATCGCGGGGCAGATCCCGGGCGCGCGCCTCGTCCCCATCGACGACGCGGGCCACGGGGTCACCTTCCAGGCCGCGGAGCGCCTCTCCGCGGCGATCCGCGATCACATCGCGGCGGTCGAGGGGGCGCGGCGCGGCGAGGCCGGCGGGCCGCGCCCCGAGCCGGCCCGGGCGTGACCCTTCAGCCATCCGAGGCGCCCGACGTGGCGCCCGCGAAGCCTCGCGGGCTCGCGCGGCTCGGCAAGCACGCCCGGCGGCGGCTCGTGGTGTACCCCTCGCTCCTCGGCCTGCTCGTCGGGGGTGTCATGTATTGTACATGCATGCCAGGCGAGAGCCACGGCGCGCTCGAGCCCCCGACCGACGACGAGGTGGCGGCCGGGGCCGGGCTGCGGCGCGACGTCGAGGCGCTCGCGGGGGCGATCGGCGCGCGCAACCTGGAGAACCGCGACACGCTCCCTCGCGCCGAGCAGCACGTGCGGGCCCGCATGCGCGCCCTCGGGTACGCGCCCGAGCGGCAGTCGTACGACGTGGGCATCCGCTCGGTGGGCAACCTCGAGGCGACCCACGCGGGCGTGAGCAAGCCGAAGGAGATCGTCGTCGTCGGGGCGCACTACGACTCGGCGTACGACGCGCCCGGCGCCGACGACAACGCGAGCGGCGTCGCCGCGCTGCTCGCGCTCGCCGAGGCCTTCGCGACGCGCCGCACGGCGCGCACGGTGCGGTTCGTGGCCTTCGCGAACGAGGAGCCGCCGCGCTTCTGGACGGAGGCCATGGGCAGCCTCGTGTACGCGAAGGCGTGCGCCGCGCGGGGCGACGACGTGAGGGCGATGCTCAGCCTCGAGACGCTCGGCTACTACCGCGACGAGCCGGGCACGCAGAAGTACCCGCCGCCGATGAGCCTGCTCTACTCCGACCGCGCGAACTTCGTCGCCTTCGTGGGGAACACGTCGTCCCGGTCGCTCACGCGCGAGAGCGTGGGGGCCTTCCGCGGGGCCGCGCGGTTCCCCTCGGAGGGCGCGGCGCTGCCCGGGTTCATCCAGGGGGTCGGCTGGAGCGACCAGTGGTCGTTCTGGCAGGTCGGCTACCCCGCCGTGATGGTGACCGACACGGCGCCGTTCCGAAACCCGCACTATCACAAGCGGAGCGACACCCCCGACACGCTCGACTACCCCCGCCTCGCGCGGGTGGTCCGCGGGCTCGCCGCCGTGGTGGGCCGGCTCGCGGGGGAGGGCGACGCCCCGCCGCCCTGAGGTCCGCGGTCCTCGCGCGGAGGAAATGCGCGCGCGGGAATGACGGGCCGAACGCCGTGGTTAGTCTGCCAATACGCGTCTAGTCTCTGCTACGAGGTCCGCTCGCCCATGGTCGCCAAGAGAGTCGTCTCCACGGTCAGCGCGCTCGCGCTGGCGCTCGCGCTCCCCCTCGCCGGCGCCGCGTGCCGCCAGGGCCCCACGCCCACCCCCGACGCGGCCCGCGCGCCCGTCTCGCCCGGCGTCGCGGCCCCTACGGCCACGGCCACCGCGCCCGCGCCCGCGACCACCCTCGGCCCCGGGGCCCGCATCGAGGACGAGCGCAACACGATCGCCGTCTTCAAAGAGGCCTCGCCGTCCACCGTGTTCGTCACGCAGACCCGCACCGTCACCGACTACCTCGGCTCCGAGCAGGAGGTGCCGGCGGGCTCGGGCACGGGCTTCGTGTGGGACGACAAGGGCCACGTCGTCACGAATTTCCACGTGGTGCAGGGCGCCGAGTCGCTGGTCGTCACCTTCCAGAACCAGCAGCGGTTCGACGCGAAGGTCGTCGGGGTCGAGCCCAAGAAGGACATCGCGGTCCTCAAGGTGATGGCGCCCGCCGATCTGCTCAAGCCGGTGCGCGTCGCGGCGAGCGGCGAGCTCGAGGTGGGCCAGAAGACCATCGCGATCGGCAACCCGTTCGGGCTCGACCACACGCTCACCACCGGCATCGTGAGCGCGCTCGGCCGCCAGGTGCAGGGCATCGGCGGCGTCACCATCCGCGACATGATCCAGACCGACGCGGCCATCAACCCCGGCAACTCCGGCGGCCCGCTGCTCGACTCGTCGGGCCACCTCATCGGCATGAACACGATGATCTTCTCGAAGTCGGGCAGCTCCGCCGGCATCGGGTTCGCGGTGCCCGTGCGCACGATCGCCCGGGTCGTCCCGCAGATCGTGAAGTCCGGCCGCGCCGAGCAGCTCGGCCTCGGCATCGGCATCGATCCCGCGCAGCGCCTCGAGCGGCGCTTCGGCCTCCGCGGCGTGGTCGTCGTGAACGTGCCGGAGAGCTCGCCCGCGTTCAAGGCCGGCTTCCGCGGGCTCCGGCGCACTCCGCAGGGCGTGAGCCTGGGCGACGTGATCGTGTCGGTCAACGGGCAGAAGGTCGAGAGCTTCGACGATCTCTACAACGTGCTCGACGCGAGCAAGGCCGGCGACAAGGTCGTGGTCGGCGTGCTGCGCGACGAGAAGCAGGTCAGCATCCAGGCCGACGTGATCGTGCTGCCTTGACCCACGCCGCGCCGCTCCACCGCCGCGCACGCGCGGGCGTCCGTCCT
>DAORJJ010000487.1:0-5448 GCA_035439005.1 Polyangiaceae bacterium | reverse complement strand
CGCTCTGCCCGCTCACCACGGGCGAGGGCGCGGCCGAGAAGCAGGAGCCCAAGGACGTCGACGGCAAGCCGAACCCGCGCTACGGCTACCGCCCCGCGGTCAAGGCGATCGTCGACCGACTGAAGCTCGCGCTCCCCAGGGAGTAGCGACCCCGCGCCGAACGGCGTGTCGAACCGGGGCCGCCTGCTGGTACGGTGATCGCTTCATGCCGGATCCAACGAGCCAGCCGCTCGTCGAGCTGCGGGACGTGATGTTCCGCCGCGAAGGGGCCGAGCGCCCCGTGCTCGACGGCGTGAGCCTCCGCCTCGCGCGCGGCGAGACGATCGCGCTCCTCGGGCCCTCGGGCTGCGGCAAGACCACGCTGCTCCGCTTGGTGAACGGCTTGCTCCTACCGAGCGCGGGCGAGGTGCTCGTGGAGGGGCGCGCGACCACGGCGTGGGATCCAATCACCCTCCGTCGCGGCATCGGCTACGTGCTCCAGGACGCCGGGCTGTTCCCTCACTTCTCGGTCGCGCGCAACGTGGGGCTCGTGCCGACGCTGCTCGGCTGGGCGCCGGCGCGCGTCGCGGCGCGCGTGGACGAGCTGCTCGAGCTCGTGGGCCTGCCGCCGCGCGTGTTCGCCGAGCGGCGGCCGCGCGAGCTCTCGGGCGGGGAGCGCCAGCGGGTCGGCGTGGCGCGCGCGCTCGCCGCCGATCCCCCGCTCCTCTTGCTCGACGAGCCCTTCGGCGCGCTCGATCCGCTGACCCGCCTCGCGCTCCAGCGCGAGTTTCTACGCCTCCAGACCGCGCTCGGAAAGAGCGCCCTGTTCGTCACGCACGACGCGCGCGAGGCGCTGCTCGTCGGCACGCGCGTGGTGTTGCTCGACGAGGGACGGGTGCTGCTCGACGCCACGCCGGCCGAGTTCCTCGCCGCCGACGTCCCGCTGGCGCGGGCCTTCCGAGAGATGCTCGACGCGCCGGGTCAGGTCGCGCCGGAGGACGCGCCGTCTCCATGACCCGCGAGCTCACGCGCCTCGCGGCGGAGCACCTCTTGCTCGTCGTGGCGGCCACGGCCGCCGCCGCGGCGCTCGGCGTGCCGCTCGGGCTCTTCGTCGCGCGGCGCCGACGGCTCCAGCAGGCGGTGATGACGCTGGTCGGCGCCCTCCAGACCGTGCCCAGCCTGGCCCTCTTCGGGCTGCTCTTGCCGCTGCCGCTCGTCGGCGGCGTGGGCGTGCGCACCGCGCTCGTGGCGATGGTGGTGTATGCGCTCCTGCCCATTCTGCGGAACACCGTCGTGGGTGTCTCGGGCGTGGACCCCTCGGTGCGCGAGGCCGCGACGGCCATGGGCATGACGCCGCGCCAGGTGCTCCTTCAGGTGGAGCTGCCGCTGGCCGCCGGGGTCATCGTGGCGGGCATCCGACTCGCCGCGGTGATCGGCGTGGGAGTGGCCACGATCGGCGCCGCCGTGGGCGCGGGCGGGCTCGGCACGCTCATCTTCCGCGGACTCCGCATGAACGACGATCGGCTCCTTCTCACGGGCGCGGCCCCGGCGGCGGCGATGGCGCTCCTCATCGACGCCTGGCTCGCCGGGCTCACCCGCGCCATCGACGCCCGCGTCCTGGGTCGCCCCCGCGCTCGGGCGCTCGGCGCGGCCCTCACGCTCTCGGCCGCGGCGGCCGTCGCGCTCATGACGTGGGGGCAGCTCGCGCACGCGGGCGGGGCCCCGAGCGCGCGCCCGACGACGACGGGCGACGTGAAGCGGGTGATCGTCGGCAGCAAAGACTTCAGCGAGCAGGTGATCCTCGGCGAGCTCCTGGCGCAGGAGCTCGAGGCGCGCGGCGTGGAGGTGGTGCGTCGCTTCGAGCTCGGCGGCAGCCTCTGCCACCAAGCGCTCCTCTCTGGCGAGCTCGACGTGTATCCCGAGTACACCGGCACCGCCTTCACGGCGCTGCTTCACCACCCGCCGCTGACCGATCCGGCGGAGGTCTATCGCCGCGTCACCGACGAATACCGCGCGAGCTTCGATCTCGAGGTGAGCGCGCCCCTCGGCTTCCGCAACGACTTCGCCATCCTCGTGCGGGGCGAGGACGCCCGGCGGCTCCACCTCACGACCTTGAGCCAGGCCGCGGCGTTCGCGCCCACGTGGCAGGCGGGCTTCGGCCAAGACTTCATGTCACGCCAAGACGGCTATCCCGGCTTCGCGCGGACCTATGGCCTGCAGTTCCGCGCGCCGCCCCGGGAGATGGACCTGTCGCTCACGTACCGCGCGCTCGCGGAGCGCCAGGTGGATCTCATCGCCGGCGACTCGACGAACGGCCTCATCGACGCCCTCGACCTCGTGGCGCTCGAGGACGATCGCCGGTATTTCCCTCCCTATCAGGCGGTGTTCGTGGCGCGCCGCCGCGCGCTCGCCGAGGTGCCCGCGCTCGCGGCCGCCCTCGCCGCGCTCGGGGGCGCGCTGCCCACCGCGACGATGCGGCGCCTGAACCACGAGGTCGACGGCGACAAGCGCCTGCCGGCCGACGTCGCGCGCGCGTGGCGGGCCTCCCGCGGGGCGCTCCCCGCCGGCCGCGACGCAGCCACCCGTGAGATGATCCCGTGAGCCCCCATGAGCCCCCCATGAGCCCCCCCCTCGCGCGCGCCCTCGGAGACACCGTATGAACCAAAGCCGGCTGGTCACCCTCGTCAATCCCAACTTCGTGAAGCCCGGAGTGACCCCCTATGCCCTCGACATCCTCTGCTCGCACCTCGAGGCGGCGGGCTTCGAGGTGGAGGTCCTCGACCTGACGTTCTGCGAGGGCGACTGGGGCTTCGACCGCTATTTCGCCGAGCGCCGCCCCTTGCTGGTGGGCGTCACGCTGCGCAACGCGTGCAGCGTGCAGCCGCAGGAGCAGCGCGTCTTCCTCCCCGACCACCGCGAGGTGCTCGACGCCATCCGCGCCGCCACCGACGCGCCCATCGTTCTCGGCGGCGCCGGCTTCTCCTCCATGCCCTACGCCGCCATGGAGTACTTCGGAGTGCCCTTCGGCGTGAAGGGGCCGGGGGAGCTCGTCCTCTGCGAGCTCGCCGCGGCGCTCGCGGAGCGGCGTCGACCCGAGAGCGTGCCCGGCCTGCTCCTCTACGACGGGCGCACGGTGAGGCCCTCCGGCCAGGGCCTGCTCCCTCGCGCCGGCAGCAGCCTCGGCGTGGAGGTGACGGCGCGCTACCAGCGCCGCTCGGGGGTGCCCTATCGCGTGGACAACCGGGTCTACTACGACCGCGGCGGCCTCGGGAACGTGCTCACCAAGAACGGCTGCCCGCTGGCGTGCAACCACTGCCTGGAGCCCGACGCGAAGGGCGTCGTGATCGCGCGGCGCGACGCCGTCGCCGTCGCCGACGAGCTCGAGTCGCTGGTGGCGCAGGGCATCCGCGACGTCCACACGACCGACAGCGAGTTCAACCTCGCGCCGCGCCACGCCAAGACCCTGCTGCGCGAGCTCATCCGCCGGCGCGGGGGCGGAGGGCCCCTCTCCGAGCTGCGGCTGTGGATCTACGCCCACCCCGTGCCGTTCGACGAGGAGCTCGCCGATCTCCTGGCCGAGGCCGGCTGCAAGGGGGTGTCGCTCTCGGCGGAGCACATGTGCCGCGAAGACCTCGCCGTGTGGGGCGACTCCCTCGGCGGGGCCGGGCTGAGCTACACGCTCGCCGACGTGCAGCGGGTGACGCGGCTCCTCTCCGACCGCGGGATCATCATCACCACCGAGCTCTTGCTCGGCCTGCCCGGCGAGAACCTGGACACCCTGCGACGGACCCTCGACGCCACCCTCGCGCTGCCCACCACGGTGATCGGTTATACGCTCGGGCTCCAGGTCTTCCCGTATGCCCCCCTCGGCGCGCGGTTCGCCGCCGAGTCGGGGGGAAAGAACGTGATCCCCGGGCTCCAGTCGAACACCGCGCGAGGGCCCATCCTGCTCCGGCCCCTCGCGGACTGCGCGTCGTATACCGACTACGAGCGCCAGTTCTGGTTCGACGAGGAGGGCCGGATTCGCCCGGTGTTCTACTTCTCACCGGACCTCCCCGAGCACCCCGACACGATCGCCCGCCCCGACGGCCGGTGGGTCGAGACCATCCGGTGGATCCACGACTACGTGCCTGCCTCCGAGCACTACCGCGTGGCGCTCCCCACGATCGCGGGCGACGGCGGCGACGACAACAACTACGCGGACAACCCGTTCCTCAAGCACGCTGTCGCGCTCGGCTACAAGGGCGCCTATTACTCGTGGTGGCGAGATCGCGAGCGCATCCTCGCCGAGGCGCGCCAGGCCGGCCTCACCGCCGCGGAGTGAGGGGCGGCCGTCACGCCTCTGTGTCGGCGCCGAGCGGCAGCAGCGCGCCGGCGAGGGCGCGGTCCACGAAGAGCGCGAGCTCCCGGCGGCCGAGCGCCTGGCCGAGCACGAACACGCGGTAGTGGACGGCGCCGCCGAGCGCGTCGAGCAGGTACGCCACGTCGACGTGGCGCGGCAGCTCTCCCCGCGAGATCGCGCGCTCGACGAGGCCTCGCGGGAGCTTCTTGCGCTCCGCGCGCACCTGCCGCACGAGCTCGGCGAGCTCCGGATCGTCGCCCTCGGCGAAGATGAGCCGGAGCAGGCCCCGGCCGATCGGCGACGCGAGCTTCTTCGCCAACGACGCGAAGTAGAGCACGAGGTCCTCGCGCACCGAGCCCGTGTCGGGCACCACGGTCTGACGCGCGACGGTGTCGGCGAAGGCCGCGCGGACGAGCTCGGCGCGCGTGGGCCAGCGGCGGTACACCGTCGTCTTCGCGACGCCGGCCCGGGCCGCGACGGCCTCGATCGAGAGCGCGCGGTAGCCGGTGGTGACGAGCTCGTCGATCGTCGCCGCGAGCACGGCGGACACGACGCGCGCGCTGCGCCCGCCCGTCCTCCGCTCCCGCTCCACCTCGCCCCGCACGCTCGAGCTCACCCGGCACCTCCCCCACGATTGTTCGCCCAAGCTCGAGCAAACGCAACCACGAGTTGCGTTAGCGCGGGCCAGGCGCTATGACCGGATCGCTACCCTTCGTAGCGTTAGCGAGGATCCCGTGTCCGCTGTCACGACCGCCCCCGCCGCCGAGGGGGCCCCCGCAGGAGCCGCGCCCGCAGAGCTCGCGCCGAAGGCGAAGGCCGCCGGCCGCGGGCCCATGGTGCTCGGCGCGCTGCTCGCGCTCGCCCTCGCCGGCGCCGGGTACGGGTACGTCACCCACCACGGGCGCGAGCGCACCGACGACGCCCAGATCGACGCCGAGGTCGTGGCCGTGCCGGCGCGCGCGGCCGGGCTGGTGCTCAAGGTCGCCTTCGTCGAGAACCAGCGGGTGACCCAGGGGGACGTGCTGGCGGAGCTCGACCCGACGCCGGCGCGCGCCCGGCTCGCCCAGGCCGACGCGGCGCTCGCGACGGCGAAGGCCGCCGCGCGCGCGGCCGAGGAGGACGCGAAG
>DAORJJ010000486.1:0-5463 GCA_035439005.1 Polyangiaceae bacterium | reverse complement strand
TCCGCGGCGGCGTCGAACTTCACGTACTCCCAGTGGAAGGGCTTGCCGTCGACGAGGACGGCCCCCCCGGCGGGGTCGGTGTCGAGGTGGATCTTGCCGGGCATGCCCTTGATCTCGGCCACGCGCTTCTGGGTGGGGTCGGCCTTGTCCTTCATCTTCGCGGGGACGGCGGCGAGGAACCGCTCGTAGGCGACGACCGCCTCGCGGAGCTTGAGGAGCTTGTCTTGGCACTCACCGATCGCGAACGCGAGCTCGGGCGAGGGCTTGGCGCCGTCGGCGGTCTCGTAGAGGGCGAGCGCCTCCGCGTACTGGCCGGCCTTGAATTTGGCGTCGGCGTCTCTCGTGGTGGCGCGCACGTCCACGGGCTTGACCTGGGGCGTGGTGGCGGCCTTCGGTGCTGGCTTCGCCCCCTTGCCGGCGCCAGGCGGCACGGCGTACGCGGGCTGTGCCGCCGTCGCCGCCGTGACGAGAACCAGTCCTGCAGAAACCAGCCGATGACGAAGCGTGTTCAAGTCGGTCCTCCTGGGGGCCGGAGTCGCTCTCGACGAGCGACGCCGCCGCCGAAGCTACTACGGATAGTCGCCGCTCTTCCATTCGGATTCGACGAGCGACCTCACGGTTTCACGCGGAGGGCTCGGCTCCGTGCGAAGGCTCGACGAGCTCCACGAGCACGCCGCCCGTCGCGCGCGGGTGCAAGAACGCGACCTTGTGGCCGCGCGCGCCCGCCCGCGGCGCCTCGTCGAGGAGCGGCACGCCGATGCCTTTGAGGAACGCGAGCGCGCCCTCGATGCCCTCGACCTCGACGGCGATGTGATGCAGGCCCGGCCCGCGCTTCTCGAGGAACTTCTCGAGCCCTGCGTTCCCGCGGGGGCTGATGAGCTCGATGCTGGACTCGCCGAGCGGCAGGAGCCACGCCTCGGTCTGCTGGGCCGCGACCACCTCGCGCTCGCGCGGCTCGAGGCCGAGCGCCTCGCGGTACTTCGCGGCGGCGCCCTCGAGGTCGGCCACACACACCGCCACATGATCAATCTTCTTTACCTTAAACATCCCGTAACCTCGCGGCGGATTCTAGCGCGACCCGCGGGGGTGCGCGCCCCTCACGCACGCGGGGTGCCGACGCGGCGACGATTCTGGTACGCTCTCCCCGCTTGCTCTCGACTCCAGCTCCTTCTTACGAGGTCCTTCCCATGCTCCGATCGCTCTTCCGGTCCGTCTCGCTCCAGTCGCTGCTCCTCCCCGCCCTCGTCGGAGCGCTCGCGTTCGCGACGGGCTGCGCGCCGACGCTGTCGCCGCCGTTCGACCAGATGAAGAGCTCGGCGATCACGGTCTATCGCCTCCAAAACTACGAGCCGCCGCCCCAGGCGGGCGCCGCGGCGGGCGCGGCCGTGCCGGGCCTGCCTCCCCAGCTTCAGCAGTGGGTCACCGCGGGGGCGTCGCTCCTGCCGCCGGGGCTCATCCCGCCCGGCCTCATCCCCGGCGCGCCCGGCGCCGCGGCGCCCGCGGCCGACCAGACCCAGCGCTTCCACGGCTTCCGCATCCTTGGCTACTCCGCGCTGAACGACAAGGCGCAGCGCGAGGAGGCGCTCGGCATCTTCGGCAGCAAGAGCAGCTTCTCCACCGCCACCGCGAACTGCCTCTACGCCGAGTTCGGCTTCTCGTTCGCCGCGCCCACCGGCGGCCCGCCCGCCGACGTCCTCGTGTCGCTCTCGTGCAACCAAGTGAAGGCCGAGGGCTTCGCGTGGCCGCACGGCGCGCAGACCGGCCTCACGGCCGACACCTCGAAGCGCATCATCGCGATCGCCCAGAAGGTCTTCGGCGGCTGAGCGTGTCTCCCGCCGGAGGGCTCGTCCATCGGCTCGCCGCGCGCGCGTTCGAGCACATGACCGTGGACGAGGCCTGGGAGCGCCGCGTGCGCGAGGCCGACGCGCGCGGCACCGCCGTGTACGTGCTGCGCAACGTGTCGGTCGTCGACTACTTCGCGCTCGAGCACCTCACGCGGAAGCTCGGGCTCCCTCCGGTGCGCTTCGCCAACGATCGCGGGCTCAGCGTCCTCGACCCCGGGCGCGGCCCCATGTGGCAGAAGCTCCTCCCGCGTGACGAGGCCTGGTACGCGGGGGAGCTCGCGCGGGTCCTCGACGAGGGGTCGTCGGCGGCGCTGTTCCTGAAGCGGCCGCCCTCGCTCCTCGAGCCGTCGACCGGCGTCGCGGCCCTCCACCCACTCGCCTCGCGCGCCTCGCTCGCTTCGCGCGCCTCGCGCGGGCGCGCGGAGGGCGACGTGTACCTCCACACCGTGCTGGCGGCGCAGCGCGCGCGCCCGACGCCGATCCTCCTCGTGCCGCAGGTGTTCGTCTGGTCGAAGCACCCGGACTCGTCGGAGCGCGGCGTCGTGGACGCCCTCTTCGGGCCGCGCGAGTGGCCCGGGACGCTGCGGACCCTTGCTCAATTTTTACTTAACTTTCAACACGTTACGCTGCGCGCTGGGGAGCCGCTGGACGTGGCGCAGTTCCTCGCGCAGCAGGGCGCGGACACCCCCGACGACGTGCTCGTGCGGCGGCTCACGTACGCCCTCCTGCGGCGCCTCGAGCGCGAGCGCCGGGCGGTGGTCGGCCCGTCGAAGAAGCCGCTCGATCGGGTGCGCGCGGAGGTCGCGCGGAGCCCGAAGCTGAAGCGCACCATCGTCGAGCTCGGCGGTGACGGCCTGCGCGAGCGCCGCGCCCTCCAGGCCCGCGCGCTCGCCATCGTGGAGGAGCTCGAGTCGGCCCAGGACATGAACGCGATCCAGGTCATGGACGCGGCGTTCGACGCGACCCTCGCCAAGATGTACTCGGCGATCGAGGTGGACCACGCGGGGCTCGCGCGGCTGAAGGAGGCCTCGAAGGACGGGACGCTCATCCTGCTGCCTTCGCACAAGTCGCATGTAGACTACATTATTCTCACGCGCATCTTCTACCACGCGCGCATGCCCGCGCCGGTGATCGCCGCGGGCGACAACCTGAACTTCTTCCCGCTGGGCGACGTGCTGCGGCGCGGCGGCGCGTTCTTCATCCGCCGCAGCTTCAAGGGCGACAGGCTCTACGGCGCCGTCGTCGACGCGTACATCCGCCGGCTCATCCTCGACGGCGTGTCTCTCGAGGTGTTCCTCGAGGGCGGGCGCTCGCGCACGGGCAAGCTGCTCTCGCCCAAGCTCGGGCTCCTGTCGATGGTCGTCGAGGCAGCGCTCGGCGGACACCGACGGGTCTACTTTTGCCCGATCTCGATCGGCTACGAGCGCGTGGTCGAGGAGCGCTCCCTCGTGCGCGAGCTCACGGGCGGCGAGAAGAGCAAGGAGGACGTGCGGGGCCTCCTCCGCGCGCTCGAGACGCTCGTGGGCCGGTACGGCAGGCTCAACGTGCAGTTCGGCGAGCCGCTCACGCTCGAGGGCGTGCAGGGCGAGCTCCAGCACCCGCGCGGGGCCCCGCCCTCCGTCGCCGGCCTCGCGCCGCCCGACTCGTCTCCAGGCGCGCGCGCCCGCGCAGAGCTCGCCCTCACCCCCGCGCGCCGCCGCGCGCTCATCACGCGCCTCGCCCACCGCGTGATGAACGAGATCAACCGCGTGACCGCCGTGACACCCGGCGCGCTCGTGGCGACCGCGCTGCTCTCGCATGGCCGCCGCGGCATCTCCGACGCCGACCTCATCGCGCTGTGCGTGCGCCTCTTCGAGCTGCTCCGGCGCTTCGGCGCGCGCTTCTCGCCGAGCGTGTCGGTCGACGGGCGCACGGTCCGACGGGCGTGCCTCTCCGAGGCGACCGAGCTCTTCTTCCGCGCGGGGCACCTCGAGGTGAGGCTCCCTGGCGAGCCCCTCGACAAGGAGCGCGCGCGCGCGCCCCGCCCCTCGCCGGACGCCTTCTACCTCGTGAAGGACGCGCGGCGACACGCGCTCGACCTCGCGAAGAACGTCGTGGTGCACTTCTTCGTCGACCGAGGGCTTGTGGCCACCGCGCTGCTCGCCCAGGACGGCCCGCCCACGCCCCGCGAGACGCTCGCGGCGCGCGTGCAGGCCCTCTCGAGGCTCTTCAAGCACGAGTTCAGCTTCCGCGTCGACGCGCCGTTCGAGCGCATCTTCGAGGAGACGCTCGACGCCATGCTCCGCGACGGCGAGGTGCGCGACGACGGGCACGGGGGCGTGACCCTCGGCGACGGCGCGGCCGGCGACGACGCGCGCCTCTACGCCGGCATCCTGCTCGAGTTCGTCGAGGGCTACCGCGTCGCGGCGCGGGCGCTCGGCGCGCTCGCGAAGGGCCCCCTGCCCCCCAAAGACCTCGCGAAGCGCGCGCTCGCGGTGGGCGATCGCATGTTCCTCGGCGGCGAGATCCAGCGCAAAGAGGCGGTGAGCCGCGCGCTCTTCGACAACGCGTTCACGGCGTTCGTCGAGCAGGGCTACCTCGCGCGCGAGGACGGCAAGCTCCGCCTCGCCGAGAGCTTCGCGACCCCGGGCGCCCTCGGCGCGGTCGAGGGGAAGGTGCTCGGTTTCCTGCCAGACGCGCGACGCCGCGCGCGGGAGCCCGAGTGAGAGCGCGCTGGGGGCGAGGCGCCCTCGCGGTGGCCGCGGCGGCCGTCGCCCTCGCGAGCGCCGCGCTCGGGTGCACGCCCACGCCTACGCCGCTCGCCCCGAACCAGCGAGGGAGCATCGGCCTGCCGCACCGGGGCACGCTCACGGACGGCGCCGAGCTCGCGCGGGACGCGCCCGGGCTGGCGTGGCTCCGGCCGAACGATCGCCACTTCGCCGTGCCCCGCCTGACGCGCGCGCTCACTCGCGCAGCCAAGTCGGTCGCCGACGAGCACCCCGGCGGCGTCTTGTGCGTGGGCGATCTCTCGGCGCCGCATGGCGGGCGCATCTCCGGGCACGCGTCGCACCGCACGGGTCGCGACGCCGACCTCTTGCTCTACCTCACGACCCTCGACGGCGCTCCGGTGACGAGCCCGGGCTTCCTCCGCGTGGAGGCGGACGGGCTCGCCTTCGACCCCGACAAGAAAGAGTACTTTCGACTCGACGTGGCCCGCGAGTGGGCCCTCGTGCGGGCGCTCGTGCTCGATCCGGAGGCGAACGTGCAGTGGCTGTTCGTCCACGGCAACATCGAGGCGCTCCTCGTCGCGTGGGCGCGGGCGCGGGGCGAGCCGACCGAGGTCATCTACCGGGCGATGAAGATGATGCTCCGGCCGCGCGGCTCCGGCCCGCACGACGACCACGTCCACGTGCGGACGGCGTGCCTCCCGGGCGAGCTCGGCGACGGCTGCGAGCCGTCCGGCCCCGACTGGCCCTGGCTCCAACGCGGCGCTCCGGCGCCCGTGCCGCCCACACGCGAGCTCATCGCCGCCCTCCTCCGCGACCTCGACGAGCCCGCCGCGCGCGCGGCGTCGACGAGCGCGGCGGCGCCATGAACCTCGAAGTGAGCCCCGGAGGGGCGAACGCAGGTCGATGCCGGG
>DAORJJ010000485.1:0-5464 GCA_035439005.1 Polyangiaceae bacterium | reverse complement strand
CGCGAGGCAGGCCGACGTGCTCGACCGTGTGCCGTCGCGGCGACGCGGCCCACCGCCCGAGCGCCCCGCCGAGCTCCTCCCCCAAGACGTCGGCGCCCCGGCCACCCGCGACGAGCGCGAGCAAGGCCGAGGCTCCGAGGACGCCGGCGACCGCCAGGCGACGCGCGCGCTCAGGCCTCGCCGGCCGGCGCTCCGCCGCCGTCTTCGCTGTCGTCGTCGTCGTCGTCGTCGTCGTCGTCATCGTCTTCCATGTCGGGCAGCGACGGCTCGGACGGGAGCTCGCGACCTTCCTTCGCGGCGAGCTGACGATCCTTCTCTCGCTGAGCCTTCAGCTGAGCGACCCGCTGCATGATGGCTGGCTTGGGTGCCACCATGACGGTCATGGTGCGCGCTTCCATCATGGCGCGTGTCTCGACGTTCGCCAGGTCCTCGGTGCCGTGGATGACGAGCGTGAGCTGCTCTTGCGCCTTCTCGGGGTGGGTGATCTCGCGGCCGCGGAAGCGCACCGTGAACTTCACCTTGTGACCG
The DNA here is from genome assembly GCA_035439005.1 of Polyangiaceae bacterium. Classification (GTDB taxonomy): domain Bacteria; phylum Myxococcota_A; class Polyangia; order Polyangiales; family Polyangiaceae; genus JAAFHV01. The sequence continues at coordinate 4,936 of DAORJJ010000485.1, read as the reverse complement.
GCCTCGAGGAACCGGCGCGCCGCCTTGATCTTGAAGGCGATGTCATGATCGTCGGTCTTGGGGCGGAGCTTGACCTCCTTCACCTCGACCACGGTCTGCTTGCGCTTCGCCTCGGCGGTCTTCTTCTTCTCCTCGTATTTGTACTTCCCGAAATCGAGGATCTTGCACACCGGGGGCTCGGCCTTGGGGTTCACCTCGACAAGATCGAGGTTCGCCTCCTGCGCGCGCTTGAGCGCCTCGTGCGTGGGCAGCACGCCGAGCATCTCGCCCTCCGGGCCGATGACACGGACCTCCGGGACGCGGATGCGGTGGTTGACTCGAATCTGAAAGCCGCGCTGCTGTTGACGCGGATCGAAGCGGGGACGACCCATGGCCATGTGGCGTACTTGACCTCCGAAAAGGGGGATAAAACCCGCGGCTCTGCCGCGAGTGCACGGTTCTCCGAGTTTTTCGGCCCCGCGTCAATGGACATCGGAGAAATCGCCCCGGCTCGGGGGGCGCCCCCGCGAGGCGCGGAGATACGCCTCGCCGGCCACGCCGGCCAGCCCGGACAGCGCGGCGCCGAGCACCAGCGCGGCGCGAAGCCCCGCGCGGACGCCGCCAGCCCCTCGGGCGACGGGCAGCGCCGCGAGACCTCCCAGCGCGAGCGCGCCGGCCGCCCCCAAGCGGGTGAGCGCCCCCGTGAGCGCCAGGGAGCCGAGCGCCTCCCGGAGGTGACCGCGAAACCCCATGCGGGAGGCCTCGCGGTAGCTCGCGGGCTTGTCGTAGTGCACGGAGCGCGCGGCGAGGCCGAACGACGCCACGGCCGCCCCGACGTTGCCGTCTCGTATCGGGAGCGCGCCGATGCGTCGCCCGACCTCGCGCCGAACGATGAAGAACGAGCTCGCCCCCTTCGGGATGGGGTGCGCGCTGAACACCTCCTGCAGCAGGTAGAAGAGCGCCTGACCGGCGAGCAGGAGCGGAGGGTCGTCCCGCGTGGCGGTCGACGTCACCCCGAAGACCGCGGCGACGTTCGGAGGCGCGCTCGAGATCGCCTCGACGAGCGCGGGGATGAGCTCGGGCGGCGTCTGCAGGTCCGCGTCCAACGACACGATGAACTCACCGCGCGCCTCGCGCAGGCCCGCCTGCGTGGCCCCGAAGAGGCCCTGATTCTTCGCGAGCGCGTGGTACCGCACGCGCGGCTCGGCGGCAGCGAGCTCCCTGAGGATGGCCAGGGTGTCGTCGCGGCTTCCGTCGTCCACCGCGAGGACCTCGAACGGCACACCGGCGCTCTCCCCGGCCGCGAGGACCCGCGCGACGGTCTCTCTTGCGATCTCCGCCTCGTCGTACATCGGGATCACGATCGTAAGCGCTGGCCCCTTCATCGTGCGCTCCCCCCGCGGGTCTTCGGGATATCGGGCTTGAGCTTGATCTTCGCGTACTCCCAGAGCAACTTCGGATAGTAGCGCGGGTTGAAGAGGATGTTGGTCGTCATGAAGCACTCGTGCGTACAGTGGCAGCGGGAGTCCCAGATGAAGTCACGGACCGCGTCCGCCCGGGCCGAAGCCCAAACGGCGGGCAGCGACATACCATGGTCGCGCAGATTACCCAGCGGCTTGTCCAGGATCTCGCACGGGTAGACGTCGCCGTTCGCGTATACGACGCCGGCCAGCCGACCAGCGTAACACGGCGACTGGTAGCCTTCCGCGATGGTCTTGGGGATGAGCTCGCGCATGACGACGCTCTTCGCGTTTACGAGGTCGGCCCCGCGAAAGCCCTTGAAGCAGTCGAGCTCCCCTTCATCGAGGCCACGGCGAATGCGCTCGCAGAAGCGCTCGTAGCTCGCCAGGTCGACCTCTTTGGTCGCCGGGTCGAGCGGACTCCCTCGCACGAGCGTGCAGGAGAGCGTCCTGAACCCCTTCTCGAGCACGAGGAACTCGTAGATGCGGTCGAGGCGGTGCTGGTTCTGGTGGTTGACCGTGAGGCCGAGGTCGAGGTCGAGGTTCGGGCGCTCGAGGTCACGAAGGCGCTCATACGTCCCGAGGGCGCGGTTGAAGCCGTTCTTGAGCCTCCGGTAGCCGTCGTGCGCCTCGTGCAGGTCGTCGATCGAGATGACGAGCGCGAAGCTCTTGTCCGGATAGGCGCGGGTGAGGTGGTCGAGGCAGCGCACGGTCCGCTCTTCGAACCAGCCGTTCGTGAAGAGCTGGAGGACCTGAACACTGGTGTTCCGGAGGTACGCCTCGCAGACCTCTACGATGTCCGGGCGGAGGAACGTCTCGCCACCTGAGAGGCAGACGTTGTAGACCTCGGGGCCCAACCGACGGGTCAGCTGCTCGATCTCCCGGAGCGACAGCGCCTCCCCGGCGAAGCGGGGATCGCCCTCGCCGAAGATGAAGCAATGAGGACACCGCGCGTTGCACTTGCTGGTGAGAAAGTGGATGAGATAGACGGGCGTCGTCACGCGCTTCGACACGACGTGGGGCAGCAGGCGGAGCATCAGGCCGCCACCCCGGGGCGAAAGCCGAGGGACAGCCCCGCGAACGCGCACTTGGCGGCGCCCCCGAGGAGCCCGCCCGTCCAAGCCAAAGCCGTCACCGCGTGGAAGGGATAGGCGAGGAGCGCCAGGCGCCAGGCGCCGACGGCGCTTGGCTCGTCGCGCAGGAGGCGACGCACGGAGCCCGCGTTGACCAGCAAGAAAGGGGCACACCCGACGAGCGCGGCGGGACCGAGCGCCGGCGCCGCGGCGCACGCGGAGGCGGCGCACCAGAACGCGAGGAGCTTCTTGACACCCCCACCGCGTGAGTAGTTCGTTGGCCGCCGGGCCATTTTCGGGAATCGCGCATAGGAGACCAGAATGGCCTCTGCGTAGCGCGACTGCTGCGCCGCATACCCCCGCCAGGTCGCGCGGAATGCGTGCTCTACTCCGTTCTCGGGCAGCCAGCGCACCGGGAGGCCGGTGTGCTCGACGAGGAGGTGCGCGAGCTCTTCGTCCTCGTTCCCGAAGCAGCACATTCGGGCACCGGCGAGGCGATACGCCGGGAAGCCGCCCACGGCGCGGAAGTCGGCCGCCCGGACGAAGAGGTTCGAGGAGATGGACGACTCGATCGCCGCTGGCAGGTGGCGCTGCTCATGCTTGAGCGCCCGGTCCATCAGGGTCGCGAGCGCAGTCGGCGCGATGGCCCCGGCGTAGGGGCCGGTGATCCCCGAATAGCGACGCGCCAGCGGCTCGGCGTGGAACCGCGCGAGCCAGTCCTTCGGCACCCGGCAGTCGGCGTCCGTGAAGGCGAGCGTACCGCCCCGCGCCACGCGAGCGCCGGCGTTCCTGGCCAGGCCGGGCCCGGCGTTCTCGCCGAGACGAATCACCCGCGCGCCGCTTTGCGCGGCCAAGGCCGACGTCGCGTCCACCGAGGCGTCGTCCACCACGATCACCTCGAGCGGACCGGGATCCAGGGAAGCGATGGACGCGAGGCACGACGCTATCGTCGACTCCGCGTTGCGGGCGGGGATGATGATGCTCGTGTCGACGATCGTCATGCGCGCGCGCCGCTGTGGCTTGCCTCTCGGGGGGGCACCATGCGATACATCGGGTGAATTGGCAACTCGTCTTCCTGCGTCCGCCGGACCCGCTCGAGTCGAAGTACCGTTCCACCGGCCTTCCATTGGCGATGACGAGATCGACGAGGTCGTCCAGACGCTGCGCTCGGGGTGGCTGACGACGGGCGCGAAGACACGCCTCTTCGAGCAGCGCTTCGCGGCCGCGGTGGGGGCGCCGCTCGCGGTCGCTGTCGGGTCATGCACGGCAGCGCTCCATTTGGCGCTCGAGGCCCTCGGGCTCGGACCCGGCGACGCCGTGCTGGTCCCTACGATGACCTTCGCCGCGACGGCGGAGGTGGTCCGCCACCTCGGCGCGCAGCCGCTCTTCGTCGACTGCGCCCCAGACACGCTGCTCATCGACCTCGAGCACGCGCGCGCGCGCGCGGCCGAACACGTGGCGGGGGGCGGGCGCGTCGCGGGGATCCTCCCGGTTCACGTCGGCGGCGTCATGGTCGACCTCGCGCGGGCGCGCGCCATCGCAGACGAGGTCGGCGGTTGGGTGGTCGAGGACGCTGCGCACGCGTTTCCCGCGGCCTGGCGCCCCTCTCCCAGCGCGGAGTGGCGTGTGTGCGGCTCCGGCGAGGCGGACGTGACCTGCTTCTCCTTTTACGCCAACAAGACCATCACGACCGGCGAGGGCGGCATGGCGGTCACGCGGCGGCCTGAGCTCGAGGCGCGCATGCGCGCGATGAGCCTCCACGGGCTCTCCCGCGACGCGTGGCGCCGCGACGGCGACTGGTCCTACGAGATCCTCGCGGCGGGCTTCAAATACAACATGACGGACCTCCAGGCCGCGCTCGGCATCCATCAGCTGGCGCGGGCAGAGGCGCTGCGCGAGGAGCGCGCCGCCATCTGCGCCGAGTACGGTCGCGCGCTCGCCGCGTGCGAGGAGGTGGAGCTCCCGCCGCAGAGCGAAGACCGACGCTCGAGCCACCATCTCTATTACCTCCGGCTCCGGCTCGACCGGCTCCGCGTCGATCGCGCCACGTTCATCCAGGAGCTCGCGTCGCGCGGGGTGCGGGCCTCGGTCCACTGGCGCCCGCTCCACCTGCACGCTTACTGGCGCAGCGGCGCGCCAGAGGCCGACAGCCTCCCTGTGGCGACCGCGCTGTGGCCGCGGCTGGTAAGCCTCCCCATCTTTCCAGACATGTCCGCGGCGGAGCGACGGGCCGTCACGGACGCGGTGGTCGACGTGTGCCGCTGCGAGCGGCTCGGGTGAGTCGGAGCGATGAGCCAGCAGCGGACTCCCTCCCCCCCTCCCTCCACGCGCCCGCCCGGCGCCCCGCGCGAGCGGCGCGTCATCGTCGCCTTCGCGGCGCACCCCGACGACGAGCTGCTCGGCGCGGGCGCGACCTTCGCGAAG
>DAORJJ010000484.1:0-5477 GCA_035439005.1 Polyangiaceae bacterium | reverse complement strand
CGACGCGGGCGCGGGCGGCGCGGGCGCGGGCTCGGGGGTGGGCGCGGCGACCGCGCGAGGTTCGGCGGTGCGCGCCACGACCCGCGCGAGGAGGGCCTCCAGCTTCTCGACCCGGGCTTGCGCTTCGCTCACGACACACCTCCATGGAGCTTCTCGAGCACGGCGCCGAAGCTGTCCCCGGCGCCCAACCATGCGCGCGCGCGCTCGGCGGTGCCGCGGCTCGCGATGAGGAGCTTCGCCTGACCGTCGCTGCTGCTCAGGTGGACGGCGTGGGTGTCCTTGCCGGTCGACGTCGCGAGCGCCGCGCCGACCAGGCCGGCGAGGAACGCGTCGTCGTCGACGGCGGGGTTGCCTACGACCACGCAGAGGGCCCGCCCCCAGCGCTCGAGCGCGAGGGTGCCGAGGCCCGACGCGGCGAGCTCGCCGCCCAGCTCGGACACGAAGGTCTCGAGGGAGACGCCGACGGTGGCCTCGCTCCCGCCGAGGCGCGCGGCGACGCGGGCGCCAAGCGACGCGCCGAGCGCCTTGCCGAGCGTCACGCGGAGCTCTGGCTCGGCCTCGAGGGCCAGCTCGATCAACGCGGCGGCGGGGAGGAGCACGAGCCGCTCGTCGTTGGAGGCGAGCGCGGCGCCTCGGGGCAGGTCGAGGCGAACCGCGCGTGCAGGATCGAAGCGAGCGGGATCGAGCGGTGAGGTCATGATGCCTTTGCGGAGCGTGGGCGAGGTGACGTACGAGAGACCCGGCCAAGCACGATACCCTCCACGCGCGGGTCCGCGGAAGAGCGCACGACACCTAGCTTATAGTTGGGGGCAAAACACCGTGTCAAATGCGCGTAAGGTCTCTGTGTGAGCTTGGCAAAGGAACTCGTCGCTCGCCTCACCCGCTCCACGCTCGCTCGCGGGCTCGTGGCCTGCGTCGCGTTCGCCTGGGTGCCGGTCGCGCGCGCCCAGGGCTCCGAGCCCGCGAGCGACGCCGGGCCGCCCGTGCCGCCCGACGCTCCCACGGGCAGGCGGGTCGTCTACGGGCCGGCCCGGGCCGAGGTCATCCGCGCCGCGCCCCTCCACGTGTGCTCCTTTCACGAGGCCGTGTGCGTCTGGGGGAAGGCGGGTGACGACGCGACCCTGCTCGCGGCCCTCGCGCACGCCGAGCTGGCGCTCGCGAGTCTGCGTGGGCCGCTGCGCATGCCGCGCCCGGACCCCGGCCAGCTGACGGGCGCGTTCGACCTCGTCCTCGTGGACGGCGAGGTCGAGGGCGAGATCGTGCTCGACGAGCGCGATCCGCGGTCGCCGCTCGATCGCGGCGGCGGCTACGGGCGCCTCTCTCGGCGGCTCGATCGGGGCTGCGCGCTCCAGGTCGCGGTCACGCGCCTCGTGGTCCGCGGCGTGCTCCTGCGCACCGCCCCCGGCGCCGACGAGGGGTCCGCGCAGGCCGAGGCGCAGGCGGTGACCGAGCTGCTCGTGCCCTGCGCGCCGCTCCGCGGGACCGCCGCGTACCTCACGTTCCAGCAGCACCCCGAGCGCGCCCTCGTGCCGCGCGTCGCGGGCGAGGCGGGCGGCCGCTTCGAGGCGTCGCACGAGCCCACGCTCTGGGGCGTGCCCTCGCTCGACGATCGCGGCGGCGCCCCGCACGCGCTGGGGGCGGCGCTCTTCTACCGCTGGCTCGACCGGGGCTACGGCACCGAGCCGGGGGCGGTCCTCCGCGGGCTCATCGCCCTCCGCGGGCACAAGACGCCGCCGGCGAGCGCGCGCTGGGTGAACGAGCCCGACGCGTTCGACGTGCTCGAGAAGAGCTTCGCCGGGAGCCTCTTCGAAGGGTCGAAGCTCGAGGATCTGCTCGTGGAGTTCGCCCTCTCGCGGGCGCGCTTCGGGCCCTCGGCGCCCGGCGGCGGCGAGGCCGCGGGCGCGAGCGGTGCGCTCGGCGACGCGCCGCCCGTGCGGGTCGACTGGGACGTGCCCTGGCCCGCGATGCCCCGCCGCCTCGGGCCCGCCTACCCCGTCGAGCCGACGGGCTCGTCCTACATCGTCGTACACACCGCGGGCGCGCCGCCCGGCGCCAGGCTTCGGGTGGAGGCCGCGTGGGAAGAGCACGCGAAGCTCCGCGTGGGCTTCTTGCGCGTCGACAAGGGCGGGCGCGAGCTGTCGCGCGGGAGGATCGCGAGCGCGCCGCTGGCCCGTGAAGCGCAGATGTCGATCGCGGATCTCGAGCAAGCTGAGCGGGTCGTGCTCGTCGTCACGAACGTGGGGGATCCCTCCTTCCACTTCGACCCCGACGACGTCGTGTTCGAGCCCCACTCGTACGGGCTCAGCATCGCGCCCGAGTAGTCGCCGGTCATCGTGGGCGCGCGTGCCCGCGTGCTAGGCTCTCGTTGATGCTCTCTCGTACGCGCGTGAAGGTCTTGGGCGGAGGCGTCGTGCTCGGGGCGCTGGCGTGGATCGGCGCCTCCGGAGTCGTGGGCGCGTGCGCGGAGAAGAAGAGCGCGATCATGCTCGCGATCACCACCGACATGAAGGCGCCGAAGGACGTCAACGCCGTGTCGGTCACCATCAGCACCAACGGCGCGGTGAAGCACAGCTTCATCGGCCGCGTGACCCCGCAAGGGGAGATCGAGCTGCCCGCGACGCTCGCGATCGTCGAGCCCGAGGAGCTCGGGGCCACGGTGCGCGTGCGCGTGATGGCCTTCCAAGAGAACAAGCCGCGCGTGCTGCGCGACGTGCGCACGAGCATCCCGAAGGGGGGGCGCACCGGCCTCCTCCGTATCCCCCTCAACTTCGCGAACGACGGCTCCACGAAGAGCCCGCCGCTGCCGGACGGCGTGCTGCCCGCGCCGCGCGTGGGCTCGGTGACGACGAAGAGCGGCAACGCGGGGGAGTTCGACTTCCTGGCGTCGTTCCAGCCCGACTGCCCCGACGTGCTGAACCAGACCTGGATCGACGGCGCGTGCGCCGACAACGAGGTGAAGTTCGAGTCGCTCCCCGACTTCGACCCCGCCGCGATCGTCCCGGCGTCCGGCGCGGGCTGCTTCGACGTGGGCAAGTGCCTCGCCGCCGCCACGCCCGTGGCCGAGCGGCTCGACCTCGCGACGTGCACGCTCACCCCTCCGGAGGGCGGGGCGTCGGGGCTGAACCTCGCGCTCGTCACGCGCGAGACCGGCGAGTGCAACGCGAGCGGCGACTGCTTCGTGCCGCTCGACCGCGGCGCCTCCGGCTGGCGCGAAGAGGGCGGCAAGATCGCGCTGCCGGCGTACGTGTGCCGGTTGGTCAAGGCGGAGAAGGCGCGCCTCTTCGAGCGTCGCGCCGGCGCGTGCGCCTCGAAGGAAGAGAACCAGACCGTGTGCTCGGGAGCGGGAGGCGGGAGCGCGGAGGGCGGCGCGGAGGGCGGCCCGGACGCGGGCCCGAGCGGGACGCTCGTCGCCAAGCTCGGCTTCGCGACGGCGGTGTCGGTCTCCGGCAACACCCTCTACGCCGCAGGGACGCAGGTCGGCAGCCTCGACCTCGCGCGCGCCGGGGCGACGCTCACCCCCATCGCCGCCCCCGCACCGCCAGACGCAGGGCCCGCGGGCGACTCCGGCGCGGGCGACGCCGGGCTTCCCACCCGCCCGCTGCCTTGGCGGCTCGCGGCAGGGAGGCCGGGCCTCGCCGCAGCGAACGGCTCGCGTGGGTATCTCGAGGACCCGGCGATGGGGCTGATCGAGAAGCCGGTGGGGCTGGCCGTCGACGTCGCGGCGGCGGGGTCGTTCGTGTACTGGGGGACGACCGCGGGCGCGTTCTTCTCCGACCCGGCGAGCGCGAACCCAGGACCCAGCTTGTTCCCCGGGGCGGCGAGCCCGGTGAGCGCCATCGCCGCGGCCGACGGCGTCGCGTTGGTCGGACGGGCGGGGACCATCGAGCTGTGCCTGCCGGCCGAGCCGGCCTGCGACCCGCCTCTCGCCGCGGATGGGGCTCCGTTTCAGGCGATCGCGTTCGATCCCGTCACCGGGCCGAACAACTTCAAGGCGTACGCGCTCGCCGAGCGCGGCGTCTACGAGATCCCCAGCCGGAGGTCGCCTGGGGAGTTCTCCATCGCGCCGCTCCCGGTCACGCCCTCGGGAACCCTGCGCGCCCTGAGCGCCAACGGCGTCGTCTACGCGCGAGGCCTCGTCGCCGGCGCCAAGTGTGTGTACTTTACAAGCTCGGCCGGCCTCGAGTACGCGACCACCGGGAGCCCTCCGCTCGGCGGTGTGATCGCGTCCTCGGCGTCCGCGCTCGGCGTCGCGCTCCGCACCGACACGACGGGGAACGAGACCGTGTACTTCACCGTGTTTGCGGCCGACGAGGCCGGCGGCGGCGTGTACCGCGTGGCCTCGCCCGCCGCGTGCGCGAGCGCCCGGTGAGCTCGCTGCCTGCAGGACCCGAGCCGGGGACCGTGCTCGCCGGCAAGTACCGCGTCGAGCGCGTGCTCGGCGTGGGCGGCATGGGCGTCGTGGTCGCGGCCACGCACGTCCAGCTCGATCAGCGCGTCGCCATCAAGTACCTGCTGCCCGCGGCGCTCGGGAACGCCGAGGTGGTCGAGCGCTTCGCCCGGGAGGCGCGCATCGCCGCGAAGCTCCGTGGCCGCCACGTGGCGCGCGTGATCGACGTCTCGCAGTTCGACGACGGCGCGCCGTTCATGGTGCTCGAGTACCTGCAGGGGCACGACCTCGCGAGCGAGCTCGAGAACAAGGGCCCCCTCGAGGTCGAGGACGCGGTTCGCTACGTCCTGCAGGCCTGCGAGGCCCTCGCCGAGGCCCACGCCGCGCAGGTGGTCCACCGCGACCTGAAGCCCGCGAACCTGTTCCTCGCGGTCCAGCCCGACAAGCGCGCGATAGTCAAGGTGCTTGACTTCGGCATCTCGCGCTCCGTCGACCCGTCGGCGATCGCGCTCACCGGCACGGGCACCGTGATGGGCACGGTCTATTACATGTCGCCCGAGCAGCTCGCGGACCCAAAGGGCATCGACCACCGCGCCGACATCTGGTCGCTTGGGGTCATCCTCTATGAGCTGCTCGCAGGCTCGCAGCCGTTCACGGGCGACAGCGCGCCCGCGGTCATCATCTCGGTCCTCGCGAACAAGCCGCGCCCCATCTTGGAGCTGCGCGCCCTGCCCGCGGGCCTCGAGGAGGTGGTCGCGCGGTGCCTGCGCGAAGATCGTGGCGCGCGCTTCCAGAACGTAGCGGAGCTCGCGGCGGCGCTCGCGCCGTTTGCGGCGGAGCGAGACCGCGGGAGCGCCGAGGTCGCGGCGCGCGTCCTCGGTGTGTCTCGGGAGCCCATCCCCGCGTCGAGCGCTGGCCAGGGGACGGCGGCCGCGGTGAGCCCCGAAGGGAAGAACGCGATCGCCACCGCGGCCACGGTGCTGTTCGACACGGCGGACGCGGACCTGCAGGGCCGGATCGAACTGTTCGCCCCCGACGGCACGACGCTGCTGGGCGCGTACGACCCGTTCATGGGCTGGGGCGATGGCCG
>DAORJJ010000483.1:0-5481 GCA_035439005.1 Polyangiaceae bacterium | reverse complement strand
AGGCGGACCGCGCGCCCGAGCAGCGGCGCGCGCTCGAGCAAGACGAGGCGGAGGTTGTCGTGGCGAGACACGGCGCGCGACGCGCGGGGGATGAGCGGCGTGAAGGCGACGCCGAGCCCGAGCACGCCCAGGGCGACCCGGTCGGGCCAGCGCCGGCCCTCGCCCCCCTGCCTGCCCCCCTGCCCGCCGCCCAGCGCACCACCGACGAGCGCGGAGGCCGGCAGCAAGAGGAGGAAACAGGACCAGTGGAATCCAGGATAAAGCCTGGGAAGAACAAAGGAATCTGCCAGCCAAAGCGCCGCGGCGAGGCCCGCTCCCAGGGCCGCGCGCCGGCGCGGAGAGGCGGCGAGGAGTCGCGGGACCCCGGCCCACGCGAGCGCCGCGAGCGCCGCCCCCGTGGCCAGCATGAACGGCGCGCGAACGGCCCAGCTCTCGGTGTGGCGGCCGGTCGAGACCGACAGCGCCGCCGCGGCGCCAAACAGCGCCGCTGCGCCCGCGGCCCCACGCCGAACGGCGCCGAGCGCCGAGCGCTGCGCGAGCTCGGCCACCGACGCGAGGGTGAGCGCGGCGGGCACGAGCGCGGCGAGGAGCAGCGGGCTCAGGTGGACGCGCGCCGCCGCCATCTCCCAGTAGCCGACGAACAGGTGGCGGTAGCCCACGCCGACGACGACGTTCTCGAGGGCGATCAGCAGCGCCCAGGCGAGGAGCACGCGCCCCGCCCGCGCGATGACGCGGGCGGCGAGCGCCGCTGGCGCCGAGGGGGCCGAGGGGGGCCGGGGACTCATCGAGGTGCCACGGGCGCGGCCGAGGTCACGCGGTTGCCAGGCTCACTTCGCGGCGCTCACTTGTAGACGACCTCGACGACCTCGTAGGTGCGCTCGCCGCCGGGCATGCGCACCTTCACCTCGTCGCCCGCCTCCTTGCCGATGAGGCCGCGCGCGAGCGGGCTCGTGATGCTGATGGAGCCCTTCTCGAGGTCGGCCTCGTCGGCGCCGAGGATGCGGTAGATCACCTCTTCGTCGGTCTTGACGTTGAGCAGCGTGACGGTGGCGCCGAAGGCGACGCGGTGGCTCTCGACCTTCGCGGGGTCGATGACCTCCGCGCGGGCGAGCTTGTTCTCGAGCTCTTTCACGCGCCCCTCGATGAACGACTGCTTGTCGCGCGCCGCGTGGTACTCGGCGTTCTCCTTCAGGTCGCCGTGCTCGCGCGCGGTCGCGATCATCTGGATCACGCGGGGGCGCTCCACCGTCCGCAGGTGGTGCAGCTCGTCGCGGAGCCTCTCGTAACCCTCAGGCGTGATGGGGTTCTTTTCGACCATGATCCCCGAACGCTTACCAGGTTTCGCCGCGCAAATCTCCACCCGCGCGGGCGAGGCCGCGGTTGATGCCGCCCGCGCGAGGGGCTAGGGATGCCGCCATGCGCCCTCACGTGCGACCCGCCCCCTGTCCCGCCTGCGCTGGCCTGCGCCGCCGCCTCACCGGGGGGGCGCCGTGATCACGGGCGGCCCGCCGCGCTCGGGGTTTCGCGTGACGCTCGAGCGCGACGCCGGGGCCCCCCTCGTCTATCGGGGGACGGTCGCGCTCCCGACCGCCGAGCTCGGGGTCGTGGCCGAGGTGGCGGACGACCTCTCCGTGTCGGTCACGCTGGAGCCCGCGCCCCCCGACTCGCCCCTCGAGACGACGGCGCTCGCCGAGAAGGTGCGCCTGCTGGTGCGCCAGGTCGTCCGCCAAGGCGAAGGCGAGCCGGCGCGAAAGATCGTGCGGTGGCGGGGCGAGAAGTAGTGTAGGCAAGGCCGATGCTTCGCGGTGGTGGCAAACGCGTCGGACGGCCGCTCGCAGCGCGGGCAGGCCATCGGGTAGGTCGGTGGTCTCGCGGGCTCCTCGCCTGCGCGGCCCTGCTCGCCGGGTCGGGCGCTGGCCTCGGCTGCGTCCCGCAAGAGTCCAAGACCGCCCTCGGCTACGCGGCCGACGCGAAGCGCGCGTACGACGACGCGATGGTCGAGTTCGACGACAAGAACTGGCTGGAGGCGCAGGCGCTCTTCCGCGAGGTGAAGCGCAAGTACGGCTACTCGCGGTACGCCAAGCTCTCCGAGCTCCGCCTCGCCGACATCGACTTCGCCCAGGACAAGCTCGCCGAGGCCGTGCGCCAGTACCGGCAGTTCGTCCACGATCACCGGGCAGACCAGGCCGAGGTCGTGTACGCGCGGTCGCGCATCGCCGAGGCCGAGTACAAACAGATCAACGAGTCGCTCCTCTTGCCCTCGGCGGACGAGCGCGACCAGGCGGTGGTGATGGACGCCTACCGCGAGGTCAAGAGCTTCATCGCCGACTACCCCGACGCGAAAGAGAGCGAGCACATCCGCACGCTCCTCGCCGACGTCACCGCGCGCCTCGTGCGGCACGAGCTCTACGTCGCGCGCTTCTACCTGAACCGCTCGAACTACGTGGCGGCCGTCGGGCGCATCCTGTACGCCCTCCACAACTTCGGCGGGGCCGAGGCGGCGCCACAGGACCTCGAGCCCGCGCACGAGGCCGACGCCCACGAGCTCGAGGTGCGCGGCGGACGCGACGCGACCGCGTCCAGGCCGCGGGCGCCGGCCGCGAAGCCGCAGCTCGCGCGGGTGCCTGGCCACACGGGCTCCGGGCTGGAGCCCGAGGCCCTCGTGCTCCTCGGCGAGACCTACCTGAAGATGAAGCAGCTCCCCGAGGCGAGGGAGGCGTTCGAGGCGGTCACGCGCGACTACCCGGAGAGCCCGCTCGTCGTGCAGGCGCGCAACTACCTCGTGTTCATGGGCACCCCGGCCGCGCCGCGCGCAGGCCTCCCGCCCCGCGCGCCTGGCACCCCGGCCGCTCCCGCCGGTTCCGGCGGATGAGGCAGGCGGGCGCTCCGCGAGAAAAGTGGCTGTTTCGGGCCTTTGCGCTGGCCGTCTGCACCGGCGCGGTGGCCTCGCCCGCGCACGCCTCGGACACCCCACCGGGGTCGGGCGGCCCGTCCGCGACCGACCAAGGTGGTGTGATCATCGAACCACCGGCCGCACCCGCGCTCGGCCGTGACGCCGGCCCGCCGTGCGCCCCCGACTTCGCGGCGCGCCTCTACCGGCAGGCCCGCGCGAAGATCGTCGTCGTCGAGCGCCCGGAGGGTGGCCTCGGCGCGGGGTTCATCTTCGGCTCGCGGCGCCACGTGCTCACCGCCCTCCACGTCGTCGAGACCAGCCGCTACGCGCGCGTCGTGCTGGCGGATGGCACGGCCCAGGCGGGCGAGGTCGTCGCGGTGGATCCCGCGCACGACGTGGCGCTGCTCGAGCTCGAGCGCGAGCAGCCCGAGGAGCCGCTGCTCCCGCGGCAGCACGTCGAGCCCGGCTGGCCGGTGGTCGCGCTCGGGCACCCGTACGGTACCCTGGCGGAGGACGACTACCGCGGGGTCCTGAAGTTCAGCGTCTCGCAGGGCATCGTGAGCGCGGTGAACGGCGACCACCTGCAGACCGACACGCTCATCGCCCCAGGAAACTCGGGAGGCCCGATGCTCACCTGCGACGGGCGCGTCGTCGCGGTCTCGTCGCAGGTGCTCGCGAACCGCATCGGGTTCGGCGTGCCGATCCTCTACGGCGTGTACCTGAGGGGTCGGGCGCGTGGGCCCGGGTTTCGCGGCCTGCCGCACGTGGACGACGGCGCCGCGGGGCTCTTCACCCAGCAAGAGAAGACCGCCAACTACTACGGAGTCTTCGGCGGCAGCGCGGTGGTGCTCGGGAACTTGGCGTTCACCACACACCTCGGGCTCGGCCTCGCCACCCGCCCAGACACCGTCTCTCCCCTCGCGAGCTTCACGCGGGTGCGCGGCCTCTTCGAACTGGGCGTGGGCTACCGCCTGAGCCTCTTCCGCTACACCAAGCTGCCGATGTCGCTCACGTTCGCGGCCGGGCCGACGTTCTACCTCGATCGCGGGTGGACCACCGAGCCCGCGCTCACCTACGAGAGCCCCGAGTGCACCGGGCAAGCCGCCGGCCCGTGTCGGCCCGCGCTGGTGGCGCGGGAGAGCACCTACAAGGGCGGCGGCGTGCTCCTCGGGCCCCAGGTGCGCGTGCACCTGCCGCAGCGCATCCTGCCCCTCGAGCTGTCGTACGCGTTCCAGGCGGACGTGCGCAGCCTGCCCCTCTCCGCACATCGGGTCATGGTGGGCCTGCCGTTCTAGAGCGGTCGCGGCTACTCGCCCGACGGCGCGGGCGGGCGCGCCTGCTCTTCGGACTTCTCGCGGAACATGACGTACGTCGCGGAGGCCAGCAGCGCGGCGATGAGGACGACGAGCGTGAGGTTGCCGCGCCACTGCGAGCCCCCCTGCTTCTTCGCCCCGCGCGCGCCGCCCACGTTGGGCTTCGCGGCGTGGAACGGGAGCGGCCGCACGGTCGAAGGTGGGCCCTCGGAGAGCACCCCCGAGGGGACCGCCCCCGCGGCCTTCGCGAGCTTCGGAGGGCGCCCCGCGGCGACGCGCCGCACGTCGCCGAGCATCGCGTAGGCGCTGTCGTAGCGCAGCGCGGGATCGCTCTGGAGGGCGTGGTTGATGACCGCGGCGAGCGTGGGCGAGGCGTCTTTCAGCACCTCCCCCAGGGGGCGAGGCGGGCGCGCGAGCGCTTCGAGCGTGCTCCCTTCGCCCCGCGGCGCCTCCCCCGTCAAGGCGAAGAACATCACCGCGCCCACCGACCACACGTCCGCCTGCTCGTTCGCGGCTCCGCCCTCGGCGACGCAGCGCTCGGGGGCCGTGAAGGGGCCGACGCGGAGCGCGCCGAGAGGGCTCTCGGCGTCGGAGCGCGCGCTCAGGCCGGGCGGCGTCGCGAAGTCGACGAGGCGGGCCGAGCCGCGGGTCGTGATGAGCACGTTCTCCGGCCGCAGATCGCCGTGGACGATGCCGTGGGCGTGGGCGATCTCCAGGATGTCGAGCAGCTGCTCGGCGACCCTCAGCACGCGCTGCTCGTCCATCGCGTTGACGCGCGCGTACGCGGGGAGCGGCTCGCCGTGCACCCACGGGCGCACCGTGAAGGGCGCGCCGTCGTCGTCGACGCCGTCGGCGTTCACCGCGACCACGCGCGGGTGGGTGAAGCGGCCCGACGCGTACGCAGACCGCAAGAAATGGCTGCGCGCGCGCTCGCTCTGCGCGAGCTCACGCAGCAGAATACGGACGACCGCGCGCTCTCCCGCGTCGCCCGCGCCCTTGATGGCCTCGAATGACGCCGTCGTCGCGTCGACGCCCAGCAGCCGGGCGAGGCGCCAGCCCTTGAGGGTGGACCCGATGCGCTGGTTGGCGTCCTGCACGCGCTGCGAGACGGGGACCTGGCTGATCGGCGGCTCGGGCGGGCGAGACGCGAGGCGCGCGCTGAGCGGGCTCGGCTCGGCGGCCTCGGCGGCCTCCGACGCGTCGGTCGTGGCGGCCGCGTCGGTCGTGGCGGCCGTGGCCGCGGCGGGCGCGACGTCGTCCGAGGGCTTCGCGACG
>DAORJJ010000482.1:4483-5488 GCA_035439005.1 Polyangiaceae bacterium | reverse complement strand
CCGTGCGCCGGGCGCACCTCGCCGACCCCGAGGGCGAGCACGCGGCGCTGCTCGCGGCGTTCGACGCCGAGCCGCTGAACCGGGCGGTGACCGCCGCGCTCGTGGGGAGCTTCGCCGCGCGCGGCGACTTCGGCGGCGTCGAGGCCCTCCTCGCCCGGGCGCGCTCCGCGGGCCAGACCGGGCGCTTCCTCGACGAGCTCGCCGGCGACGCCGCCTCCGCGCGCGGTGATCTCGCGAGCGCCGAGGCCGCCTACGGCCGGGCGGTCGAGGTGGACGACGCGGGCCAGGTGGACGAGGGCGAGCTCGCCCTCCTCGCCAAGCTCGCGCGCGTGAGCGGCGGCACCGGCTCCACGGCGGCGGCGGAGGTGCGCGCGCGGTGGACGCGCGTGCTCGAGGTCGATCTGCGGCACGTCGAGGCCTGGGCGGCGCTGCTCGGGCTGCTCGCCGAGAAGGGCTCGCCGGCCGATCTCCGCATGGTGGCCGACGCCGCGGTCGCCACCCTCGGCGAGGCGGCGCCCCCGAGCGCGCGCGAGGCGCTCGCGAAGCCCGCGCCCAAGGGCGGGCCCCTGTCGATCGACGGCGAGGTCCTGAGGGCCCTGGCCGACGGCGATCTCGGCGACGCGGAAGCGGCGCGCGCCGCGGCGGCCGCCGCGCCCCCGCGCAGCCCGCTCGCGTCGTTCGGCCTCAGCCTGAAGGAGCTCGTCGATCCCATGACGAGCTCGAGGGCGCTCCTCACGAAGGCGATGCCCATCTACCGGCAGCTCTCCTCGGCGAGCGCCGCGCTCGATCTGCCCTCGAGCCGCAAGGTCTACTTCAAAGAGGGCCCGGGCGGCTTCCAGCGCCTGTGGAGCGAGCCCCCCACCGTCGTGATCGGCGCCGACATCGCCGGTTGGACGCCCGACGAGATCACCTTCGCCGCGTTCGAGGTCCTCGCGGGCACCCGGCCGGAGCTCGAGCATCACTTCGCCTTCCAACAGCTCGCGTCGCCCGGCGAGCCGTCGGCGG
>DAORJJ010000482.1:0-4473 GCA_035439005.1 Polyangiaceae bacterium | reverse complement strand
CCCCCCGACGCTACCTCGTCGCCGCCGAGCGCGTCGCCGCGCGCCTCGGCCTCCTCGCCTCGCGCTCCCTCCTCGCGGCCGCCCGGCCGCTCGCGGCCCGCGGTGGGCCTCACCTGCTCGACGCAGCCACCCTCCAGGCGGAGCTCGCGCTCTTTGTCGCTTCGGGCGCCGCCGCGAAGATCCTCGCGCAGGCGCTGGACGGCTGACGCGGCCGAAGTGCGGGCGGACGTCGCGCGGCGGGCCGAATTTGTGGCGAGCGCGCCGCCATCTCGGGTACCCTCCCGGACACGACTTTTCTCACGAGGCCTGCGCGGTGCCGGCCTCGCTTAGCGCCAAACTTCACGCAGGGTCTCGATGATTTACGAGTCGGTCTATGAAGGACTCCGCGATGCCTGCGCGAACTTCGATCTGCGCCGCGAGCGCCTCGCGAAGGCCGCGATCGAGCGCTGGCTCGAGCCCGCCGTCGGGCCGTCGCTCTCCAGCGACAAGCTCATCTCGCACATCATCGCGGACGCCATGCTGCGCCGCATGGACCACCGCCTGGTGGAGTCGAAGAACATCTACCTCGAGAGCTTCGACATCTCGCAGATCGAGCTCTTCTACGCGATGACCAAGGGGTACCCCCAGGTCCCCAAGGCGCACGACATCGCGAACCAGTACCTCGTGCACGAGCTCGCGCAGCACGAGCGCGCGTCGCTCGTGGAGATCGGCATCGGCCGCGGGCTCCAGGTGAAGGGCGTGGTCGAGCGACTCGCGCAGGCCCCCGGCAAGCTCCGCGATCTCACCGTGCTCGCGATCGACCCCGACGTGGGGAACCTCTCCGCGTCGCGCGCGCTCCTCGAGGGGCTCACCAACCTGCCCTTCGCCTTCCGCGTGCACACGAAAGAGGGCCTCCTCGAGCGGTTCGACCGCGCCGACTTCGCCGACCTCGCCGCCACCGCGGGCGACGTGTCGGTCATGAACTCGGCCTACACGATCCACCACACGGTGCACCCGCTGAACAACCAGTCGCTGCGGACCGATCTCTTCCGGTCGCTGCGCGAGGCGTTCCGTCCGCGGCTCTTCACGCTGGTGGAGCCGAACGCCAACCACGACACCGAGCACCTCGGCTCGCGCCTCCGCGCGTGCTTCGAGCACTTCGGCACGGTGTTCGATCTGGTCGATCGCTCGGGCCTCACGCCGGAGGAGAAGTTCGTCATCAAAGAGAAGTTCTTCGGCCGCGAGATCCGCGACATCTTTGGCACGAGCGACGCCTTCCGCTGCGAGCGCCACGAGACCGTCGACTCGTGGCTCCTCCGCCTGGTGAAGTCCGGGTGGGAGCCCTACGGCGAGCTCGGCACGATCGACGTCCGCCTGCCTACCTATTGCTCTGCCGCGGTCGACGACGGCCTCGTTCGGCTGGGCTATCGCGGCCTGCCTCTGCTCGCCGTCTTCGCGTATCGCGGGAGCCACGACCTCCAGGGAAAGCCATGACCGACAGCGAGAGCAGCGTCCCCCTTTCGGCGCAGATGCAGGTGCACGGAGCGCTCATGGTGGGGTTCGCGCAGGCCTGCGTGAACCTCAACATCGTGGCCGGCCGCGACGCCACGAACTTCATCAAAGAGCTCCAGATCAACGACTGGTATCCGCTCACCGAGTGGGAGCGCCTCCAGGAGCTGGTCGTCCGCTCGTATGGCAACGTCGATCCCATCATGGTGAAGGTGGGGATCGCCATGATGACGGGCTGGTACCACTTCGGCCCGGGCAAGGGCATCGTCCGCAAGGGCGTGAGCTTCCTCCACTTCCAGACGGGCTCCGGCGGCTTCGCCAGCGTGGTGCGCGGACCGGAGCGGGTCGTGGGCTCGTTCGAGCTCGAGCTGTTCGACAAGGCGAACGGGCGCGCGGTGGTGCACTCCACGACGCCGTTCAACCGAAAGATGGAGTGCGGCGTGCTGATAGGCGGCATGCTGGCGCCGGGCGACATCGACTACATCGACGTCCGGAACGACGAAGATCCCGACCACCTCGTGGTGGAGTTTCACTGATGAGCAACTCACCGCTGACCCTCGAAGACGTCATGTCCCGTGACGACACGGAGCTCCTCAGCCGGATCTCCGAGAAGGAGCTCACCCGGCTCTACTGGAAGTTCCGCGGGCTCGCCAAGACGCTCGAGCGCGACACCGCGTTCTGGAACTCGACCAACGAGAACCTGAAGGTGGCCTACGAGCAGCTCGACGAGAAAGAGCGCGAGCTCGCCGCGGCGTACCACATCATCCGCGAGGACCTGGAGGTCGCCCAGAGCGTGCAGAGCGCGCTGCTCCCGCGCATGTTCGCGACGATGGCCTCGGAGCTCGAGCTCAGCGTCTACCACAAGCAGCTCACCGAGGTCGGCGGCGACTACTACGACTACTTCCGCACGGCCTCCGACCGCTACGCGATCGGCGTGTTCGACATCTCGGGCCACGGCGTCAGCTCCGCGCTCGTGATGGCGTATCTGAAGGCGCAGTTCATGACCATCATGGAGCGCCTGGAGGACCCGGCCGAGATCGTCGAGTGGGTCAACAAGGCCTCCTTCGAGTTTCTCCGCGAGGTGCGAAAGTACGCCACGGTGAACTTCGTGACCTTCGCGGAGGAGTCGCTCACCTACGTGTGCGGCGGCGGCTATGGCCTGCTGCTCGCGGCGAGCGGGGAAGAGTACGATCTCGAGAAGCGCAATCACTTCCTCGGGCTGCGCCAGAAGCCGTACGTCGAGACGCAGCTGCCCTTCGTGGTGGGCGACCTCCTCGTGCTCTACACCGACGGCATGGTGGAGGCGCAAGACGCCTCCGGCCGTGACTACACGGTCGCCCGGCTGAACGGGCTCATTCGCCAGAACCGCGCGCTCCCGACCGAAGAGATCGTGCGGCTCTGCGTGGAAGACTACCAGGCCTTTCGCTCCCAAGATTCCGACGACATCACGCTGCTCGTCGCGAGGAAGACGGCATGAGCCCCGAAGCACCGACACCGATCTCCGAGCTGGACGAGCGCGCCCTCGCGAACACGACCACGCGCTTGCGGCTCACGCTGGGCCCGCTCGACCACGTGACCGGCGATCTCGCCGGGCTGGTGGGCGAGCACGCGCTCCAGCTCCTCGGGATGTTCTACCCGAGGAACGTGGCCCGAAAGGCCAACGTGGTGGTGACCGAGCTCGTCACCAACGTGTTCGAGAACATCTACGACCCCAAGTCGAGCTTCGACCTCGAGCTCGACGCCGGCCCCACCGGGCTCGTCATCGCGGTGAGAAACCAGGTCACGCCGGAGCAATACGCGAAGGTGAAGGCGCGCGTGGACCTCATCCGAGACACCCCCGACCTGCGGGCCATGGTCGCGAGCACGATACGCGAGCGACGCAAAGAGAGGCTCAAGGGGGGTCTGGGGCTCATGCGCCTCGCTCAGGAGAACAAGTTTGACATCGGCATCGCGTATCAGGACGGGGCCATGACTGTGACGGCGACCTACACGGCGGTGCAATCATGAAGGTCATCACCTTCGGCGAGATCGTGGACGGCGGCGCGAGCGTGTTCCACTCGGTCGCGACCCTCGACGCTCGCTCGCTCAAGCACAGGTTCGAGGGCGTCATCCGGGTCGACAACCCGTACCGCTTCTTGAAGGGCCACATCGACGAGCTCGGCGTGAAGCTCCAGGAGCTCAACCTCCAAGAAATCATTATCGATTTCACGGACTTGCGCTTCTGCAACTCGAACGGCTTCTACGTCATCATGGACGTCGTCGAGGCGCTCTACCTCGGCTCGGGCGACGCGAAGGTGATCGTGCGGCGCATCGACGACGACGACTGGCAGCGGGAGACCCTCCCGATCCTGCTCAACGTCGACGACGAGGCCATCGGCCGGCGCACGAGCTTCGAGAACGTCCGCGAGTCGTAGCGGCCCGCGCCCTCGCTAGGGCGTGAGCCACACGTCGCGGCCGTCGACCGGCCCGTCGAGGGGCGGGCGCTGCATGCGGCCGAGCGAGGCGACGCGCGCCCACGGGGGCGCGACGGCGCGCGCCGTGGCGAGATCGCTGGCCCCGAGCGTCACCACCGCGCGGCCGAGCGAGGCGACGCGGGCCCGGGCCTCGGCCTGATCACGGACCGCCACGACGGCGAGGTTTCGCCCCGGCGGAAACAGGAGCAGCGGGGCGCACGGCTCGAGGTCGGGGACCGCGACGAGCGCGCCCGCGGGGCCCTCGCGCACCTCGCCGACGAGGAGCGCCGTGTCGCGCGCGCGGAGGCGCTCGGCGCGCTCGGCCTCCGTGAGGGCGCCGGTGGGGACCTGGGACTCCCACGCGGCGAGGGCCGCCGAGAGCGCCTCCGCGAGCTCGTGTGCGCGCGCGGGCTCGCCGATCGCAAGAGCGATGCGCGGGCTCAGGCAGCCGCGCTGGTCGAAGGCGACGAGGTCCTCGGCGAGCGCACGGGCGGCGGCCTCGAGCGGCGCTTCCCGCGACACCACGGCGACG
>DAORJJ010000481.1:0-5491 GCA_035439005.1 Polyangiaceae bacterium | reverse complement strand
CCAGCATGGGCGCGATGGGGGTCACGCCCGCGACGGGCTCCACCTGGAACATCGCCCAGCTGTAGGCGTAGGCGCCCGCCAGCCGACCGTCGAGGTAGATGGGGCTGCCGCTCATCCCGCGCACGTTCTTCGTGACGTTGAGGCGCGGGTGGGGCGTCTTCACGAGGATGAGCTCCTGGGACGGGCGGAAGTTGTGGAGCACGCCCACCACCTCCACGTCGAACCGCTCGGGCGCGGTGCCCTTGAACACGGTCAGCCCGTAGCCCTTCATGCCCTCGCGGATCTCGCTCGTCGGGATCGTGCGCGGCTTGTCGTCGCCGTGCGCCATGGGGACCGTGAGCGCGAGCGAGAGCGCGAGGCCCGCGGCGAGGGCCGCCGTGGGCGCGTGGACATGACGCATCCCGTGAGCTTCGCAAGGCCCAGGGCGTTCGTCAAAGCCTCCCGCAGCCCGCGCGCGCGCTCCGCGTGGTATTTCTCGGCGCCATGCACGCCGCCGTCTTCATGCTCGGTGCGCTGGCGGTGCTCGCCATCGCCTACCGCTACTACTCGGCGTTCCTCGCCGCCAAGGTGCTCTGCCTCGACGACGCGCGCGTCACCCCGGCCCACACGCTGGGCGACGGCGAGAACTTCCACCCGACCCACCGCGTCGTGCTCTTTGGGCACCATTTCGCGGCGATCACCGGCGCCGGCCCGCTCATCGGCCCCGTCCTCGCCGCGCAGTTCGGCTTCTTCCCCGGGTACCTGTGGATCCTCGTCGGCGTGTGCGTGGCCGGCGCGGTGCACGATTTCGTCATCCTGGTCGCGAGCGTGCGGCGAGGCGGGCGCTCGCTCGCGGAGATCGCGCGCGAGGAGCTCGGCCCAGGGCTCGGCGTGGTCACGGCGCTCGGCATCTTGTTCATCGTGGTGATCGCGCTCGCGGGGCTCGGCAACGTGGTCGTGGGCGCGCTCGCGGAGAGCGCCTGGGGCGTCTTCACCGTGGGTTCGTCCATCCCGATCGCCCTCGCGATGGGCCTCTACATCCACAAGGTGCGCGGCGGCTCGACGCGCGGGGTCCGCGAGGCCTCGGTGTTCGGCGTCGTCATGCTCTTCGTGGCGCTCGGGCTCGGCAAGGTCGTCGGCGACTCGTCGTACGCCGAGCACCTGAAGCTCTCCAAGACGACCCTCACCCTCGCGATGGCGGCGTACGGCTTCGTCGCGAGCGTGCTGCCCGTGTGGATGCTCCTCTGCCCGCGCGATTACCTCTCGAGCTACCTGAAGCTCGGCACCATCGCGCTGCTCGTGGTCGGCGTCGTCGTCGTGAACCCCGAGATCAAGATGCCCGGCGTCACCTCGGCCATCCACGGCGGCGGGCCGGTGGTGAAAGGTCCGCTCTTTCCGTTCATCTTCATCACCATCGCGTGCGGCGCGATCAGCGGCTTCCACGCCCTCGTGGCGAGCGGCACCACGCCGAAGATGATCGACAAGGAGCGCGACACGCGCGCGATCGGGTACGGCGCCATGCTCATGGAAGGGCTCGTGGGCATCACGGCCCTGATCGCGGCCTGCGCGATGCCCCAGGAGGACTACGTCGCCATCAACACCGATCCGCAGATCGCCGTGGTCGCGAGCAAGGAGTCCCACGGCGCCGGCCTCGCGCGGAGCCGTGAGGACCTCGCCCGCGCGCAGGCCAAGTTCGGCAAGCACGACTGGGAGCTGCTCGGTTCGAAGGACGGCGCGCCGCTCCCGCTGGACGTGCTCGTGGGGCGCCGCGTCTCGGCGTCGAAGGCCCTCGCGCTGTCGAGCCCCGCGCTCGCCGAGCTGGGCTACGGCGTGGATCCGAAGGCGCCGCGCGCGACCAGCTTGGAGGACGCCGACTTCGCGCGCCTCGGGCTCACGGTGAAGGATCTCCCGGCGCTCTCGCGCGAGGCCGACGAGGTGGTCGCCGCGCGGACGGGGGGCGCGGTGTCGCTGGCGGTGGGCATGGCGCGCGTGTTCGCGGGCCTGCCGGGCATGAGCCGCCTCGTGTCGTACTGGTACCACTTCGCGATCATGTTCGAGGCGCTGTTCGTGCTGACGACCATCGACACCGGCACGCGCATCGGGCGCTTCCTCATGCAGGAGTTCGTCGGCCGCGCGCGGCCGGAGCTCGGCGCCTCCACCAGCAAGACCGGGGCGGTGGTCTCCACCGGCCTCATCGTCGGCGGGTGGACCTATTTCATCCTGACCGGCAGCATCCAGACCCTCTGGCCCATGTTCGGCGTCGCCAACCAGCTGCTCGCGTGCACGGCGCTCGCCGTGGCGACCACCATCTTGCTCCGCGAGGCCCCGCGAAAGCGCTACGCGCTGGTCACGTTCCTCCCGCTCTGCTTCGTGGGCTCGACCACGCTCGCGGCGGGCGTCGAGAGCATCCGCGTGCTCTACGTGCCCATGCTCGCGAGCGCCGAGCTCCGCGGTCGCGCGCTGGTGAACATCGGGTTCACCGCGACGCTCCTCGCCTTCATCGTGGCGATCCTCGTCGGCAGCGCGCTGCGGTGGAGCAAGCTCGTGCGCGCCCCCGCGCCAGCCGAGGCCGCGTCGTGACCACGCGAACGAGCCGCGCGCGAGCGGCGTGCCTAGGCCACACGACGGAAGGGAGTGCGGCATGGCCCTGAACGAGCGGGCCCTCGGCATCTACCTGCTGGTCGCGCTCATCGTGCTCGGGGGCGTGCACGTGCTCGTGGCCGCGCGCCTCGCGCGAGCCTCGACGAAGCGCGGCGTGCTCGCCCTGCTCGTGCCGCCCCTCGCGCCCTTCTACGCGTGGGAGACGGGCGACGGCGCGATGGCGATCGCCTGGCTCGTCGCCCTCGCGGCGTACGGCGTGGGCGTAGCGCTGGCGTGAGGACCTGAGGCGCCACAAAATGCCAAACCGGACACCCCCGAAGGGAGCGCCCGGCGGCGTGCGCGGCCTCGAGGGCTCAGGCCTTGGCGGCCGGCTTCGCGTCGGCGGCGGTGGCGTCGTAGCCGGCCGGGTGGATCGCGAACGCGGGCGTGCCCGCCGCGCGGCGCTCGCGCTTGTTTCGCTTGCCGTTGGTGGTGGCCTTCCGCTTGCGAATACGCTCGAACTGCTGGGTGGACGAAACCATGGATTCCTCTTCTGGGTGAGCGCTCGGCGACTCGCCGCTCACGGCGCGCACCTCACGGGGGCGCTGTTCGTAGCTGGCGCGGGCCGCGGTGTCAAGCGGTCTCGGTGCGAGCACCGACCCCCCGCTTCAGGGCTTCATCTCGACGTTCAGCACCGACACGCTGTCGGCGACGAGCTTGACGTTGCCTGTGCTGAACGCGAGGTTCGGGGCGCACCCCGCTACGCCGGAGACGAACGCCGGCTTGACGGGGGCGCCGGGCGTGATCCCGCGGATCCAGACGAGCCCGTTCTGCTGCGTCGACGTCGAGGCCGAGTCGGTGCCGTCGCTGTTCACGTACGTGACGACCGCCTCGGGGTGCCCCGGGAGCGAGACCGTGTTGCCCGACTTCTGGCACGCGCCAGCCGCGGCCCCGATCGACACCACGACGTGCGCCTTCGTGACGTCGTAGCCCGCGAGCTGAGCAGTGCCGACGGCCTGGAGGGGGATCGGCGCAGGCACGGAGAAGACGATCGGGTTCATCTCGGCCGAGTAGCTCGTGCGGAAGCCCGGGACCTGCAACCGGAAGAAGCTTGGGACGGCCGCCACCATGAGATTCCAAGCGGGCGTCGCGCCGAGGGTGAACGAGCCAGAGCACCCCTCGTACGTGAGCGTGCCCCCGGCGAGGCTGCCGCCCGACGGAAAAATGCTCACGGCCTGGCCCATGGCTGCCGTGCCGCAGCTCGCGCCGCCCTCTGGGCCCGAGTCGGGAGCCGAGCTGTCGGTGGTGGCCGAGTCGGGAGCCGAGCTGTCGGTGGTGGCCGAGTCGGGAGCCGAGCTGTCGGTGGTGGCCGAATCGGGAGCCGAGCCGTCGGGGGCGGCCGAGTCAGGGGGAAAGCACGTTTCGGGCGTGCACTCGGGGCTCTTGTTGTGAACGAGGACGCCGTCGGCGAAATAGTTCTGGTCGTCGCCGCCGACACTCAGATTGAACACTTGAATCGTGGGGGTGGGCACCTCGGTGGCGGTGACGCGCGCCACGGTGGCGAGCGTGTGCTCGTCGCCCTCGCGATAGGTCGCGACCGTATCGCCCTCGCTGAGCCGCGAGACCGGGAGGTAGAGGCCTGTCTTGGGCGAGAAGACCGGATGCTCGGGCGTGACGCCCTGGATCACGCGACCGTCGTCGAGCTCGACGCGCCGCGCCTCGCGCACGAGCGCGTGGTGGATCGCGATCAGCGGTCGCGCGATGAGACGCCCCTCGGCGAGCGCGTAGCTCCACACGAGGTCGCCGACGCGAAGCGACTCGATGGGGCGGGGGCCGTCGGGGGTGGACACGAGCGTGCCCGCGACGAAGCAGCTCAAGCACGCGGCCCCAAGGAGCGACGCGACGACAGCCACCGGCGCCGCCGTGGCGACGATCGAGAGCTCGCGGTTCTGTTTCCTCGCAGTCATGGTCCCTCGCGCTGGTCGGGCACGGGAGCGCGCCACGACACGACGCGCGATCTCCGGTGCGGTGTTGGTTTCGTTGAGCCCGCGCGGCGGGCGGAAGACTTGACGCGCCGCCATCGAGCCGCAAAACGCCGGAAGGCTCGAGGCGAACCCCGAGCCTTCGGCGGCGAGCGCGTCGCGCTCAGTGGCGGATGGTGACGGGCGTCGAGTACGTCGCCTGGGCGAACGGGGAGACCTTCGCCTTCATGAGCGCCGACTTGATGCAGCCCTCGGCGGGCTTGCCCGCCGCGCCGCCCGAGACGCTGACGCTCGTCACGTTGCCGGCCGACGCGAACGTGACCGTGGCGCGCGAGACGGGATCGTCCGGCTGGAGGCACGCGCGGGCCGCGCCGAGCACCGCGCCGAGCGCGCCGGTGACCGCGCCCTGGGACGGCTTCTGGGGGACGCTGCCCGCCGCGAACTGCGGGCCGGTGGGCTTCTCTTCCTGCGTGGTCTGGGCGCCTGGGCCCGCGGCCTGCCGCATCGCCGCGCCGAGGTCGCCCGCGGCGCCGCCGGAGGCAGGCAGATCGGCCGCGGTCACCTTCTTCTCTTCTTTCTTCTCTTCCTTCGGCTCGACCTTGGCCGCGCCGGCGGCCCCGGAGCCCTTGGCAGCGGCAGCGGCGACGGGCTTGGGAGCGGCGGCCGCGGCGGGCTCGGCCGGGGCCTCGGTGGCCTCGGGGGCCGGGGTGGGCGCCACGACCGGCGCCGCGGGCTTCTCCGGGGCCTTGGTCTCGACGGGGGTGTTCATCGCGACGGGCTCCTCCGGCTTCGGGGTCCGCATCGCGAAGAACGCGCCGGCCGCGATGGCGGCGGCCGCGAACAAGCCCCCGAGGACCAGGAGCTTGCCGTTGCCGGACTCCTTCTCGGCGGGCTTGGCGGCGACGGCGAAGGACCGCGACGCGGCGCTCGCAGCGCTCGGCGTGGCCTCG
>DAORJJ010000480.1:0-5495 GCA_035439005.1 Polyangiaceae bacterium | reverse complement strand
GCTCCCACGGGGTCGACGCCCGGCACGACGCCTCCTGGGGCCGCGCCCGCGGCGAGCTCGGGTGGCTGCAGCCAGACGCCGATGTCGCCCGCCTCGCCCACCGCGTGGCTGTCGGTCGGCGGGCTCGCGCTCGCGCTCGCGGCCGGCCTCCGCCGGGCGCGCCGCAAGTGAGGCCGAGCACGCCGCTGGCGCTCGTGCTGGCTCTGGCGGCGTGCAAGGGTGCCGCGGCCCCGGGCGAGCTCCCGGGGCCGACGAGCGCCGAAGGCGGCCGGGCCCAGAGCGCGGAGGCCGGGGGCGTGGAGCCCATCGCGGAGCGCGCGTTCTTGGTTCGCGGGGCGACGGGCGAGCTGCTCGTCGTCCGCGCGTCGAGCGCCTCGTCCACGGCGATCACCAGCGCCGGCGCGCTCGTGTGCGACCTCGGCGAGCCGAGCGTGCTCGCAAAGCTCGCCGGGCCGGCGGTCCTCACGCGCCTCTCCGCGCTGAAGGGCGAGGCCCAGGCGTCCCTGTTCGTGAAGCTCGATCCCGCAAGGGCGCCGCACGACGAGGCGGCGCGCAGGGCCGCGCTCGCAGCCACGGGGGCCGCTCCACAGACCCTCGCGGGCGACGTGGCGACGGTCCTCGTCGCGGCGGCGCACCTCGGCGATCTCCTGGCGGTCCCGTGGGTCGTCGCGGTCGAGGCGCCCGGGTTCGCGGTGCCTCGCTGAGCGCCCGCGCTTTACGGCGCGCCAACCTTACGGTAACGAAATGCTCATGACAGATGCTGACCCGAAGGGCGCCCCGACCGAGTCGAGCCTCCCGCGCCCCGCGAAGCTCCCCTACCGCCGGCCGAAGCTCGCGCACCTCGGCAGCGTGCGGGAGCTCACCCTCGGGGCCGGCGGCTCCGCGGGCGAGGCCGTGGGCATGATGGCGATGTGAGCGGGGTCATCGCCGCGGTGTGGAGCCCGGACGGGCTCGCCGCGGCGCGGGGCCTGCACGACAGTGTGGTCGCCGCCGCGGGCGTCGCGCCCTCGCGGTCCTGCGAGCGCGGGAGCGGCGTGCTCTCCACGTGGGGCGGCGCTGGCCTCGACACGGCGAGCGCGACCGCCTGGCTCGGGCCTGCGGTCCTGGCGGTGGCCCCCGCCGACGGAGTCGTCGGCGCCAGGGTGTCGCTCGACGCGGACGGCGTGACGCTCGAGCGGGGCCCGCTCGGCGGCAGACCAATGTATTATGCACGCGTCGGAGCCGCGTTGGTCGCGTGCTCGCGCCTCGCGCTGCTCGCCCGCGCGCTCCCCACGCGGCCTGCGTGGAGCGCCGATCGCCTGGCGACGATGGCGTGCGTGATGACGCCGACGACGCCCTCCGAGACCCCGCTGCGAGGCGTCTCTCGGCTCGCCTCGCGGGAGGCCCTGCGGTTCACGGGCCGCGTGGTCGTGCGCACGCGCCGCGCGCCCCCGCGCCTCACCGAGCTCACCGGCTACGCCCCCGAGCAGGCCGCCGAGGATCTCTGGAGGCTCATCGAGCGGTGCGTGGCGCGCGGCGTGGGCCCGTCGCGGCGGGTCGGCGTCATGGCCGGCGGCGGGCTCGACTCGAGCGGCCTCGCCGCGGCCGCTGTGGCGCAGGCGCGCGGGGCCTCCCCCCGCGAAGTGGAGCTGATCGCGCTCGATTTCGCCAGTCGTGGCGACGACCGACCCTACCTCGTCGACCTCGCGCGCGCCCTCGGGCTCGTCCCGCTGCGCCTCGATCCCCGCGCCGCGCGGCCGTGGTTTCGCGGCTCGCTCGTGGTCGACGGTGGCCCCTACCTCCGTAGCTCGGGCGCGCTCGAGAGGCTCGTCCTGGAGGAGGCCCGCGCGCGTGGCGTCGATGTCCTGCTCGCGGGGGTCGGCGGGGACGACCTCTTTCGCGCGGACCCGCGCGCGCTCGTCGTCGCTGCGAGCCCGCTCGCGGCCTTCGGGCGAGCGCTCACGCTCGAGGTGCCCTGGCCGTCGACGCCCGCGTCGCGCGTGCTCGACTTCGTCGTGCGCCCCGCGCTCGCCGAGCTGCTCCCCCGCGCCGTCGTCTCCCGCTGGCGCGCCCGCGCCCTCGCGTCGCCGCGCCCGTGGTGTGGGCCGCGGGTTCGCGCGCTCCTGGCGTCGCGGCGTGGCGCGCCCGTGGACCGCCTCCCGCGCACGCCGAGCGAGCGCTACGTGCGCCTCGCCGACGACCCGTGGCTGCTCGACATGGTCGATGGCTGGGGCGCGCTCGAGGCGGTCACGGGGCTCGCCCGCGCGCACCCGTTCCTCGATGGGGAGCTGCTCGAGCACCTCTGTCGCGTCCCCACGCTTGCGCTCTCTCACGGCGGCCGCGACCGCGCGCTCCTCCGCGGCGCGCTCCGCGCGGGCGGCGTGCCAGAGTCGATCTGCGCGCGCGAGAGCAAGGCGTGGTTCGAGCCCGCCCTCGCCGCCGCCGCCGGAGGCGCGGAGGGCCTCGCGAGCCTGCGTGGGCTCGCGCGTGCGCCTCGTCTCGCCGCGCTCGGCGTCGTGGCGCGTGGGGGCGTGGCGAGCGAGCTCGAGCGCCTCGCCCGCGATCCCGTCGAGGGCGAGGCCCCGCAGCTGTGGGAGCGCGTGTGGCCCGTCCTCGCCGTGGAGGCGTGCTTGGAGGAGCGCTAGTTCTTCGTGGTCACGCGCAGCACCACGTCGGCGAGAGCGTGCCCGCGATCAGAAGCGCAGGCGCGCGAGCTCGCGGTGGCCCTCGGCGTCGGAGGCGAGCGGCGCGCCGTCTCGCTCGAGCCACGCGTGCGCGGTGAACGCCCCGTCGAGCCCGGGGCGTCGCGCGCCGATGACGACCTCGGCGCCGGGCAGCCGCGCCGCGAGCGTGAGCGCGCGGCTGAGGCACGTCCCGCGCCCGGCCAGGCCCGCGGCGACGCGCGCCACGTCGCTCGCGTCGAGCGCGGGCAGCGCGCGACCGACCGCGCGCACCACGCGATGCGCCGTGCGCGGGGCAAGCAGGCGCACCGAAGCGCGGGCGACGAGGTGGAGGACGCGAGTGGCGACCATGTGTTGGGTGGTCTACGCGCCGCGCGCGCCGCGCGCAAACCATGGAGCCAGCCGCCAAGTGTGCGAAGGTGTGTGGATGCGCGCACGGGTATCACCCCTCGGTCTTCTCGTCGTCGTCGCCTTCCAGACCGGCTGCGCGCTCTCCACTCACCCCCACGCCCCAGCCTCCGCGGGCGCGCCCTCTCGGGGCCGCGAGCTGCTCGCCGTGCTGGACGTGCCCGGCCCGGTCGCCGTCGAGACCGTCGTCTCGGCGGAATGGGAGGTCCCGCGCGAGGGCCTGCTCAACCTCGACCACCCGAAGGCGAAGGCGGCGGGGCTCAAACCCGGCGACGAGGCCATCGAGGTCGACTTTCACCTCGTGTCCCACCCCACGAAGGGCGCGTACCTCGTGGACACGGGCTTCGAGCGCGCGCTGCGCGACGACCCCGGCCACGCGGCGATGCGGGGCGTGCTGGCGTCGTTCCTGCACGTAGACAAGATGAAGTTCCGCGCGCCGCTCGGGGAGTGGCTCGCCGCGCGTCGCGCGCCCGTCGTCGGCGTGTTTCTCACGCACGCCCACCTCGACCACGTCGGCGGCATGCGCGACGTGCCGCGCGCGGCGTTCGTGTACACGGGCCCCGACGAGCTCGGCACCCGCGCCTTCCAGAACCTCGTCGTCCAGGGCAACACCGATCGCGCGCTCGAGGGCCTCGGCCCGGTGGGCGAGTGGCGCTTCTCCCCGGATCCCGACGGCCTCTTCGACGGCGTGATCGACGTCTTCGGCGACCGGACCCTCTTCGCCCTCTGGGTGCCCGGCCACACGGTCGGGTCGACCGCGTACCTCGCGCGCACTCCGAAGGGCCCGGTCCTGCTCGCCGGCGACGCCTGCCACACGGTTTGGGGGTGGGACCACGGGGTCGAGCCGGGAGAGTTCTCCGAGGATCGCCCGCGGAGCGCGGTCAGCCTCGAGCGCCTGCGCGCGCTCTCGCGCTCGCACCCTGGGCTCGACGTGCGCCTCGGTCACCAGCGGCGGTCGCCCGCCGAGCCCAACGTGGGCCCGCCCCGAGGCTGAGGGCGCTCACGTTCGGTCGAGCCAGAGCGCGCCGAAGAGCAGCACCTGGTAGGCGATCGACGCGCCGAACACGCGCCGTCCCCACGTCGCGGGGATCGCCGCGCGTCGCGCCTCGACGCCGAGGAAGCCCGCGCCGAGCACGGCGGCCGCCAGCGCGTACCGCGCGCCGCCGAGCCCGAGCGCGTACGGCGCGCCGCTGAGGGCCACGAGCACCACCGACGTCCCCACGGTCACCCGCACGGCCGCCCGCGTCCCGAGCTCGACCGAGCACACGCGGAGGCCCGCAGCGGCGTACTCCTCCGCGCGAAAGAGAGAGATCGCCGTGGAGTGCGGGAGCTGCCACACGAAGAGGACGGCGAAGAGCGCGAGCGCCCCGGCGTCGAGCGAGCCTGTCACGGCGGCCCACCCCATCAGCGGGGGCGCCGCGCCGGCGAGCGCACCGAGCGAGAGCGAGTGCCACGTGCGCCGCTTGAGCGGGGTGTACACGAAGACGTAGGTCGCGAAGGCGAGCGCGCCGACCGCCGCCACGCGCGCGTTCGCCGCCCCGAGCAGCGGCATCGACGCGCCGAAGAGCCCGAGCCCCCACGCGAGCGCGACCCGCGGCGAGAGCGCTCCCGTGGCGAGCGGCCGCCCCCGCGTGCGTGCCATCTTCGCGTCCGTGTCCCGCTCCCACCACATGTTGAGCGTGTTGGCCGCGGCGACCACGAGCAGCGTGCCGAGGGCCGAGAGCGCGAGCGCCCCGGGGGCTGCCCGCCCGGGCGCCATCGCCGCTCCGAAGGCGAACGTGAACACGACCAGGGCCGTCACTCGCGGCTTCGTGAGCGCGAGCAGGAGCGCGAGCGCGCGCGCGACGCCGGAGAGTCGCGACGCGCGCGGCGGCACGAGAGAGAGCCCAGGCTCGCCTGTCATCGCCATTGGAACCCCTCCAGCTTGTCGAAGCGGACGAACCTGCTCGTGCGCGCCTCGAACGAGAGCGCGCGCTCGTCGACGTGGTTCCACTCGCTCGGATCCGGCGTGTCGCCGAGCTCCACGCGGACGCGGTGCTCGCCCTCGGGGACCTCGATGCGCTCGACCGCGGTGCTGTTCCCGTCGCCCCAGAGCCCGCGCGGAGCGTGGGTGGTCTCGCTGCGGAGGACGCCGTCGATCGTCACCCGAAGCCTCACGCCGACGCGGCCTCTCTCGCACACCTTCGCGGGCCGCATGTGAGGGGGGGTGCTGCGCTTCTCCTCCTCGGTGAGGTCGCGGCACCGCTCGCCGACCGCGCCGGGGTGCTTGAAGGATACAATCATCGTGGGCGCCGACGCCGGCGCGGCGTACCCCACGCGGCTGCCCGCCCACGTGGCGAGCGAGGCCACGGCCGCCGCGGCGACGCCCGCGGTCACGAGGCGCCCGCGCCTGGTCGCGGCGCGCGCCGAGGGGACTCCGCGCCGGAG
>DAORJJ010000479.1:0-5501 GCA_035439005.1 Polyangiaceae bacterium | reverse complement strand
CCCGCGCGACGAGCGCCGCGGGGGCGCCGTGCTGGCGGAGCTCGTCGGCGAGGCGCAGGAACGCCGGAACGCTCGCGGCCTCGAGGCACTCCATCGTGCCGAGGTACTGGAGCAGCTCGGGCTCGCCGCGCGCCACGCGAGGCCGGAAGCCCTCGGGTCGTCGGCCCGCGACCGCGCAGCCCGCGTCGGGATCGCGGAGGTCGACGGTGGTCTTCACCGTGACGACGCCCGCCGGGGTCACGCTCAACACGTAGCCCATGTACTGGTTCAGGCACTCGGTCGACTTGCGCGCGACGACCTCGTAGCCGCCGGCCACCTCGCGGACGCTCTCGGGCCCGCACAGCGGCTCGTACCCGTCGGCCGCGACCAAGAGCTTCGCCTCGCTCGGGGCGTCGATCGCGCCGAAGAACGTGAGCAGCTCCGCGCGCGTCGACACGACGGTGACGTCGGCGCCGCTCTGCACGACGAAGTAGCGCGCCATGGGGATCTGGCGGCCGCCGGCGGGCGGGAAGAGGTCCTTGGTGGACGAGGCCTTGGTGACCGCCGCGTCGCAGGCCGCGGCGTCGGGCGCGCCGCTGCACTTGACGCCGGAGGACGCGAGCGTGGTCGAGGTGTCGGGCACGTAGCCCCCGTCCTCGAAGCGCAGCAGGGTCTGCCGAAGCTCAATGTAGTTGAACGGTTTCGCGGGCTTGGCCGTGCCGAGCCCCTTCGTGAGGTCCTCGAGGGTGCACGAGGCGGGCTTGAAATCGATCGCGGCGTCGGCCGTTGACGAGTCGACGGGGGTCGAGCCGTCCGGCAGGGTCGAGCCGTCCGGCGGCGGCGTGGTCGCCGTGGTCGTGGTCGTCGTCGTGGGGCTCGGCCCGATCGCCCCGTCGGGCGTGTCGGTGGTGGTCGAGCCGCCGCAGGCCGCGATGGAGGCCGACGAGGCGACGAGGGTGGCGAGGGCCGTGGCGAAGACCGTGCGGAGGCGAAGCGATTTCATCGCGCCCAGCGTAGCAACCTCCGAGCCACGTGCAATTGCTGCACCATTCCGTCGCTTGCCGCCGCGTCGCCCGAGCACATGGTGACGCAGACTGTGCCACCGCCGGCTCCGAGAAGCTTCACCCAGCGGCCGCGTCATTCGCGTCCGCGCGCTATCGGCCCACTGGGTCATCGCACGGGATCGCGTAGCCTGACAGGCCATGAGCGACACTCAGGAGAACGCGACGAAGGCCCCCTCGGACGAGCCCGAAACGAAGGCCCCAGTCGACCCTGACGGCGATCCGGTCAAGCGGAAGTACGAGATGGTCTTCGGCGGCGTGATCGCCTTCTTCGCCGCCATCCTCGCGTTGAACGAGCTCGCGTCGGGGAAGTACGGGGACGACGAGCTCCAGCTCAACAGCGAGAAGACCAGCGCCTACCTCTGGTACCAGTCGAAGGGGATCAAGTCGACGCTGGTCGAGGGCCAGCGCGACCTGCTCCGCGCGATGATCGAAGGCGGCGCGGTCGGCGCGGACAAGGCCCCCGCGCTGCAGAAGCAGGTCGCCGCGCTCGATCAGAAGATTGGCCGCTACGAGAAGGAGAAGGACGAGATCCTGCGGGGCTCGGCCGCGGTGGGGAAGGACAACTGGCGGCAGGAGGTCGGCGGGGAGCTCGGAAAGGTGGTCGGCGTGACGGCCATCGAGGCGCGGCTCGACCAGCTCGGCAGGGCGGGGGACCGCTTCGACCTCGCGACTCTGCTCTTTCAGCTCGGTCTCGTGCTCGGCGCGATCGGCATCATCATGTCGCAGGAGCGAATGAAGAAGATCTTCCTCGCCGGACTCTGCTTCATGGGTGTCGCGGGCACGACCTGCTGGCTCATGGCGCTGCGCATGGCTGGGTTCTTCTGACCCACGGAGACGCGAGCGGCGGGAGGACGGGCGGGAGGAGGCCCGTGCCTCCCCGCCCCCCCTGGCCGCGTGTCGCTCAGCCGCCGTCGTCGTCCGCGTCCGCGCCGCCGTCGGCTCCGCTGGGCGGGCCGCAGAAGTAGGTCGCGACCTTCGTGAAGCTGCCGGCGAAGTCCGCGCCGCGGCAGACCGCGTCGATCTGCGCCTTCGCGGCCGTCGCCGCGTCGGTGCAGGCCTTGCTCTCCTCGTATTGCTTGCAGATGCCTTCGCGCGCCGCCGTGTCGCAGGTGGCCTTCCCGGGCGTGTCCTTCGCGTCGCACGAGTCGCACGCCGAGGCGCGGCACATCAGGCTGCTCGCGGCGGGGATGGCGCACTCGGGCTTGCCGATGACGGAGTAGCCGCACGACCCCGTGTTCGCGTAGACGCGCGTGCCTGCTTGATTGGCGGGGAGCAGCACGGGCATCCGCCGCTCGGTCGCGTCGCCGCTGATGCAGGCGCGGCAGGCCTTGTTCTCGGCCGCGTCGGTGAACGCCTTGCACCGGGTCGCGTCCGACGTCGTGCCGAGGCAGGCCTTCAGGAACGCGTCGATCTGCGCGGCGGAGCAGACGTTCGCGCCGGGCTGCGGGGGCTTCGTGTCCTTCGCGAGCGAGATGGCCTCGGCCTCGTCGTAGCAGCCGGCCGGCGCGGCGTCGGGCCTCGGCTTCGGAGGCGCCGCCTCCGGGACGACCGTCGTCGCGGACGGCGCGGAGTCGACGACGCTCGCGTCCGTCGCCGGCGTCTCGACCGTCGAGCTGCACGCCGCGCCCGCGAGCGTCGCGACGGCACACCCGATCAAACCCACACCAAAGACCTTCTTGACCATGCGTCCACCTCCCTCAGCAACCCACTTCACCCAGGCTACAAGAACACCCCAACCGTACCCACCGCGCAACGCCCGCGAGCCTCTGGGGGGCGATTGTCCCCCGCCTGGGACGCTCCGAGGCGCGGCTCAGGCAGGGCGCCAGCATCGCAGGGACGGTCACGCGCGGTCGGTTCGTGCGGTCTTGATAAGCGCAAACTCGGCCCGGCTGCTGGGCATGAAAGCTCATGGGCTTATCGCATCGTCGTTCAGTAGATGTCCCGTCTTGACCCAGATGGTGCAGCCCGTCGTGCTGAAGGGACGATGAACACTGAGATGAGGACTCCGAATCCACGTCCCGGCAGCGTACGAGCCGTGCTCGTCCTCAAAAACGCCATCGAGCACCAGGATCTCCTCGCCGCCGTGATGGCGGTGAGGCGAGAACACCGTCCCGGGGGCCCATCGCACCAGCGCAGTGTGCTCGGCGCCGCACTCGGACAACGGCATCACCGAGAGCCCGGGCACCAGGCCTGGGCGCCAATCGGCCGTGTGGGTATTCACGACGACCCGACGGTCGTCGCTGGGATCCATCTGGCGAAGCTTGACGAACAGAACACAACCGGAGTCGGACCAAGGCGTGTGCGCCGACCCCGGAGGATTGCGGACGTAGGCGCCGGCCTCGTATCGCCCCTGTTCGTCGTTGAAGTCGCCTTCGAGCACGAACAGCTCTTCGCCCAGTTCGTGGACGTGGCGCTCGAAGTGGGCGCCTGGCGCGTAGCGCACCACGGACGTCGCCCGAGCTATCTCGGCCCCGTCGCGCTCGAGCAGACGTCGCTCGACGCCCGGCAACGGCGAGGCCTGCCAGGCCAGTGTCGGGTGCGACACCACCACCCTCTTCGTCCGATCGTCGTGCAGCTTCATCATCATTTACCGACTCGTTGGTAGGTCGAGCCGCGCGCGGCCGCGGTTCCTAAAAGGCTATCGCGACGTGGGCGCCGAGGCCGAGCCACCGCACAGGATCGCCGAGGCCCGGGTCCTTCAGTGTGGTGTTGTACGACGTGTGAATCCCGAGATCCAACACCGGGAGGAGGGTGAAGTCGATGGCGAGTCCGGCGTCGAGGATGGGCGAGCCGGTGGAGCCGCCCGCGAACGCCAGCGAGCCGTAGCCGATGTGGACGAACCCGTCGAAGCGCACGCCCGCGCCAAAGCCGGCGCGTCCGCCGACGAACCCTCGGAAGATGCTCGGGCCGGCGGCGCCGCTGAGCTTGTGGAACCCGAGCCCGGCCTCCGGCATGACGTGGATCAGCGGGAGGCTGAGATCGTAGCCCAGGCGGGCCGCGCCGCCCGCGCCCGCGCTGGCGCCGTTCACCGACAAGGGGAGCGCGAAATCGCCCTCGAGGCCGAGCTTCGGCCCGGCCTCGGCCCGCGCCCCGACCAACGTGAGGGCGGCCGCGCAGAGCGCAGCGAGCCCGAACCCGCGACGACGCGACCATTTCGACAGCCTGCTCATCGGCTGAGCATCGCACGCCCGCCCGGGCGGGGCGAGGCGTGCGCCGCCCCGCTGTGTCGCCGAGCACACGAGGCGCGTTCGCGACGGGAGTTCGTTTTCGGGCTGCTATAGGTGGCCTCGTGAACGACGTCATCCTCGAGACGCTCCCGCTCGGCTTCCCCTGGGTCACCGTGGACCCCTTCCTCTTCTGCGTGCACCACGACGATCCGTACCCGCGCGGCAACGCGGCCCTCGGACCCGCCGCCTCGCTCGCGGGGCGCGCGCTCGGCCAGGACTTCGACCCCAAGAACGGCTGGCGCATGTACCACGGGGAGACCGTCCCCGGCTTCCCGCAGCACCCGCACCGCGGCTTCGAGACCGTCACGATCGTGCGCACGGGGCTCATCGATCACGCCGACTCGCTGGGCGCCGCGGCGCGCTTCGGCGCGGGCGACGTGCAGTGGCTCACGGCGGGCGACGGCATCGTCCACTCCGAGATGTTCCCGCTCCTCTCGCAGGAGGCGCCCAACCCGCTCGAGCTCTTTCAGATATGGCTCAACCTGCCCGCCGAGAAGAAGCGCGCGAAGCCCCACTTCGCCATGCTCTGGAGCGAGGGCATCCCGCGCGTCCACGCGACCGACGCGGCGGGTCGCGCGACGACCGTCACGGTGTTCGCCGGAGCGCTCGCCGGGCAAGCGCCGGACGCGACGCCGCGGCCGCCGCCCGAGTCGTGGGCCTCGCGCGAGGACGCCGAGGTCGCCATCTGGTCCATTCGCATGGAGGCCCACGCGACGTGGACGCTGCCCCCGACGGCCGGTGAAGACACCGTCCGCACGCTCTACTTCTTCAAGGGGCCGTCGCTGGGGATTGGCCACCAGAAGCTCGAGGCCCACGCGGCCGCGGTCGTGCGCACCGACGCGCCCGTCGAGCTCCGGGCGGGCGCCGACACCTGCGAGGTCCTGGTGCTCCAGGGCCGCCCCATCGGCGAGCCCGTGGTGCAGCACGGCCCGTTCGTGATGAACACCCGCGCCGAAATCGAGGAGGCCTTCGCCGACTATCGCCGCACGCGCTTCGGCGGCTGGCCCTGGCCCAAAGACGACCCGCACCACGGCCCCACCGAGGGCCGCTTCGCGCGCCACGCCGACGGCACCCTCGAGCGCAAGGAGTGACGGGCGAGCGTGCGGCGGAGCCGCGCGATTCGTGAAACGGCTCTTCTTCATTTCGCGGACGCTCCGCACCTGCTGCGCGTATCGTTAGGGTGTAGTTCTCATCGTGACGGGTTCACGCGTGGTTTCTTCGGGGCGGGCGT
>DAORJJ010000478.1:0-5515 GCA_035439005.1 Polyangiaceae bacterium | reverse complement strand
GAGCCGCGTCGACCGGCGGCGGCGGCGCGGCGTCACGCGGGGGAGCCGCGTCCGGGGCGGCGCTGTCCTTCCCTGTCGACGCGTCGCGCGGCGTCACGCCCGTGCCCGTGTCGGCCGGGGTCGAGGCGTCGTCGCCGACGCCGTCGCTCGTGGTGCTGACGACCGTGGACGAGCAAGCGGCGGCGAGGGCCGCGAACGCTCCAACCGCAACGAGTGCGCCGATTCGCATGAGAGGGCTCCGAGCTGTGTGGGCCAATGTGCGCAAGC
Organism: Polyangiaceae bacterium; assembly: GCA_035439005.1. Classification (GTDB taxonomy): domain Bacteria; phylum Myxococcota_A; class Polyangia; order Polyangiales; family Polyangiaceae; genus JAAFHV01. The sequence continues at coordinate 5,248 of DAORJJ010000478.1, read as the reverse complement.
GGCTCCGCGTGAGGCGACCGCGCCCCCTGTGTACGCCGACGGCGCGCCGATCTTCCCTCGGCGCGCGGAGCTCAGGGCGCCGGCTTCGCCGCCGCGTCCTCGTCGGGGCCGGGCGAGAAGACGAGCGGGTAGCGGACGGTGGTCTTTCCCCCCTTCGCCGGCGCCGCGAAGGCGACCGTGCCAAGCGACTCGCGGAGGCAGGTCGCGAAGCGCGGATCGGTGAGCGTGCCGCCGTCGCCGAGCGCCGGATCCTCGACCACGGCGCCGAGCTTCTCGTCGGCCACGATCGTGAACTCCAGCACGGCCCGCCCGCCCGCGTCGGGCGCCCGCGCCAGCAGCTCTTCGTAACACTTGATCGCCATCGGCTTGAAATCGCTTTGGATTCGCTCCCGAATGTACTCCCGAGACAGCTCGGCGGCGGCGGGCGGCGCGCCCACGGGCCCGCCCGCGCTCGATGGCGGCGCCTGACCGGACGCGGCCCAGAGCGCCTCGTGGATCTGCTTCTGGAGCGCGGCGTGCTCGCCCGGGTCGAGCCGCCGCCGGCCACCGTCGGCGGGCGCGGGCGCCGACACCGCGGAGCCCTTCTGCACGGGCGGCTCGGGGTAGGGGCGCCAGGCTGAGCTTGGCTCCTCGGCGTCGCCCCGCCCGCCCACGGACCCGCTTGGGCGCCGCAGGAGCGCGAAGAGCGCGAAGAGCACCGCGATCGCGGCCACGCCAGCCAGCCACACACGCGCCGTTTTCACGCCTGGAACGTACCACCGTTCGGCGGGCGGGTGGTCCGCGCGCGAGGCGTGGGCTAAGCTCCGCGCGACATGCGAGCAGAGATCGGTCGCGGCGCCGAGCGCGCACTCCAGAGAACCGCCGAGGCCGTGTGGCCCTGGCTCGTCCGCCTGAACGCGCGCATCGAGCGCCCGGCCATCGCGCCCGCGTGGGCGCCAGGGCCGCTCCTGAAGCGCAAGGAGCGCTCGTTCCCGCAGCTCGGGTTCCCCCGCGAGACCGACTCGCTCTGCCCGACGTGCGTGAAGGAGGTGCGCGCCGCGGTGCTCTCCGGCGAGCGCGACCTCGGCTCCTTCGTGAGCGACATGCCCGGCGAGATCCGCGCCCAGATCGTGGAGGAGGGCGGGGCGGTCCTCATGCGCAAGACCTGCCCACGCCACGGCTCGTTCGAGGACGTGATGGCCCTCGACGCGCGGTTTCTGCGCCGCATCGAGCAGCTCTACCCCGGGCGCGACTACCTCGCGCCGCTCACGAAGCTGCGCGACCACGGGACGTCGAGCATCCAGTACGGGCGCGGCAGCGTGCTCGTGGTCGACCTCACGAACCGCTGCAACATGATGTGCGACCCGTGCTTCATGGACGCAAACCAGGTCGGGTTCGTGCACGAGCTCTCCTGGGAGGACGTGACCAAGATCCTCGACGACTCGCTCACCGTGAAGCCCCGCAGGCAGATGAGCGTGCAGTTCTCGGGCGGCGAGCCCACGCTCTCACCGCACTTCCTCGGGGCCATCCGCTACGCGCGCGAGAAGGGCTATTTCGCGGTCCAGGTGGCCACGAACGGCATCCGCTTCGCCCAAGACCCGGAGTTCGCCAAGCAGGCGCGCGAGGCCGGCTTGCGCATGGCCTACCTGCAATTCGACGGAATAGGCAACGAGGCGAACTCCCACCGCAAGGTGGGCAACCTCTACGACGTGAAGCTCCGCGCGATCGAGAACCTGCACGCCGCGGGCATCGACGTCATCCTGGTCGTCACCGTGGTGAACGGGGTCAACAACGAGCAGGTCGGCAAGATCATCCAGTTCGCGATCGACAACGCCGACAAGGTCACCGTCGTGAGCTTCCAGCCCGTGAGCTTCACCGGCCGCGACGAGGACGTCGACGACGAGACCCGGCGCGCCCAGCGCTACACGCTCTCCCACCTCGCGCGCGACGTGAAAGACCAGTGCGGCTTCTCCGAGCCGCTGCGTGACTGGTTCCCGCTCTCGGCGATGGGCCCGTTCAGCGACCTCACCGACACCCTCCTTGGCGAGCGCGCCGACTGGGGCTCCATGAAGTGCGGCTGCCACCCGAACTGCGGTATCGGCACCGTGCTTTTCGTGAACAAACGCACGAAGCAGTGCGTGCCGCTCACGCAGTTCGTGAACCTCGAGCAGCTGCTGGTCGACATCCAGGAGATCACCGACGCGGCGCAAGGGCGCACCGTCACCCTGGCGGAGCTCGTGGTCGCGCTCCTCCGCAATTACGACCCCACCGCGGCCCCCGAGGGGTTCTCCTTCCCCACGCTCGTCAGGCAGTTCCTCAGCCAGACGGGCGCGCGCGGCTCGAAGATTGGCGAGTTCGAGAAGGACGCGCACGAGTTCGAGTGGCGCCTGCTCTTCGTCGCCGGCATGTGGTTTCAAGACCTCTTCAACTACGACTTTCGCCGCACCGAGATGTGCATCATCCCGTATGGCACGCAGCTCGGGGAGATCAGCTTCTGCGCCTACAACACGGGCGTCGGCTGGCGGAACATCATCGAGAAGATGAAGGCGAACGCGTCCGTGGCCGACTGGTACCGCGAGCACGGGCGCCACGCCGTGTACGCGAAGAACCAGGTGCTCCCGCTGCCGCCCGCGCTCGGCACCATCGTGCACGCGAGCGGGCACGAGGACCCGAGCGCGCAGGCCGCGCCCGAGCCGAAGCGCCGCGTCACGCTGCGCGTGCTGAACGACACGCCCTGACGTGCTCGCCTGACTCTAGCAGCCCGTTGATTTACTCCCGTCGGCCCGCCGCCGCCGCATCCCGACCGCCGTCGTTGCGATCCTGCGGTGCGTGCTCACCTAGAAACGCTCACCTGGAAAACGCTCCGCGCGCTCCTCGGATCGCGCCTTGGCGGGCCGGGCGCCGACGACGCCGGGCCTCGGTCCGTAAATCAACAGGCTGCTAGGCCGGCGCGCTCACTCGGCGCGGGCGCTCTGCAGGAGCATGACCATGTGCCGGGCCTCGACGGTCTGCACGCCCGGGTTCGGGTTCGGGTTCGCCGACGGGGCCGCCGGCTCGCGCGGCTCGCCGTCGAACTGGAGCGTCACGCCCGTCTCGGCGTCGATCTTGGGCAGGGGAATGAGCAGATCCGCGTAGGCGGTCGCGAAGGCGCGTGTGGCGGTGGGCGCCGCCTCGGGCGTCCACGTCACCTCGAGCTTGGGGAGCGGCGAGGTGGCCGAGCCGTCGCCGGGCGCGACGACCCCCGCGAGCACCACCGTCGACTTCGGCGGGACGCCCTTGAACTGCCCGGCGCGCAGCGCGAACCGGACGCGGAGGGTGCGGCTCCCCGCGGCGATGCGCAGGCCGATCTTCGCGCCCTGCGACACGCGCAGGCAGGCCGGCGCGCCGTCGCAGTCGGAGACGAGCCGGTTGACGACCTGCGGGAAGGCGGGGTTGTCCTTCGCGAAGTCGTACGCCGTGACCGCCTTGCCGATGGCCGGGAAATACGCCTGGAGCTGGCCGACGTTGCGGAGCGCGTTGCCCGAGGGATCCTTCGCCTCGAACGCAGGGATCGTCACCGACGTGGGGCCGTCCCACGTGGACGAGAGGGCGCGGCGCACGCTCACGCCGCCGACCCACGGGGTGCCCGCGACCTCTTGGAGGGCGTAGGCGAGCCCCGCGCTCGCGGGGAGCGTGACGTCCTTCGCGCGGACCGTCTCGCTGAAGCGCAGGGAGAAGGGCTCCCACGGCGGCGCGTTGCTGGCCCCCTCGAGCTGCAGCTCCGGCGGCGTGATGTCCGGGCCTACGTCGCCCTGGTAGGGCGTGGTGCCGTTGTACCCCACGAGCACGGCCGAGCCCGGCGCGCCGTTCGAGCGCCGAGAGATGGTGAGGGTGGCCGCGCGCCCCTGCAGCGCGAACTCCATGGTCGCCTTGTCCGAGGTGAGCGCGACGTCGGGGTGCGCGAGCCCCAGCCCGTAGAAATTGCGTGACTGGAGGTACGCCTCCACGCCCTTCGCGCCGGCGACGAAGTCGACGCGCATCCGGGGCGCGTACGACCCGTCGGGGAAGTTCACGTTGCGCAGCGGGATCTCGTAGCTGCCGAGCAGCGCACGATCGGCCTCGGAGAGCGTGGCCGCGGCGGCCGCCTCGGGCTCGGCGGCGGTCGTCGCGTCGGGCGAGCTAGAGCAGCCAGCGGCCGCGAGGGAGAGCAGGAGGAGAGACGCGAGCGAGGTGCGCATGCGGGACGCGAAAGCAAGGGACATGCCTCGAAGACTAGCCGAGAAAAGCGCGCGCGGCCCGCGCCGTCAGCGCGCGACTGGCACACCGCGGCGCAGCGGCGCGTCACTCGACCAAGCACCGGGCGTGGAGCGAAGGCGGGGCGTCGGCTGGCCGCCCGAACACGAGCACGCACCTGCGGAGCACGTCCATGCCGAGCACGCCATCACGCGGGCACGCCGACTCCGCGGCGCCCGGCAGCAGCTCGACGTCGAGGCGCGCGCGCACGTCGCCGACCTCGAGGTCGACCCCGCGGAGCCTGCGCGTGGTGATCTTGCCCGACGCGGCGAACACCGACTCGCCCGCCTCGGAGGCGGGGGCGAGCGCCCGCCCCGCGGCCGAGGTCGTGAGCAGATCGGTGCGCTGCGCGCCGGTGTCGACGAGGAGCTCGGCCGCGTTCCCCGGCGCGTCGGCCCCCGGTGCGGCGCCCGCGCGGAGCGTCGCGGGCAGCACGAAGGCCACGCCGCCCACGAGGCTCGCGCGGTCGAGGCACACGCGGCCTTCGGGGAGGCCGCGCGCCTCGGGGCGCGAGAGGCTCGCCCACTCGGCCAGCGCGCCCTTCTCGTCGCCGAGGTCGCGGCCTTCGCGGAGCTCACCCCGGGGCAGATCGAGCACGACCGCCGCGGCGTCGAGCCGCTGCGGCGAGAGGAACGCGCCGATGCCGAGGCGCTCGAGCGCCTCGGGCACCTCGATGACGAGCGTCTCGCGCTCCGGGAGCGGGCCCCAGCCGTCCACCACGAGGCTCGGCTTCGGCGTGCGCGCGGTCGTGACCGCTCGGCCCACGTGGTCGCGCCCGGTGTCTCCGTGGCTCGAGAGCGGCAGCTTCGCGCGGCGCGCGAGCCACCCGGTGACCATGTTCGCGCTGGCCCCGGTGTCCACGAGCAGCAAGGTGCGCACGCCGCCCACCGAGCCGGTGACCACGGGGAGCTGGAACTGGCGCCCGGACACCTCGAACTGCAGGCGCGCGAGCCTCGGGCCCGCGGCGGGCGCCGCGCCGGACCCGCTCGGCGCCGGG
>DAORJJ010000477.1:0-5517 GCA_035439005.1 Polyangiaceae bacterium | reverse complement strand
CGGCGTCGCCGCCCGCGTCTTGGGCCTCGCCGAGATCGAGCGCTACGTCGACCGTCACGACCTCGCCGGCGCGGATCATCACCTGGCGGTTCTCGGGCCGCGCGTTCGGGTGCGTGAGCGTCACGAAGTGAGGCCCGGGCGGCAGGGGGATGGGCCGCGCGAAGGGCGTCGTGTCGACGTGCTGGCCATCGACGGACACCTCCGCCCAGGGCGTCGCGAGCACGCGCAGCGAGCCGCCCTGCGCCGGGGCGAGCTCCAGCGGCCGCGAGCCCGCGGCGCGCACCGTGCGCGAGTCGCTGGCGACGACCTCCGAGAGCCCGGCGAGCAGGGCGAAGCCGGCGCCGATCGCGGCGAACCCCAGCGCCGAGGTGCGCGCGCTGATCACCTGTCTCCGCGTGCGCCGGGTGGAGGCGTCGGACACGCCGGCGCGGCGCCCGACGTCGTCTTTGACGTAGCCGGCCTCCACGAGCGCAGCGACCACGAGGCGCTGCGGTGAGGCCCCCGAGAAGGAGCGGAGGAAGGCGCTGAGCTCGTCGGCGACCTCGCGCGCCGACGCGAACCGGTCGCTCGGGTTCTTCTGGAGCAGCTTCATCACGACCCGCTCGAGCGGGCGAGGCACGTCGGGGGCGCGCTCGCGGAAGGGCGCGGGGGCGTCGCGGCGCAGCCGCTGCCCGCCCACCCTCGGGGCGCCGCCGCTCGCCTCGCCCTCGAAGGGCCGCGTGCCGGTGAGCATGCGGTAGAGGATGACGCCGAGGGAGAAGAGATCGCTGCGCGCGTCGACCGTGTCGCCGAGGATCTGCTCGGGCGACATGTACGCGGGCGTGCCGAAGGCCGCGTGCGTGCGCTCGGGCCCGCCGCGGGTGGGCAGCGGCTCGGCGACGCTCGGCAGCCGCTCGCGCTCGGCGATGCCAAAGTCAATCAGCTTTACATCTCCGCGGCGCGAGAGCAGCACGTTCTGGGGCTTGATGTCGCGGTGCACGACCCCGCGCTCGTGGGTGTGGGCGAGGCCCTCGGCGACCTGGTAGCCGATGGCGGCGGCGGCCTCGGGGCGCAGCACGCGGCGACGCGCGACGAGCTCCGCGAGGCTCGGCCCGTCGACGTATTCGAGCACCAGGAACGAGGGCGCGTCCCCCGTGGCGGCGCGGTAGTCGACGAGCAGCACCACGTTCGCGTGGAAGAGCTCGCCGAGCACCTTGGCCTCGCGATCGAGCTGGCCGGCGAAGCTGGAGGAGGGCGCGATCGAGCTCTTCAGCGCCTTGATGGCGACGGTGCGGCCCAGGCTCTCCTGCTCGGCCTTGTAGATCGTGGCCAGCGCCCCGGAGCCGAGGGTGTCCACGACCCGGTAGCCAGCGAACTGGGGTTCGACCACGCGCGCCTCAGCTCGGGGTCCGCGTCCGCACGAGCAGCGCCTCGCCGGTCATGGCGGCGGGCTGCCCCATGCCGAGCAGCGCGAGCAGCGTGGGGGCCACGTCGGCGATGCGGCCGCCCTCGCGGAGCGTGGCGCCCGCGTCGGCGTCGTTCACGTACACGAGCGGCACCCGATTGGTCGTGTGCGCGGTGTGGGGCCGGCCGGTGGCCGGGTCGCGCATCAGCTCGGCGTTGCCGTGGTCGGCGGTGACGAGCAGGGCGCCGCCCACCTCGCGCACGGCGCGCGCCACCTGCCCCACGCCCGCGTCGACGGCCTCGATGGCCTGGATGGTCGCCGCGAGGTTGCCCGTGTGGCCGACCATGTCGGGGTTCGCGAAGTTGACCAGCACGAAGTCGTAGGTGCCGGAGCGGATGGCCGCCGTGGTGGCCTCCACCACCGCGGGGAGGCTCATCTCGGGCTTCAGGTCGTACGTGGCGACCTCCTTCGGGGAGGGCACGAGCTTGCGCTCCTCGCCGGGGAAGGGCTCCTCCCGCCCGCCGTTGAAGAAGAACGTGACGTGCGCGTACTTCTCCGTCTCGGCGCACCGGAACTGCCGGAGGCCGGCGCGGGAGAGCACGTCGGGGAAGATGTCGGGCAGGGCCTCCTTGCCGAAGGCCACCGGGAGCGCGAGCGACGCGTCGTAGAGGGTCATGCACGTGTACGCGCCGGCGAACGGCGCGGCGTCGCGGGCGAAGCCGGTGAACTCGGGCGCGGCGAGGGCGCGGGTGAGCTCGCGGGCGCGATCGGGGCGGAAGTTGAAGCAGAGGCCCACGTCGCGGCCGACGGCGACGCCCGCGTAGTCGCCCACGACGAAGGGCTCGACGAACTCGTCGCTCGTGCCGCCCTCCAGGCTCCGCCGCGCGCCGGCCGACGCGCCCTCCGCGGCGGGGGCGTCGGCGAGGACGATCGCGCGGTACGCGCGCTCGACGCGCTCCCACCGGTTGTCGCGGTCCATCGCGTAGAAGCGGCCGCTCACGCTGCCGATCGTGCCCTTGCCGGCGAGGCGCTCCTCGAGCTCGGCCAGGTAGCCGGGCGCGGTGCCGGGCTGCACGTCGCGGCCGTCGAGGAACGCGTGCACGACCACGCCGACCCCCGCGTCGTGCGCCGCGTCGACGAGCGCGTAGAGGTGCGTGTTCATGCTGTGCACGCCCCCGTCGGACAAGAGGCCAAGAAGATGAATCTTTCCGCCACGTTGCAGCGCTTGTGCGAGGGCCCCGGCGATGGCCTCGTTCGCGCCGAGCGACCGGTCGAACACGGCCATGTCGATGCGCGAGATGTCCATGCGCGCGACCCGCCCCGCGCCGAAGTTCAGGTGCCCCACCTCGCTGCTGCCCATCTGCCCGGGCGGCAGGCCCACGTCCGGCCCGCTCGCGCCGATCGTGGTGTGCGGACAGCTCGCGGTGAGGGCGTGGAGCTCGGGCGTGCGCGCGAGGGCCACAGCGTTGTCGGCGGTCTCGGGGCGCTCGCCGAGGCCGTCGAGGATGAGGAGGACGAGAGGTCGTGGCGCGCTCATGGACGGGGCACTCTACCACCGCCGCGCGGGCGCGGGACTTGCGGCGGGACTTGCGGTATCAAGCGGCATGCCCTGGGTGGTCGCCGAGCTTCGAGGTCAGCGGGTGTTCGCGCGGTGCGCGGAGGACGGGGCGCTCGTCTCCGCGGGCGGCCGCGTGGAGATCCGCTACAAGCCCACCGATGGCCGGGCCTACCAGGCCGCGGCGGGGAACCTCGCCGTCGTGACCCCGGTGAAGGTGCTCCCCGACGACCACTGCGCCCCGGCCGACGCCGCGCCGCGCACGAAGGAGGAGAAGAAGACCGCGGCGGCGAAGAAGGCCACGACGAGCGCCGCGGCGCTCCCGGCCGACGCGTTCGTCGCGTACACCGACGGCGCCTGCTCGGGGAACCCCGGCCCCGCGGGGCTCGGCGTGGTGGTCACCTCGCCCGACGGCGAGCGCCACGAGGCCAGCGAGTACCTCGGCGCGGCCACGAACAACATCGCCGAGCTCACGGCCATCCTGCGGGCCCTCGAGGCGGTGGCGCCGGAGCGCGCGCTCGTGGTGCACACCGACAGCCAGTACGCGATCGGCGTGCTCACCAAGGGGTGGAAGGCGAAGGCGAACGTCGAGCTCGTGGCAAAGACGGTGGCCCTGGTGAAGGGGCGGCGCGGCCTCCGGCTCGTGTACGTGCCCGGCCACGCGGGCGTGCCGCTGAACGAGCGCGCGGACGAGCTCGCGCGGCTCGCCGTCTCGACCCGAAAGAGCACGCGCCTGCCGGCGCTCGGGGCGGCGGGCCCGACGAGCGCGGCGGCCGGGGCGACGCCGGAGCCCAGCGCCCGGGCCTAGGCCGGCCAGGCACTTCCCGAGCCCCGCGGGGCGAGGGAATGCTAGGCTGCGCCCCCACCATGGGCATCCGAATCCACCCCACCGCCGTCGTCCACGAGAAGGCCACCCTCGGCGAGGGCACCCAAATCTGGCTGTTCTGCCAGGTGCGCGAGAACGTCACCATCGGCGAGAACTGCGTGTTCGGGAAGAACGTGTACGTCGACAGCGACGTCACCATCGGCAATAACTGCAAGATCCAGAACAACGTGTCGCTCTTCCACGGCGTAACCCTCGAAGAGGGCGTCTTCGCGGGCCCGCACGTGTGCTTCACGAACGATCTGCGCCCGCGCGCGGTGAACCCCGATCTCAGCCTGAAGAGCGCCGACGACTGGGTCGTCGCGAAGACCCTCATCAAGAAGGGCGCGGCGCTCGGCGCGAACTCGACCATCGTGTGCGGCGTCACCGTCGGCGAGTGGGCCATGGTCGCCGCGGGCTCGGTCGTCACGAAGGACGTGCCCGACTTCGCGCTCGTGCGGGGCAACCCGGCGCGCATCGTGGGCTACGTGTTCCCCGACGGCGCGAAGGCCACCTTCGACGCGCACGACGAGGCCGTGGCGGCGAACGGTGACAAGCTCGTGCGGGGCCGCGACGGCGTCGTTCGGCGCGGCTAGGCGCCCGGCCTCAACACCTCGATCCGCCTCGATCCGCTCGATCCGCACCCGCGCAGAACGCCATGACCACCATCTTTCGACCCGGCCTCTTCGACGGCCACGTGGCCCTCATCACCGGCGGCGGCAGCGGCATCGGCCTCGCCGTCGCGCACACGCTCGGCGAGCTAGGCGCCAAGATCGCCATCTGCGGGCGCAAGCGCGAGAAGCTCGACGCGGGCCGGGCCGAGCTCGAGGCGCGGGGCATCACCGTGTTCGCCGACACCTGCGACATCCGCGAGCCCGACGCGATCGGCGCCTTCGTCGACGCCGTGGGCGCGGCGCTCGGCCCCGTGACGGTGCTCGTCAACAACGCCGGCGGCCAGTTCCCCACGAGCGCGGAGAGCGTCTCGCCGCGCGGGTGGGAGGCGGTCATCCGCAACAACCTGAACGGCACGTTCTTCATGACCCAGGCGGTCGCCGTGCGGCACATGTTGCCGGCGCGACGCGGGCGAATCGTGAATGTTATCGCGAACATCGCGCGGGGCTTCCCAGGCATGGTGCACACGGGCGCCGCGCGCGCCGGCGTGGACAACATGACCAAGACCCTCGCGGTCGAGTGGGCGCAGCACAACGTGCAAGTGAACGCCGTGGCGCCGGGCATCATCAAGACCTCCGGCACCGATCAGTACGGCCCGGAGCTGCTCGAGATGAGCCGCGTCCGCACGCCCATGAAGCGCCTCGGCTGCGCCGAGGAGGTGGCCGAGCTCATCGCGTACCTCGCGAGCGAGGCCGCGTGGTTCGTCACGGGCGAGACCTGGTACATCGACGGCGGCGCGCACCTCTGGGGCGACAACTGGATCATCCCCGAGTCGAACGGCGCGCCCGAGCCCGCGGTGCTCGCGACGCTGCGCGACAAGAGCGGACCCGTCGGGGACACGTGACGATGGACGGCGAAGGCGACGCGCGCGCGCCCGAGGGGTCCGTCGCGGCCGAGGCGCTGCCCGCGCGGGAGCCCGCCAGCGACGCCGGCGCAGAGGGCTCGGCGGAGTCGAGCGCGCCGGAGGCCGCCGGCCTGCGCGCCACTCCGGTCGAGCCGTTCATGCCCTCGGTGCAGATCCAGGCCGACGCGCTGGAGCAGCTC
>DAORJJ010000476.1:0-5564 GCA_035439005.1 Polyangiaceae bacterium | reverse complement strand
GCCGAAGGCGCGAGCCGTGGGATTTCGGGCTCGATCCCAGTGAGCACCGCCTTAGGCCGCCTTGGTGACCCGCGCGAGCCGGCGCCGCACGCCGGCGGTGAGCCCCTCGAGCTCGGCGGAGCGCAGCCCGTAGGCCGCGAGCACGTAGAGCCCCGCGAACACGACGCCGCCGCCGAGCCCGGGCAAGAGCCGCGCGACGGTCCCCTCGCCCGCCGCCCCCGCCACGAGCTCCGCGGCGTGCGCCCCGCCGAGGCCAGCGACCGCCGCCGCGAGCACGCTCTTGCCAGCCGACCGCGCGATGTCGCCGAGGCGCGTGTCGGCGAGCTTGCGCCGCAGGAGCACGAGCAGGAGCGCCATCTGCACGAAGCTCGAGCCAGCCACGGCCACGCTCACGCCGACGTGCCCGAGCGGCCCGCGCAGCGCGAGGGCGAGCGCGATGAACGCGAGGAGATCGAGCGCGCTCACGACCACCGGGGTGCGGGTGTCGCCGAGCGCGTAATACACGGGGACGATCTGCCGCACCGCCGCCACGGTCCACACCGCGCCCCCCTGCCACAAGAGCGCGCGGGCGGTCTCGTGCGAGGCCTCTTGCTGAAAGTGGCCGCGCTGGAAGAGCAGCACGATGAGCGGCTCGGCGAGCGCCACGAGCGCCACGCTCGAGGGGATGGCCACGAAGAGCGAGAGCTTCATGCCGTGCGCGTAGGTCTTCTCGAGCTCGGCCATCTCGCCGCGCGCCGCGAACGCCGCGAGCGACGGGAGAGAGGCCGTGGAGAGCGCGAGCACGAAGATGCCCTGCGGGAAGTCGCACAGGCGGCTCGCCCACATGAAGTAGCTCTGCGCGCCCGGCCCGAGCTCGGACAGGAACCGCGTCGAGAGGATCATGTCGATGTAGTATACACCGAGCCCGAAGGCCATCGGCCCCATGCGCCGGAGCATGTCGCGCACCGCGGGGTCTTGAAAATCGAGCCGCGGGAGGCCGGCGTAGCCGAGCTTGCGCAGCGCGGGCCACTGCGCGGCCACCTGGAGCACCCCGCCGAGCAGCGCGCCCGCCACGATCGCCTGCGCGGCGTCGACGCCGAGCGACAGGAACACCGCCGGCAGCGCGAACGCGGCGAAGAGGAACGCCACGTTGAGGAGCGCCGGCGCGAACGCCGCGACGGCGAACCGCTTGTTCGCGTTCAGCGCGGCCATGCCCAAGGCGGCCGAGCCCATGAAGAAGATGTACGGGAACACCGCGCGGGTGAGCGACACCGTGCGCTCGAACTGCCCCGGCTGCGCGTGGTAGCCGCCGGCGAAGAGCTCGGTGAGCGGCTCCGCGAGCAACATCCCGAGCAGCGTGACGACGAGCAGCGCGAGGAGCGAGACGCCGCGCGCCTTCGCGAAGAAGTCGCGCGCGGGCTCCTCCCCCTCGGTCTCGAGCTTCTTCGCCAGCACCGGGACCACCGCGCTCGACACCGCGCCCTCGCCGAGCAGCTGGCGGAGCGCGTTCGGGATGCGGAACGCCGTGAAGAACGCGTCGGTCTCGGCGCGCGTGAACATCGCGGCGAGCGCCATGTCGCGCGCGAGCCCGAGCAGGCGCGAGGCGAGCGTCCCCGCGCCCACGATCGCCGCCCGCCGGGCGAGCTTGCCGCGCTCGGCGTCGCCGCGCGCGATGACGCCGGAGGCCTTCTGCTCGGCGTCGGACGCGTCGTCGGCAGCCGGCTCCGCGGGCGGGCTCGGCGCCTCCGCGGGGGGCTCGTTGGGGGTGCTCGCGGGCGCTTCAGCCGCGTGGTCGGGCGCGGGCTCTCCGCGCGCGGCGGATCCCTCGCTCGCCTCACTCGGCGCCTCGGTGGCGTCGGGCTCGTCGATCACGTCGGGCGCTGCCGCCGGCTCGGGTGACGCGTCGTCCGGCGGCGGCGCCGAGGCCGGCGGAGCGGTCGCCTCGTCGGGCGCGGAGGTCTCGCTCACAGGCGAGGCATCTCCTCGCCCACCGCGGCCTCGCCTTGCGGCCGGCACTCCGCACACTGGCAGAGCGCGCGCAGGTACGTGTACGAATAGAGCCCGCTCGCGTGGCCATCGAACCAGCGCAGGCACAGCGCGTAGTTGCCCACGGGGTCGAGCCCCTCGAGCTCGAGCTGCATGTCCGAGGGCGGCAGGAACGCGATGGTGCCCGAGTGCCCCTGGCACCCCGCGCACGGGCAGAAGCCGCGCAGCACGCGGTGCGGGTAGACGCCCTTGTGGCCGTCGGCCCAGTCGATCTCGGTGGTCCGCCCGCCTCGCGGAGAGCGGATGGCGCGCGCCTTGGTGCGTGGATCTCTCATGGGCTTTCGTCTCGGGGCCGCTCGACTCGCTCAGGCGCGTGCGCGAGCCACGCCCGCGACGGCCCCTATTGGCCCACTTCGCTCCGCCGGGTCAAGCCCGGCGGCCGGCGCCCCTGCCCCCCGGCGACAGCCTCGCGAGCGCGCGGCGGCACGCGGCGAGCGCGACCACCCCCGTGACGGCGCCAGGCTGGGAGATCGCCTTCCGGCCGAGCGCGTGCCCGAGGGCGAGGGCCTCGCGCCACACGCCGAGGTCGGAGAAGCCCGGGGTGCCCGGGAGCGCCTCCGCGGCGACGAGCGCGGCCATCACCCCGGCGATGAAGGCGTCGCCCGCGCCGGTCGCGTCGACGCAGGGCACGTGCGTGGGGGGCGGGGGCACCACGACCTCTCCGAACGCCCCGACCACGCTGGCGGGCCCGCCCGCGCGCGTGAACACCGTCGTCGCGCGAGGCGCGCGCTCGCGGAGCCACGCCGTCCCGTACGCGAGGCGCCGCGACCGCGACCGCGACGGCGCGCCGCTCGCGAGCGCCAAGAGATCGCCCTCCGAGGCCTTGATGAGCGCGGCCTGCCCGGCGAGGGCGCCGACGCGCTCGCGCATCTCCTCGTGATCGTTCCACATGTGGGCGCGCACGTTGAGATCGACCACCAGCGCGCCGCCGGCTCGACCGAGCGCCCGCGCGAACGCGGACGTGGCGCCGCGGAGCCTCGGCGTCATCAGCGTGCTCGTGCCCACGAGGCCGAGCGCCGCGCGCCCCATCGCGGGCGTGATGTCGCGCGCGCCCACCGACACGTCGGCCGTGCCCTGGCGGTAGAAGAGGAAGCTCGGCTCGCCCGCCGCGTCGCGACGCACGAACGCGAGGCCCGTGCGCTGCGGCAGCCTCACCATGTGCTCGACGTCCACGCCCTCGGCCGCGAGCGCGGCGCACAGCTCCTCGCCGAAGCGATCGCGCCCCACGCCGCCCACGAGGCGCACGCGCACCCCGAGCCGCGCGAGCACCGTGGCCACGTTGGCCGGCGCGCCTCCGATGACCCGCACGAGCCGCGCCCCGAGCGGCGGCGGATCGAGCTCGAAGATGTCCCACAGGACCTCACCGAAGCAGGCGATCGCGGCCGGGAGCATGGGCCGACGGTGGCACGCGCGAAGGCGAGACACAAGCGGGGCCGCGACGCGCGCCATGGACCGCGCGGCGGCTCACTCCGGCGACTCTCGCCGTCGCCGCCACCCGCCGTACCCCACCTGCGGCACGCGATGGGTCGCGGCGCGGCGAGTCAGCTCGGCGAGCCGCCGATCGTGGTTGGCGCGGCGGCCCGCTCGCTTCTCGCCGTAAGGTCGCGACGGGCCTCTTCGCGCGCGCGCAGCTCGCCGAGGTAGGCGTCGCGCTCGCGCTGGAACTGCTCGGCCGCCGCGGCGATCGGGCCGACCGCTCGGGCTCCCCTCTCAGCGCAACGACACTTCTTTGATATCCGTCGACAGGGCCTTCACGTCGTTGGCTTTGATGCGCGAGTCGCTCACGCTGTAGACGAAGTCGTCCATGAACACGCTCCGCTTCACGTCGCTCGACGCGTGCGACCACCAGTTGTAACAGCCGGCGCTGTCGTAGCCGCCGCCGCCGGGGCTCGTCGGGTGGGCGACGCGCCCCCTGAGGGCAAAACCGGCCGTCGTCGAGACGTCGTAGACCATCAGCCCGCTGAAGGTCATCGTCGAGCCGAAGCCAGGGCCCGAGCCGCCTTCGCACACCGTCATCGGCAGCGCGAGCAGGTTTCGTTGGGCGTAGTAGGTGAAGCCGAGGTGATTGGTGAGCGCCTCGGAGCTCGAGCCGCGAGTCCCGATCACCTCCTTGTGCGCCAAGCGCGGGCTCGCCGGGTTGGACACGTCGAAGATCTGGAGGAGCACTCCGCTGAAGAACGCGAAGTCGCCTTGATCGGCGGCGTCGTACCCAATCGTGAGCAAATGGTTCTTATCCATCATGTGCATGTAGGTAGAGAACCCCGGGATCTTGAGCTCGCCGAGGGTGCGCGGCGCGGTGGGCACCGAGAGGTCGAACACGAACAGCGGATCGGTCTTCTTGAAGGTGACGATGTAGCCGCGGTCTTCGTCGAAGCGCACCGAGCGGATGTCCTCGGTCTTCGCGATGTTGTCGATCTGCCCCTCCAGCACGAGGCGAGGGCCCACCTGGCCGAGCACGCTGATGGTCGAGTGCACGTTCGGGTCGGGCGTCCGGCCGGTGGTCGTCGCGATGCGAAGGTGCCCCTGGTGCTCGTCCATCGAGAACTGGTTCAGCACCTTGCCTTTCACGAGACCGCTCGCGACGTAGCGCGAGTCGAGCGGACCTATGCCGAGCGAGAACTTGTGGAGAGTGGAGAGCTCGGGCACATTCGCCTGTCCGTCGTACCAGCCGTAGCCACCGCGCTGGTGAGGCACGGCCATGGTGAGCGAGTCCGCCGACGCGTACACCGCGCCGGGGCGGCTCAGGATCGTCGTCGACTTCAGCGCCGCGCCCGCGAGGTCGAAGGAGAGCAGCGTGGTGAAGGCCTCTCCGTCGGGCAACTCGGCGCGGTAGAAGGCCTGCTTCGCTGGCGTCCCCTGATCGTCAACCACCTTCGGACCGAGTACGTCGATGCCACTCTGCGCGATGGCCGCCTCGTTCGCGGCGAGCAGCGCGTCGAACGCCGCGTCGACCTCGGCCTCGGTGGCGTTGGGCGGGAGGTTCGGCGAGGTGGGGTATCCGCCGCTCGCCTGCATCTGCCGGACGAGGACGGTGTGCACGGTCGTGCCGATTCGCCGCGCGGCGAGGTACGAGCCGTCGGTGACCAGCGTGCGAACGAGGCGAGGCGCCGCGCGGTTCGTGATGTCGAAGAACGAGAGGGTCGTAGCCGTGCCGTCTCCCGTGAAGTCGCAGTCGTATCCATACGTGCACTCCCGGGCGCCGCTGCCGCCGCCGGGCGCTCCCGCTCCAGCGCCTGGCCCCGGCGACGTGGCGTTCGTGCGAGTGACCGACGAGAACACCACGGCGCGGTTCCCCGAGACGAAGAGCTTCTTCGCGACTCCAGGGACGTCGGCGCTCCCCACCTCGCGCATTCCCGCGGCCGGGAAGGCGTCGACGATGCGGAGCTTCCCCTCGCGCGCGACGTACAGATACTTGTCGTCGTTCTTCAGGAAGTCCGCCTCGTCCACGCCGGCGACCTGGTTGTTGGTCCCGGTGGTCTGCGAGGCCCCGCCGCCCGGCGCGCCGGCCGAGGCCGGGGGTGGCGCCGGGTTCATGGGGG
>DAORJJ010000475.1:0-5594 GCA_035439005.1 Polyangiaceae bacterium | reverse complement strand
GGGGACGACCAGGTCGAAGCTGCGGGAGCGGCGCACGTCGGCCACGCACAGCCCGCCCTCGTGCGCGATCTCGTAGCGTCCCGTCTCGCTGACCGTGATGTGCGTGTCGCTGGTGGCGACGACCAGGGTCTGCATGACGGTCTTGCGCGGGTCGCCTGCGGGGGTCACGCAGCGCGTGCGCCACTGCCGGCTCCCCGCCGCGTGCGAGTAGCTCTCCCTCGCCAGCCCCGGGAGCTGGTCGTAGCACTGGTTCGAGCGGTACACGCGCCCGCCGCCTAGGAACGCGAGCACGTCGCCCTCGGTCTTCACGGTGATCGACTCGCCACCGCCGGTGCTCGAGGACTTCGGCGGTGGACCGCAGCCCTCTTGCCAGCGCTGCACGGTGAAGTCCTCGCGGAGGGCGCTCTGCCGCCACTTGCCGTCGAGGGCGACGTCGGCGCGCGCGCTCGTGGGCGGTACGAGCGCGACCAGGGTGGCCACCGCGGTGAGCGCGAGGACCACCGGTGAGGGACGAGGCGTCTTCACGGCGACGGCCGCAGGATAGCAGGACCTGGGGCGCCGCTGGGCAGCCTCGCGGTAGCGCGCGCCGGGGGTGGGCAAATCGTCGGCAAAAAGTGCACTTCTTGCCCGAAAATGCTAGGTCGCAGGGGAGATGCGACCCGCACGAACCCCCGCCATGCCGACCGTTGCGCGCGCGGTCCTCGCCGCGCTCGCCGCCTTGGGGGTCACCGCGCCCTCGCTCACCGCGAACGCGCAGCCCATCCCCGAGGCGAACGGGCAGGGCTTCGACGCGCACCTGTTTCGCCCGGCGATGGACTCGAAGGGGTTCTTCTCCACCAACGGCACCGACATCCTCGGCGCGGGCGATTTCAGCTTGGGGCTCGTCATCGGCTACGGCCGCAACCTGCTCCGACTGAAAGAGCTCGGCCAGGACAGCCCGCAGCTCATCAACCACCAGTTCCAGGGCACGTTCCACTTCGACTACGGCATCGCCAACCGGCTCGTGCTCGGCATCTCGGCGCCCGTGAACCTCTCCTCCGGCGACGCGCAGTTCGACAAGCAGAACCCCCCGCAGCCCACGGTGAACCCGCAGCAGTGGTCGCCGAACGCCTTCGACTCGCAGACCCTCGGGTACCTCGCGCTCCACGGGAAGCTGCGGCTGCTCCGGCAGGAGCGCGGCTTCGGCCTCGCCATCTCGGCGCAGGTCGGCGTGCCCGTGACCGACGCGCCGCGCGCCGGCGGCGCCGACC
This sequence comes from Polyangiaceae bacterium, assembly GCA_035439005.1. Lineage (GTDB taxonomy): Bacteria > Myxococcota_A > Polyangia > Polyangiales > Polyangiaceae > JAAFHV01. The sequence goes on along the minus strand of DAORJJ010000475.1, from coordinate 4,344 downwards.
CTGGGTTCTTCGTGTGGCCGCAGATCATCGCCGAGAAGCGCTTCATCCGCACGGGGCTCTTGCGCGTCGGCGTCAACGCGGGCTTCCGCGCGCACCAGCAGAGCACGACCGCCCTCGACCTGCGCGACGGCCGCTTCGTCGACGGACAGCGCATCACGTACGGGCTCGGCGTGTCGATGCGCGTCGCCGAGCCGGTCGACGTCGTCGCCGACACCTACGGCACGTTCCTCCTCGGCAACGCCGACAGCGCGGTCAAGCCCTCGAACGAGGTCACCGGCGGGCTCAAGATCTTCATCGAGCGGAACAGCTACCTCATGCTGGGCGCGGGGCCGCGCTACACGAAGGGCTTCGAGGCGGCCGACGTGCGCGCCTTCGTGGGCTTCATCTTCGAGCCGTCCATCGGCGACCGCGACGGCGACGGCATCAAAGACGACGTCGATAAGTGTCCGGATGAAAAGGAAGATTTCGACGACTTCGAGGACGAGGACGGCTGCCCCGAGCCGGACAACGACCACGACGGCATCCCGGACGTCAAAGACCGCTGCCCCAACATCCCCGAGGACAAGGACGGCGACGAAGACGAGGACGGCTGCCCCGAGCCGCCGAAGGACGGCGATCGCGATCACGACGGCATCCCCGACTCGCGCGACAAGTGCCCCGACGATCCGGAGGACAAAGACGGCTTCGAGGACGAAGACGGGTGCCCCGACCTCGACAACGACAACGACGGCATCCCGGACAAGAAGGATCTCTGCCCGAACGAGCCGGAGACCTTCAACAAGTTCAAGGACGAGGACGGCTGCCCCGATCGACCCGATCTGCTGATCGAAGACAACAACATCGTCATCCTCAAGAAGATCCAGTTCAAGACCGGGTCCGCCGAGATCCTGGCCGAGTCGAACACGATCATCGAGACGGTGGCCGGCGCCATCAAAGACCACCCCGAGTTTCAACTCATCGAGGTCGCGGGTCACGCCGACGAGCGGGCGACCGACGCCTACAACCTGAACCTCACGCAGGCCCGCGTGAACGCGGTCGTGGCGGCCCTCGTCGCGCGCGGCGTGCCCGCCGAGAAGCTGCGCGGCAAGGGCTACGGCGAGTTCTGCCCCGAGGACCCCGAGCACAACGAAGAGGCGTGGGAGAAGAACCGACGCGTCGAGTTCAAGATCGTGAAGGGCGCCGACGGCCCGACGGGCGTGGCGCTCGGGTGCGCCAACGCCGTCGCGAAGGGCGTGCGGCCCGATCCGGTGCCCTGAGCGGCGAGAGGCGCGGCGCGGTCGACGCGTCGCGCCTCGATCGGCGGCGCCCGCTCGGCGGCGGAGGCGTCGAGTCGTCCTCGCGCGTCGCGAAGGCGCGCTCCGCCGGGCGGGGGCGTCGTTCCCCACGGGGCTCATCGCACCCGCGCAAACGGTGCTAGCGGAGCGCTACTGGCACTTCTTGGCCACGCGGAGGTCGCCGGTGGACTTCGCGCAGCCGGTGTCGCCAGTGGCCCTGCACGCCTGCTTGAGCGTGTAGAGTCCGCTGCAGTCGAGGGAGCCCTGACGCGGCAGCAGAAGGCCCTTCACCGTGGCCCAGTCGCCCGCCTTGATGGCGGCGTCGAGCGGGTTCGTGGGCGGCGGCTTGACGGTCGGCTTGGGCGCCGCCGTCGTGCCGGGCGTGGCCGGCGCCGTCGCGGGCGGCGGGGTCGTCGGCGCCAGCGCCGCGGTAGGACCGGTCGGCGTCGGAGGCGTCGTCGGAGGCGGCGCGGCCGTCGTCGTCGGCTCGGCCGTGGGAGGCGTCGGGGGCGCGGAGGCGGACGCGGGCGGGGGCGCGCTCTCCGTGGCGGAGGCCGAGGGCGTGGGCTGCCCTGCGGCGAGGAGCGCCGTCGCCTTGGCTCGGAGCGAGGGATCCAGCGAGGTGGTCGCCTCGACCCGGGTGAGCAGGCCGCGCTTCGTGGCGGCGTCGGCCGTCTCGGCCCGGGTCAGCATGCCCTCGGCCCACTGCGCCTCGAACGCGCGGTACTCCGGGGTGACGCGCACGGCCGAAGCCTCGCGGATCTCGCGGTTGGTGGTGCTGTGGGCGTCGTCGCACGCGGGGGTCGCGGGGCCCTTGGCGCAGATGGCCTGAGCCTCCTTGAGCTTGCCGAGCTCGTACTCCATCACCGCGTCCGCCGCGGCGACCGGCTTCGCGGGCGGCGTGGGCTCGCGCGAGATGGCGAGGTAGCCGCCCACGACGAGGGCCGTCGCGACGACCGCGCCGAGCACCATCGAGGGCACGACGCTGCCCTTCGCGGCGTCGGGTCGCTTGGACGCGAACTCGACCTGACGATCGCTGATCGCCGTGAGCTGCTGGCTCTCGTTCGCGCCGGGGATGAACACCTGGCCGGCGCCGACGAACTTGAAGCGCACGTCGCCCAGCTCGATGAGGTCGCCGGCCTCGATGATGCCCCGCCGGAGGTCGGCGCCGTTCACGCGGACCCCGTTCGAGGAGCCCTTGTCCATGATCTCGTAGCGGCCCTCGCCCAGCGTGTGGATCTCGCAGTGGAGGCGCGACACCGAGTTGTGGTCGACCGACACGTGGCAGTCTTCGGCGCGGCCGACTGTGGTGAGCTCGGGATCGAGGGGGAACTCGACGCCCGGCGTGGGCCCGACGAGCATGACGAGGCGCGTGGGGCGCTCCATGAGGAGCGAGCCTCGGAACGCGTTCGCCATCGGCATCGTCTTGCGCGACGCCTCGACCTCGGACACCGGGACGTACGGCGCCGTCGCCTCGGTCATGGACTCGTCTTGGTAGACGATGCGGTAGTCGCCGAGCTGGATGAGGTCGCCGTGCTGCAGCTCGGTCGGCTCCGCCACGCGGAGCCCGTTCACGTGGACGCCGTTGTAGCTCTCTTTGTCCTCGAGGACGTACGTCTCGCCGCCGCCTGTCGACGCGGGCTTACGGACGAGCCGCGCGTGATCTCGCGAGATGTTGCGCTCGGTGAGGCGGATGGTGTTCCCCTCTTTGCGACCGACCGAGTAGTCGTCGCGCGACAGCGGGACGACCGTGCGCTTTCCCTCGTCGTCTTCGATGACAAGCTTCCACATGGGGGGTTCGGGCTTCTCTCGTTCCTAAGCGCGACGTCGCGAGTGCGGGGACAAGGAGCGCGGGCTCGCTCCCAGGCGGCAGTCTAGCGAGGCCAGCGCCACGAAGGCAATGGGAACGCTTCCTTCCCCGGGGCTCCGGGGCGCTGGCGCAACATACACGCTTTCCGCCCGGCGGGGCCCGAACCCGCACCGAGGCCCCGGAACACGCGCGCGGCCGCCCGAAAGCGCCGCCGGGCGCTACCCTCGCGGGATGAACGTTGCACCGCCGACCGCGAAGATCCTCTACCTGCACGGGTTCGCCTCCGGCCCCGGCTCCTCGAAGGCGAGGTCCTTCGCCGAGTTCGCCTCGGCGCGCCAGATCCCGTTCGAGCCGCTCGACCTGCGGCGGCCGAGCTTCGAGCGCTTGCGGCTCTCCGCGATGATCGATCACGTGCGCGACCGCATCGGCGACGCCCGCGAGCGCGTCGTGCTCGTCGGGTCGAGCCTCGGCGGCCTGACGGCGTGCCGCGTCGCGGAGCGCGACCCCCGCGTGGCGGCGCTCGTGCTCATGGCGCCCGCGTTCCGCCTGATGGACCTCTGGGCCTCGCGCCTGGGCCCCGAGGGCCTCGCCGACTGGGCGGCCACGGGCTGGCTCGAGGTGGACGACTACCAGGCGCGCGCCAAGGCCCGCGTCGACTACGGCTTCTTCGAGGACATGGCGCGGGCCGATCCCGAGGATCCGCCGGACGTCCGCGTGCCGGTGCTCGTCGTCCACGGCGTCGCGGATGAGGTCGTCCCGGTCGCGCGCGCGCGGGCCTTCGCCGAGGGGCGCCGGAACGTGCGCCTCGTGGAGGTCGACGACGGGCACGAGCTCGTCCGCTCGCTGCCCGACATCCTCGCCGAGAGCGCGCGGTTCCTGGCACCGTGGGGCTGGGAGTGAGCGACGGCGCCGCCGCGAAGTTGTGCCCTTGAGTTGACGGATAGCTGTCTTTCCGCTGTCATTCAGGGATGAAGGCCGACGGTGCGGTGCCATCTTGGTTGGCGGATCCGCCCGGACGCGAGGGTGAGCGGCCCTTCGTCGCGCTGGAGCCTGCGGGCGAGGGGGCCCGGAGTCGGGTCTATCGGGCGGTTTGGCGGGCCACAGGGCGTGCCGTGGCGCTGAAAGTGTCGACCTCGAGCGACGGGGGGGCCGAGCTCGTGGCCGAGGGCGGCCTCCTCGCGCGGCTCGACCTGCGCTGGGGCCCTCGGGCGGTGGGCGCGGGCCGGCTCGAGGGGCCGGCGGACCCACCCCGCGGCCGGG
>DAORJJ010000474.1:0-5595 GCA_035439005.1 Polyangiaceae bacterium | reverse complement strand
CGAAGGGGCTCCTCTCGCTGAAGGCCGCGGCGCTCGGGCTCGCCTCGCTCGCGCTCGTAGGAGGCGCGGCCATCGCCGTCACGCGGCCCCCCAGCGCGCCGCCGACCGCCGAGACGCGGCCCGTCGCGACCGTGGTCGCGGAGACCGCGCGACCGGAGGCGCCCCCCGCGCCGAGCGCCCTCGCGCCGCTCGACGTGATCGAGGCGACCACGGCCCCGAGCGCGCCCGCGCCGGTGTTGAGCGCGCCCCGCGCCCCCGCGCCGTCCGCTCTGCTGGCGCCCCGGGCGAGCGCCGACGTGGACGACCTCGCCGCCGAGGCCGCCCTGCTGCGGGCCGCGCAAGACGGCCTCCGCGGCGACCCCACCGTGGCGCTCGCCCGCGCGAGCGAGCACGCGCGCCGCTTCCCGCGCGGCGCCTTGACGCAGGAGCGCGAGGCCATCGCCATCGAGGCGCTCGTGAAGCTCGGCCGCGGCGCCGAGGCGCGCGCCCGGGCCGACCGGTTCGCCAAGAGCTTCCCCGGCTCCACGCACCAGCGGCGCCTCGACGCGCTCGTCGGGAACGAGCGCTGAGCGGCTATTTCGAGCCCAGGAACCACACCTCGCGGAACCAGGACGGCATCCCGCGGGTCTCGGCGGGGAGATCGGCCTGCCGCTCGAGCCCGTCGAGCTCGTCGGCGAGCCCGAGGCGCGCCGCGATCGCCGCGATGAGGTCGCGCTCGTCGTCCGAGTAGTGGCCGTCGACCCGCGCGAGGAAGATGAGGTCGCGCACGATCGCCACGCGGGTGCGGCGCGACAGCCTGGCCGAGTGCCTCAGCGCGGGCTCGAGGGCGACGGGCGCCTCCGCCGCGAGGTCGAGCGGCACGCCCAGCAAGTGCGCCTGCTCCTCGATGAAGCCGCGCTCGCGCTCGTGGAGGACCTCGTCGGCCATGGCCACCGCGCGCAGCGTGGCGAGGTAGGCCTCCGCGTCGAACGCGTCGTCGCCCGAGCCGCGTGGAGCCTCGTCGTTCGCCTCGCGTCGGTCCGGCGCTCGGGCGAGCGCCGCCTCGTCGGCCTCGCGGAGCGCCTCTCCGTCGCGCGGCGTGGCGCAGAGCACGGAGATGATGGGCTCGCCGCCGAACTCGATCGACGCGTGGGTGCCCCGCGCCCGCACCTCGACGCCGCTGTCGGAGCGCGCGGGGACGCTCGCGTCGAACCGCGCCTCCCACCCGCTCGCGTCGAGCCGTCGGAGCCACGACGAGGTGCTCTCGTGGCGCTCGGTCCTTCGCCCCTCGGGTCGCCCCAACATGTCGACGATCTCGCGGCCGAAGAAGCACACCTTGAGCGCGTTCTTGTCGCGGTCCTGCACCGGCAGGGCGTCGATGGCGGCGAAGACCACCTCGAAGTGGCTGAAACACAAGCGAAATCGGGTGTAGAAGTCCCGCTCGTGGCTGTGCAGGTTGGGCTCGCTCAGCACGAGCAGTCGCGGCCCGAGCCACCGCAGGCGGCGCAGCACGTCGTCGCGCACGTCGCGGCCGTCGAGGTCCGCCACGTGGTGGAGCGCGAACGACGCGTTGATGACTGGCGGGCTCGCGCAGAGCGCCCGCATGCGGCGCCAGTCGCTCGCCGTGAGCGACTCGGCGGCCCCCTCGAAGGCGTGGAACGTCACGGGGAGCCCCGCCACCGCCGAGGCCTCCGCGACGCTCTTCGCGGCCTGCGCGAGGGCCGCCCCGGCCGGCTCCACCGCGAGGATCGTCAGCGCGCGCGGCGCCGCGCGGCCCGTCGCCCTCGCCGCGGCGAGCGCCTCGATGAGCGTGACGAGCTGCCGGCCCGACCCCACGCCCACGTCGAGCACCGTGGGCGCCTCCTCGCCGAGACACGCGGCCTCGAGCACCGCGTTCGACAGCGAGGTCGCGAGGCCGACGAGCGGGAGCGACGTCACGAGGAGCTGGAAGAGGTGGATCTGCGGCACCTCGAACCGCTCGAGGTAGAGCCCCGCGCGCCGCTCGGTCGCCGGCGAGAGACGCCGCGCGAGCGCCGCGCCGAACACGTAGAGCAGCACCGCCCGCGGATCCGCGTCGTCGCCCACCTCGTCGAGCAGGGCGGCGAGGTCGCGGTCGGCGTCGGCCTCGTCGTGGGCGACGCGCTGGGCGATGCGGTGCAGTTGGTCAACACGGGCTTGGTGCAAGGGTCCTCCGCGCGAGGCCCCCACCGTAGCAGCGGACCCTCGCGGCGAGCCCCGCGTCCGCCGATCGAGAAAAAATTCGCCCCGGGCTCATAACCGCGCCGCCCCGCCTCCACCCACCCTTCGAGCGACGGGCCTGCCGCGTGCGAGAGGCACGGCGCGAGGCTCATCCGCGAGGTGGAGGCGACGATGGTTTCTCACAAATGTCTGATTTCAAGCGTGTTTTTCGCGGTGCTGCTCGCCGTCCCCGCGGCCGGCTGCGCGAGCTTCGGCGCCACGGTGGACGACGAGCACGACCACGAGCACGACCACGAGGCGGCGACCGCCGGCGGCCCCACCGCGCCCGCGCCGGCCGCGCCGGGCGGCCCGTACGTGTCGCTCCACGTGCGCGCCACCCAGGCCCCCGTCGCGCACGAGGCGGGCACCGCTGGGCAGACGCCCACCGCGCAGCGGCTGGCGTTCAAGAGCCTCACCCTCTTCGCGACCCGTGAAGACGCCGCCGCGGATCGCGACGGCTACGCGGTGGTCGACCTCGCGACGCCCGTCGAGGCGGGCGTGGGCCAAGGGGAGGACACCGTCCTCACGAAGCTCCCCATCCGCTCACTTCGGGCCGGCCACTACGCCGCCGCGCGCGTGCGCGTGGCCTACGTGCGCTACGCGGTGCGCTCCACCATGCACTCGCTCGGCTTCGCGGTGCCCGGCGAGTTCGAGAACGTGCAGGTGCTCGCCAACGACACCGTGCTCGACGGCCAGCTCCGCCAGAAGGGCTACTACCGGTACACGTTCCGCTCCCCTCAGACCGGCCCGGTGAGCGTCGAGGGGACCGACGCGCCCGTCCCGCTCACCACCGGCCTCGGCGGGCTCTCGCTCGAGGCCGGCGCTGACGGCCTGAGCTACGTCCTGCCGGTCGACCTCACCATCGACACCGCGGTGTCGCACGACCTCCACGCGATCTATGAGGTCAACACCCACGAGAACTTCCGCTGGCGGGACGAGGCGATCCCTGGCTACGCCGCCGGCGTCTACGACACGACGCCGACCTCGTTCGAGCCCGTGGTCAGCTTCGGGGCCAACAGCGCGCGGCTCTACTGGGAGCAGTGAGTGACTCCCGCCTCGCGTCGGCAGGCGAGGTGGCGTAGACCTCGGGGATGCCCGCGGTCGCCCGCCTCGCCGTCGCCGCTAGCCTCGTGACCGGCCTCGCGCTGAGCCTCGCGGCGGGCCTCGTCGCCGCCGGGTGCGGCTCCGACGTGGACCTGGGCGGCTTCCCGGCCCGCGACGCCGCGCCGGACGCCACCGACGCTCCGGGGGAGTGAGCCGCGCTTACAATAGCGCAAGCTTCTGAGCTCGCGCCAAATAGCCAGGCGTTTCGCGGGTCTTGGGGCGCCGGCGCCGGTGCATGGTTCTGCGGCGCCGTCCGTCTCACCACGCTGGCGAGGCGTGGGCTCCCCGCGCGGCCGGAACAAGGAAGAGCCAATGAACTACTGGAAAGTCTCGACGTTTGTCCTCGCGGGTGTGGTCGGTCTCGGCGCGGTCTACGAGACCGCGAAGCCGGCGCAAGCGGAGGCCCAGCCGAACATGGAGGCCGCGCTCGGCATGCTGAAGGGCGCGAAGGGCCGCCTCCAGGCCGCCACGCACGACAAGGGCGGCCACCGCGTGAAGGCGATCGCGGCGACGAACACGGCCATCCAAGAGGTCGAGGCGGGCATCGCCTACGACAACGCGCACCACGAGAAGAAGTAAGCCCGCGCCGGCCGAGCCCGGCGAGCGCGCGCGAGGGGTGCCACGCGAGGCGGGGCGCCCCTCGTGCTTTTTGTCCCTCGGTCGCCCGCGCGCCGCGTCGCGCGGCCCGTCGCAGGGCGCCGACATCCTGTAGGATGCCGCGCGGCGGATGCTCTTCAACAGCTTCTTGTTCCTGTACTTCTTTCTGGCGGTGTTCGCGCTCCGCTGGGCGCTCCCGCAGCGCTTCGTCGGGCCGTTCCTCCTCGCCGCCAGCTACGCCTTCTACCTGTCGTGGGGCCTGAAGTACGGCGCGCTCATCCTCGGGATGACCCTCTTCACCTACGTGGCCGCCGGCCGCATCAAGAGCGCCCCCGACCCCGCCGCCAAGAAGCGGCGCCTGCTCGGCACCGTGGTGCTGTTGCTCTTGCCGCTCGTGTTCTTCAAATACACGGACTTCCTCCTCGGGACGGTGGGGGCGAAGACCCGGCTCGAGCTCGCGCTGCCCCTCGGCATCTCGTTCTTCACCTTCGAGATGTTGAGCTACGTGATCGACCTCTACCGGGGCGGGCCCGAGGCGAAGAGCGTCACCGAGTTCTTCCTCTACATCGCGTATTTTCCGCACCTCGTGGCCGGCCCCATCGTGCGCGCCGACGAGCTCTTGCCCGAGCTCGGGCGAGAGCACACCTTCGACTCCGAGAAGGTGTCCGAGGGGGCGTTCGTGGCCCTGTTCGGCCTCGCGAAGAAGGTCGTCATCGCCGACAACCTGGGCGCCTTCGCGAACGCCGTGTTTCGCGAGCCCGACAAGCAGACAGGCCCGTATCTCTGGCTCGGCGTGCTCGCCTACACGGGCCAAATCTTCTGCGACTTCTCGGGATACACCGACATCGCGCGGGGCGGGTCGCTCATGCTCGGGTACGAGCTCCCCGAGAACTTCGACTACCCCTACGCGAGCGCCAACATCGCCGAGTTCTGGCGCCGCTGGCACATGACCCTCTCGCGGTGGCTCCGTGACTATTTGTATATCTCGCTCGGTGGCAATCGGGGCGGCGCCCTCCGCACGTACAGAAACCTCTTCCTCACCATGCTGCTCGGGGGCCTGTGGCACGGCCCGCGGTGGACGTTCGTGGTGTGGGGCGGCTACCACGGCGCGCTCCTCGCGCTGCACAAGGTCTACGCGGACCGCGCCGCGAAGGTGCCGGCGCTCGCGCGGCTGCGCAAGTCCGTGCCCTACCGCGCGCTCGCGGTCGCGGTCACCTTCCTCCAGGTGGTCGTGGGGTGGGTCTTCTTCCGCGCGGAGACCTTCGAGAAGGCCTGGACCGTGCTCGGTGGGATGGCGCGCGCGCGAGGTCCGCTGCCCGCGTACGCGACCCTCCCCGACGACGTGAAGCTCACCCTCACGCTCCTCGGCGTGCTCGCGGTGATCCACGTGTTTGGCGTGTACAAGGCCGGGCTCCGCGCGCACCGCCGCCTCCCCGCGCCCGCGCGCGGCCTCGTGTGGGCCGCCCTCGCCTACGTGTGCTTCTTCTTTGCCACGAGCTCGCCGCTCTTCATCTACTTCAACTTCTGAGTCTCCTCGTTCGATGGCCCTCCTCCCCGATATGCCCACTGCCCCCGGCGAAGCCCCGCCCGCAGCCCGGACGGCGGCCCCGCGCGCGCGCCTCGCGGCGGCCGCGACGTGGGCCCGCCGCCGCGTCGGGCTGCTCGCGGTGTGGCTCC
>DAORJJ010000473.1:0-5600 GCA_035439005.1 Polyangiaceae bacterium | reverse complement strand
CTCGCCGGGGCGCGCCTGTCGGGGTTCGTCGGCGCCGCCGCGCCGCGGTGCGCTGGCGCGGCCTTCTTCGAGGACCTCGCGCTGGCGGAGGTGCGGGCGAGCGCGGCGGCGGGGTGGCCGTTCGCGACCGTGGCGGCGATGGCGCGCTGGCGAGGACCCCTCATCGGGCGAACGAAGGACAAGGTCCGCGAGGCCGAGCGCGCCCTCGACGCGGCCGCGCCGCAGGTCGCGCCGCGGTCGGTGCGCACCCTCCGCGTGGTGCCCCGCGTGCCGAAGCGCCACGTGCCTTCGTTTGGGCCGCTCGCCTTCGCCTCGCACACCGAGCTCGACGTGCTCACCGCGGGCGGCGTCGTGCGCGCCGACCTCGTGGCGTCGACCGAGGTCGAGAGCCCCACGCCCGCGTGGCCGCAGGCCGTGCTCTCTCCGGGCGACGGCGCGCGCCTCGTGGAGGTGTACGACGCGTGCCGGGGCGGCCCCCCGAGGGCGACCTTCGCGCCCGCCGAGGACGGAGACGCCGGCGATCCTCGGGAGCTCGTCGTCCCTGCGCCCGTCGCGCTCGCGCCGCCCTGCAGGGCGACGCGCGGCGAGCCTGTGCCAGTGGCCCCGCTCGCGTGGGGCCCGAAGGGGCTGGAGGCCTTCGTCGCCGGCGAGCCTGTGCTCTTCGAAGCGGGCCTCGCGCGCGCGGTCGCCCTCGACGCGCTGCTCGATCAGCCGCCGTCGCGCGGGTCGGCCCGCTCGCCCGACGGTCGCTGGGCCGCCGTCGGCACGGAGCTCGGCGTCGTGGTCGCGGGCCCGGGGGGCGCGCGTCGGATCCAGAGCGCGAGCGAGCCGAGCCTCGCGCGTCGCCTCGTGGCCTGCGCCGTCAATGACGGCGGCACGTACGTCGCGTGCCTCGACGGCGCGAGGGTGATCGTCGTGGAGCTGCCGGAGCGCTGAGTGGACGAGAGCCGTCGTCAGCGCGAAGGGGGGCGCGTTGATCAGCGGTCCGACGGGCCGACGACGAGCTCCACGAAGCGCTCCACGGTGACGGCGCGGCACGCGCGCCCCTCGCACACCACCGCGCGAACGCGGAGCCCCAGCGGCCCGTGGCCCCGAGCGCGGGCCGTGAGCGCGAACGCGAAGCGCGCGCCCCCTGGCCCGAGCTCGAGCGGGGTGAGCCGGGCGCGCAGGGGGGTCGCGAACTCGGGGCACGTGCTGACGACGGCGTCGGCCCACGCGAGGGTCTCCCGTCGTGGCGCGACCGTGAGCGTGCACCGGACCCGCCCGGGCCCCGCGTTTCGCTCGCAGGTCGCCGTGGCCTCGAGCGGCTCCACGGGGGTCGCGCCGCCCGCGCTCGGGGCGCAAAGCGGGACGGCCGCCGACGCCGCCAGCGTAAGCGCGACCCGATGTGCTAAGCGAGAGCCCATGGTGCCGGCTCCGAAGCTACTCCCTGTCCTCGCCGCTGTCGCCGTCGGCGGCGTCGCGACGCTCGTCGCGTGCGACACGCCCAAGGCCGCGCCCGACGCCGCTCCCCCGCCGCCCACCACGGCGAGCGCGCAGGCGTCGGCGTCGGCGTCGGCCGCCCCTTCGTACCCCATGCCCGAGCGCCCCGTCCCCAAGACGAGCCCCACCGTCGGCGCGGGCATGCCGGACGAGGTGCAGCTCAAGGCCATTTCCTACATGGCCGCGATGCGCGCGCCCCACCCGGACGACGCCCCCATCGACGAGGCGTTCGCCAAGGACCTGCAACGGAAGCTCGGCCCCATCGTGCTCTCGATGGACACGGGCCACGAGAAGGCGAAGCTCAACCGCGTGGAGCTCGTGGCGGCGGGGCGCCAGATCGACCTCCTCATGTCGGCCGGCTGCGCCGCCGAGACGCCCACCCGGGCCGCCGTGCAGCGGGCCGGCGTCTCCTACGCGGCGCTGCTCTCGCACGGGGTGCTCGTGATCCGCTGCAACGACAGCCGGACGCAATGTTTGCAGAGTACACGCGACACGACCGACGTGCTCTGCACGACCGCCCCGCGACACAAGTGAGGTCCGCCGTCGAAGGTCACGCGCACATGAGCACGTTCCTCGAGGCAGTCCGCAAGGCGAGCCTCCCCGGCGTCTGGTCGCTCGGGGTGAAGCTCGCGCGCGCCGGCGCGGTGTCGATCGACGCCCGCGACGGCGCCGACACGACGTTCCGCGTCCGCGTCACGGACGCCCCGGTCGCGCCCACGGTCACCCTCTTCGTGCTCGATGGCGAGTGGACGTGCGACTGCGGCGCGAAGGTCGACCCCTGCCAGCACGTCGCGGCGTGCGCCATCGCCGACGCGCAGGGCCTGACCTCGTCGGCCGACGACCCCTCGTTCGCGCCCGCCGCTCCCGGGTCGACGGGCCCCTCCCGCCTCGCCTACCAGCTCGGCCGCCGAGGCGGCACGCTCCTCTTCGAGCGCCTCGTGGTCGCGCCGGACGGCCAGGAGACCGAGCTCGAGGGCTCCGTGGTCACCCGCGTCACGCGGCGGGGCGACCTGCTGCCCTCCCACGACGATCTCGCGCTCGACCGCGTCGCGCAGGGCTTCTTCCGCGGGGTGGTGCCGGTGGTCAAGGTGGCGCAGGTGCTCGAGCTGCTCGAGTCGGCCAAGGATGTGCGCCTCGACGGCCACCCGGTCCGCACGAGCCGGGCCCCCGTCTTTCCAGTGGTCAAGCTCGTTGACGGAAAGGACGGCGGCGTCGACGTCCTCGTCGAGGCGGCGCGCGGCATCTCCGAGGTGGTCGCCTGCGGGCTCGTGCGCCTCGGCGACACGCTGCGCCCGCTCCGCGAGATGGCGCTCACCGGCGAGCGCCTCGAGCTGCTCCCCCAGCGCAAGCACTTCGCGGCGGCCGATCTCGCGACGCTGGCGGGGGAGGTGCTCCCGGCGCTGGAGGCGAAGCTCGACGTGCGCGTGCGCACGACGCGCGTGCCCGGCCGCACCTCGGCGCGCGTGCGTCCGCGGCTGCTCTTCGAGCTCTCGCAGGGGTTTCACGCGCTCTCGGTGCTGCCGCTCATCGTCTACGGCGATCCGCCCGCGGCGCGCGTCGACGGCGACCGCCTCGTCCACCTCGGCGGCCCGGTGCCCGCGCGAGACATTCCGCGCGAGCGCACCCTCGCGATCGAGCTCCGCGAGCGCCTCTCGCTCTCCGTGGGGCGGCGGGTCGACTACGAAGGGAAGGAGGCGTTGCGGTTCGCCGAGCGCCTGCGCGGCTTCGGCGACGAGGTCGACGACCCCGAGGCCCTGCTCGGTCACGCGGCCCTCGTCCCGCAGGTCGAGATCACCGGCGACGACCTCGACGTGCGGTTCGAGTCCGCGGGGGGTGGGGCGGGCGGCCCCACCGTCCGCCGCGCGAGCGTGCTCGCGGTGCTCCGCGCGTGGGAGGACGGCTTCGACGTCGTGCCGCTCGAAGGCGGCGGCTTCGCCCCGCTCCCCGCCAACTGGCTCTCGAAGCACGGCGCCCTCCTCGCGGAGCTCATGGAGGCGCGGCGCGACGACGGCACCCTGTCGAAGGTGGCCATCCCCACGCTCGCGCGGCTCTGCGAGAGCCTCGACCACCCGGCGCCTCCGGGGTTCTCGGCGCTCGCGCCGCTGGTGGAGGGCTTCACCGGGCTCGCCGCCCCGGACCTCCCAGCGGATCTCACCGGCACCCTCCGGCCCTACCAGCTCGAGGGCGTGGCGTGGCTCGCGTTCCTGCAGAAGGCCGAGCTCGGGGCGATCCTCGCCGACGACATGGGCCTCGGCAAGACGCTGCAGACCCTCGCGGCCGTGAAGGGGCGCACGCTCGTGGTCTGCCCCACCAGCGTGCTCTTCAACTGGGCGGCCGAGATCGCGCGCTTCCGCCCGGGCCTCCGCGTGAGCACCTACCACGGCCCGCGCCGCGCGCTCGACCCGGAGGCCGACATCACGCTCACCACGTACGGTACGGCGCGCACCGACACCGCCGCGCTCTCCGAGAGCCCGTGGGACGCCCTCGTCCTCGACGAGGCCCAGGCCATCAAGAACCCGGACAGCCAGACCGCGCGCGCCGTCTACACGTTGCCCGCGCGCTTTCGCGTAGCGCTCTCCGGCACGCCGGTCGAGAACCGCCTCGAGGAGCTCTACAGCCTCGCGCACTTCACGAACCCGGGCCTCCTCGGGGGGCTCTCGGACTTCCGCGTCCGCTACGTGTCGCCCATCAACGAGGGCGACGAGACCGTCGTGGCGAAGCTCCGCTCAAAGATCCGACCTTTCCTTCTCCGGCGGAAGAAGTCCGAGGTCGCCCGCGATCTCCCGCCGCGCACCGATCACCTGCTCTACGTCGAGCTCGACGAGCGCGAGCGGGCCCTCTACGACGCCGTCCGCGCCGCCACGAAGCGCGATCTGGTCGCGCGCCTCGGCGAAGGGCTCTCGGTCATGGAGGCCCTCGAGGCCCTCTTGCGCCTGCGCCAGGCCTCGTGCCACTCGGGCCTCCTGCCGGGGCACTCGGCGCCCACGTCGTCGAAGCTCGAGCGGCTCGTGGAGGAGCTCACCACGCTCGCCGAGGAGGGCCACCGGGCCCTCGTGTTCTCGCAGTGGACCTCGCTCCTCGATCGCGTCGAGCCCGTGCTCGCGCGCGCGGGCCTCACCGCCCTCCGCCTCGACGGGTCGACGCGCGATCGCGAGGGCGTCGTGCGCGGCTTCCAGCGCGACGACGGCCCGAACGTGCTGCTCCTCTCGCTGAAGGCAGGCGGCACCGGCCTGAACCTCACCGCGGCCGATCACGTGTTCTTGCTCGACCCCTGGTGGAACCCGGCCGTGGAGGACCAAGCGGCCGATCGCGCGCACCGCATCGGCCAAGACAAGCCCGTGTTCGTGCATCGCCTCGTCGCCAAGGACACCGTCGAGGAGCGCATCCTCGTGCTCCAAGAGAAGAAGCGCGCCCTGGCCGAGGCGGCCATCGGCGACGGCGGCGCCGGCATGGCGCTCACGCGCGCCGATCTGCTCGCGCTGCTCGAGTGAAGGGGCGCGTGTCTCTTGGGTGCAAATCCCGGTTCGCGCCCGCGGGCTGAAAGCCCGGGGCAGGAAGAGCACACGGTGGCGGTACGCGAAGCCCGCCGCGGCGGCGGGCTCCTTCGGCTCTCGTCACCACCTTCACGGCGAGCCCGCACCGCGGGCTTTGAGCGGGTTGGTCCCTCGCTTTCACTGCCCCGGGCTTCAGCCCGCGGGCGGATGTCGCGACGCTGCGCTTGCTGGCTGCGTGCCTCGCGCTCGAGCTGCCTGCAATCTGGGCACCCCCTCGGGGAGAGCTCGCTCAGGCGACCTGCGCGCGGGCCGCGGTCAACACCTTGTAGGCCTCGGTCGCGGCCGCGAACCTGCGCCCGAGCTCGCGGCGCTCCTCGCTCGAGCTCGACGGGTGCAGATCCGGGTGGGTCCGGCGCACGAGGTCCCGGTAAGCCCGCTTGATCTCGTCGGCGTCGGCGAAGGCCGTCACCCCGAGCGCGCGCCGCGCGGCCCGCTCCGCCAACGCGCAGGGCGAGGCGTCCGCCTCGGCGTCGCGGGGCGCGCCGTCGCGTCGCCGCCGGCGGCCGTGGAGGAACTGCTCCGGCCCGAGCGGCTGCGCGAGCGCCTCGCGGGGCGCCCGCACCG
>DAORJJ010000472.1:0-5628 GCA_035439005.1 Polyangiaceae bacterium | reverse complement strand
GCAGCCCCTACTCCCGCGCCAAGACCGGCGAGCTCGCGAAGGAGGCGCTCCACTCGGGCCTCGGCCAGGGCCGCCTGCTCACGCCCGAGGCGCTCGGCCGGAAATACCGCGCGACCACCGGGCTCTACTTCTTCACGGGCGACGCCGCCCGGAAAGACGAGACCCGCGCACGCGACGGCTACCTCCGCTCCGATCTCTCCAAAGACACCGAGTGGCGGCTCGTGTACGGCGGCATCGACTCGGCCGACGTCACGCGCCGCACCGACGTGATGAGCCCCATCATGGTGGCCACCAGCCAGTACTCCGGCGCCCTCGTGGCCTGCAAGACGACCAGCTACGACTTCACGAAGCCCATCGGCGAGCGCCGCCTCTTCCGCTCGGTCGAGCTCAACACCGTGCCCTTCGCGCCGCGCGCCAACGACACGGCGCCGCTCGCGCCGGTGGCCGAGTCGGAGCCGAAGATCCGAAAGAACATCCAAGAGCTCTATTGGCGCCTGCTCGGCGAGACCGTCGACGTGGCCTCGCCCGAGGTGAACCGCGCCTATTCGCTCTTCGTCGACGTGTGGAAAGAGCTCGAGGAGGCCGACCTCAAGGGCAACGGCAACAACAAGGGCATCGGCAACGGCCGCTGCGCCGCCACCACCGACTGGGACAAGGGCGCGCGCTTCGAGCCCGACGCCAACGGCAACATCCGCGCGGTCTTCCCCGAGCTCAAGCCGCGCCCCGACAAGGCCCCGTACGAGGCCGGCATGCGCCTCGACAAAGACGAGAACTTCACCGTGCGCTCTTGGCAGGCCGTCATGACGTACCTTCTTACCGACTACCGCTTCACGCACGAGTGAGGAGCCGCACCATGCAACGCCGAAATTTCCTGAAGGTTGCGGGGCTCGCCGGGATCTCCCTCATGGGCCCCTGGGGTCCCGGTGGCCGCGCGAACGCCGATCCCGCCGTGTGGGGCGGGCCGTTCCTCCTCCACATGCACGCGAGCGGCGGCTGGGATCCCACGCTGTTCTGCGACGGGAAGCTCACCGCCGAGGGCTCCACGCCGGAGTACGAGAACCGCCTCGTCACCGCCGTCGAAATGGTCAATGGCGTGCCCGTGCCGTCAGCCACCGCGACAGGCAAGTACCTGCTCACGTCGGGCGGCCAAGCGCTGGAAGACCCCATGCACTTCTTCCAGACCATCGGCCGCGACATGCTGGTGGTGAACGGCATCGACACTCAGACCAACAGCCACGAGACCGGCGTGCAGGGGCTCGGCTGCGGCCACAACGACGTCGAGCTGCCGGCCATCGCCGCGCTGTTCGCCGGCACCGTCGCGCTCGAGCGCAAGGTGCCGATGGCCTTCCTCGCGAGCGGCGCCTACAACCGCACGGGCGACGTCATCGCGCCGTCGCGCTTCCCGGGCAACAAGGTCGATCTCCTCACCGATCCGTTCAAGGGCGTGCCCGCGAACGAGAAGGGCCTCCTCACCGAGCTCGGCGCCAAGCGCATCCTCGAGCTGCGCGCGCAGCGCATGGCCGAGCTTCAGGCCAAGGCCACGCTCCCGCGCGAGCGGCGCACCCTCGCGGCGCTCGCCGAGTCGACCCGCAGCGGCGACGCCATCAACCTGCTCAAATCGGTGACCGAAGGCCCCCCGCCCGCGATCGACTCCTTCGTGAACGACCTCGCGCCCGACACGCGCGGCGCGCTCACCGCCGTCACGAACGGCGTCGCGCGGTTCGTCGATCTCGGGCGCCCGCTCGAGACCATCCTGCGGTGCTTCTCGGCGGGGATCTCCATCTCGGCCACGTGGGCGCAGGGCGGCTTCGACACCCACTCGCAGCACGACCAGAACCAGACCTCGGCCCTCGCCTCCTTCGTCGCGCGCCTCCGCTACGTGCAGCTCCGCGCCGCCCAGCTCGGCCTGAAGGACAAGCTCTACGTGCTCGTCACGAGCGACTTCGGGCGCACTCCCAAGTACAACACCGGCAACGGCAAGGACCACTGGAACGTCACCTCGGCGCTGCTCTCGGGCCCGGGCATCCGCGGCGGCCGCGCCATCGGCAAGACCGACGAGGGCCACAAGGCGCTCAACGTCTCCAAGTCGAACGCCTCCGAGAACGTGCCGGCCTACGATCCGAACGGCACGCGCATCCACCCCTCGCACGTGCACCGCGAGCTGCGCCGCGTGCTCGGCGTCGAGAAGGCCCCGTTCATCGGCCAGTTCGTGCTCCCGTCCACGCACGGGCCACTCCCGCTGCTGGCGTAACGAGGGCCGCGGGCTGCGGCGCCGGCACGTGACGTGCGGGCGGGCTGCTTCCGACGCCACGAGCGGGCTATCCCCGGACGGGCGTGGGACGTCCAGGACACCGCCGGGGGCCGGATTCCCAGTAGAATTTCGGCCCTCCGGGTGGCCTCGGACTTGCGATACCGGAGGACCCGCGGCGAGCTCTCGCGGCGGGCCCGATCATGCCCAGCGTCCACGATGCCCTCTTCAAGTCCACGTTCTCCGATCCGCGTCACGCGGAGGGAGCGCTCCGCGCCGCGCTGCCCGCCGCGCTGTCGGCGAAGATCGCGTGGGACAGTCTCGAGACGATGCCCGGCAGCTTCGTCGACGCCGAGCTCAAGAATAGGCACACCGACCTGCTGTTTCGTGTCTCGCTGCGCGGCCGCCCAGCGCTCGTCTACGTGCTCTACGAGCACCAGAGCACGCCGCACCCGCTCATGCCGCTGCGGCTCGTGGCCTACAGCGTTCGAATCTGGGAACAGTGGCTGAGGGAGCGCCCCGAGGCGAACACGTTGCCCGCCATCCTCCCGGTCGTGCTCTATCACGGCGCCAGCGCGTGGAGCGCCCCGCGCAGCCTCGAAGGGCTCTACGACCTCGACGACGAAGCCTCCGCGACCGCGGGCGCGCACCTGCTCCGAATGCGCTTCGTGCTGGACGATCTCACCCAGGAGACCGACGACGATCTCCGCGCGCGCGCCATGACGGCCCTCGCGCGCTTGGTCGTCGGCTGCCTGCGCCACGCGCGGAGCCCGGAGGCGTTCGCCCGCGAGCTCGGCGCCTGGTCGGACGTGGCGCTCGAGGTCCTCGCCACTCCGAACGGCGCCGCCGCCCTGGGAATCGTCTGGCGGTATGTCATCATGGTGCATCCCGGTGAGCCCGAGGTCGTCCTCCAACAGCTCGCCGGCGTGTTGAAGGAGGAGCGCGTGAAAGAGACCCTCATGACCGCAGGCGAGATTCTCATGCAGCGCGGAGAAGCGCGCGGAGAAGCGCGCGGAGAGGCGCGCGGAGAGGCGCGCGGAGAGGCGCGCGGAGAGCGACGCCTGCTGCAGAAGCTGCTCACCCTCCGCTTCGGGCCGCTGCCCGCCGGCGCGCTCGCGCGGCTCGAGGCCGCCGACGTGACGACACTCGATGGCTGGGGTGACCGCGTGCTCACCGCCGCGACCCTCGAGGAGGTCTTCGCGAGCACGTCATGAGGAGCGCCGCTATCGGCAGACCCGCGAGCGCGCTGCCCGACGCGCTTGCGGCTCGCGCCCCCGATCGGAGCGGCTATCGGTCGAGCATGGCCACCTCGGGGGGAAGGCGCGCGCTCGTCGTCGGGGCCTTTGCAGCCGGGATCTCCATTTCGGCCTCGTGGGCGTAGGGCGCCCCCACTCCCAGCACGACCAGAACCAGCCCTCGGCCCTCGGCTCGTTCGTCGCGCGCCTCCGCTACGTGCAGCTCCGCGCCACGCAGCTCGGGCTGAAGGACAAGCTCTACGTCCTCGTCACGAGCGACTTCGGGCCTCGGACAGGGCGGCTCGTTGAGTGACGGCGCCGGTGGCAGGTGAGTTTCTGGTTGACGAGGTAGGATAAGCAGCTACATAAGCGCCCAGCCAGGAGGCCTCCCACCATGCGTACGTCGATCTTCGCGCTCGCCGCCGTCTTCTCCGTCTCGATGCTCGCCGCCTGCGCGGCCGACACCTCCGTCTCCGCGGACGGCGTCGACGAGGAGGTCGCCGGCGAGACCGAGGACGCCCTCTCGGTCAACGGCAACTACGGCTTCTACGTCGTGACCCGCCACGACCAGCGCCGGTGCGTCTCGCCGCTCTGCGGCGGCGTGTTCGTGAAGCGCGCGAACCGGCCGCTCACGACCTGCGCCGACGGCACCCGCCAAGCGGAGTGCTACATCGGCAGCTACGACTTCCGCGCGACGGGCCTCGACTCGGACGAGCAGGCCGACTTCCGCAGCGTCTTCGAGGCGAGCCACGGCGTCGTGCGCGCCACCATGGTCGCGACCACGTTCAACGGCCAGCGCGTCGGCAAGCTCCGCGTCGCTGAGGCGTGGAAGGGCGCGGCCGAGGCCACCGTCACCGGCACGTTCTTCCGCGCGGCCGACAACGGCATTCGCTGCATCAAGGCGCCCTGCCCCACCACCACGGCCTACACGCTCAACTCGAGCGACCAGCAGAACGTCATCCGCGTCGGCATCGACTCCGTCGGCGCCTCGCGCGACGAGATCGCCGCGGCGCGCGCCGCGCTCGCGACCCGCGAAGGCATCCTCGTCGCCGGTGGCATCGCCATCCCCCGGTGCCTCCCCACCGCCACCAGCTGCGGCCCCTTCCTCACCGCCGAGGACTTCTACCTCCGCGTGAAGCACCAGGCCGGCCCCGCAGCATGCGGCGGCATCGCGGGCCTCGGCTGCAAGACCGGCGAGTACTGCTCCTACGCGCCGACCGCGCAGTGCGGCGCGGCCGATCAGATGGGCACCTGCGCGCGGCGCCCCGAGATCTGCACCAAGGAGTACCGCCCGGTCTGCGGCTGCAACGACCAGACCTACGGCAACGCGTGCATGGCGGCCGCGGCCGGCGTCTCGGTCGTGCGCGAGGGCGCCTGCGTGACGGGCCCCACCCCGGGCGCGTGCGGCGTCCGTGGCGGCGTCCAGTGCAAGGCCGACGAGTTCTGCTCCTTCTCCTTGGCCGCCCAGTGCGGCGCGGCCGATCACCCCGGCTCCTGCGCGAAGCGCCCCGAGGCGTGCATTCAGGTGGTCCAGCCCGTCTGCGGCTGCGACGGCCGCACCTACGGCAACGCGTGCACGGCGGCGAGCGCCGGTGTGTCGGTCGCGAGCGACGGCGCCTGCGCGAAGTGACGCGCTAAGCGGCCGAGCAGCTCACGTCGTGCGGGGCTCGTGCGTGCGCGCGCTTGGCGGCCGCACGCGAGCGCCGCGCGAGCGCGCCTTGCGAGCGGCGAGGGCCGTGAGCAGCGCGGCGAGCACGACGAGGCTCTCTGCCGCGGGCGCAGGCGCGGGGTCCGCGGCGAGGGCGCACCCGCGCGTGTCGAGGGAGACCGGGGCCTCGAGCTCACGTCGGGGGCAGCGCGCGGCCACTGGATCGATCTCGAGGCCGGTCTCGCTCCACTTCGGATCGAGGCTCACCAGGTAGTTCGCGCACGCTCCCTCTCCCGCGGAGAGCAGCGCGCGGGCCAGGTCGGCGCGCGCGACCGGGAGCGCGGGGCTCGCCCAGGCTCCGCAGGGGCTCTCGCCCTCGCTCGCCGAAAAGAGGTCGATGACCTCGAGCGCGCCGGGGCTCTCGCTGCGGACGCGCGCGAGGAACACGCCGGCGGCGAGCGGGCGCCCCGCGCGACCTGCCGACACGGAGCCGGTCG
>DAORJJ010000471.1:0-5647 GCA_035439005.1 Polyangiaceae bacterium | reverse complement strand
ACACCCCACCCGCGCGCACCGCCGCGCACCCCCAACACCCACCCGCGGCACCGCCGCGCCCCCAACCCCACAAGCGACGAGGAGCGGAGGCCGTGGGCCTCGCTCCTCGTGCGGTGTCGCGTGAGCCCCCCTCGGGGACGCGCCACGCGTGAGCTACTTGAGCGCCTCGGCGCCGCCGATGATCTCCATCAGCTCCTTCGTGATCGCCGCCTGGCGCGCGCGGTTGTACACGAGCGTGAGGCGGCCGATCATGTCCTTCGCGTTGCGCGTGGCGGCGTCCATCGCGGTCATGCGCGCGCCGAACTCGCTCGCCTGGCTGTCGAGGAGCGCGCGGTAGATCGTGATGTCGACGTACATCGGCACGAGCTGCGCGAGCAGCGCCTTCTCGTTGGGCTCGAAGTCGTAGCGCAGCGTGGGCGCGTCCTTCTCGACGGGGGGGACGTCGAGCGGGAGCAGCTTCTGGATGAGCGGCTTCTGCGTCATCGCGCTCTTGAACTCTGTGTAGAGTACATAGACCGCGTCCACCTCGCCGTCGACGAAGGCCTTGGTGACGAACGCCGAGACGGTCTTCGCCTTCTCGAGGTCGAGGCCGTCGTAGAGCTTGGGGAAGTCTTGGACGACCTCCCCCTTCTTGCGCTGGATGGACTCGCGCCCCTTCTTGCCCACGGTGGCGAACGTGACCGTCGCGCCCGTGGCCTTCCGCGTCGCCCACTCGCGATCGGTGAGCTTGAGCATGTTCGTGTTGTAGCCGCCGCACAGGCCGCGATCGCTCGTCATGACGACGAACAGCACCTTCTTGGCGGGCCGCCGCGCGAGCAGCTTGTGCGCCGGCTTCTCGGCCGACTCGGTCTCCTCGTCGGCCGAGGCGACCGCGCGGACGACGCCCTCGAGCATCTCGTGGGTCTTGACGGCGTAGGGGCGGAGCGCGGTGATGCGCTGCTGCGCGCGGTTCAGCCGCGCGCCCGCCACCATCTTCATGGCGCGCGTGATCTTCTGCGTCGACTTGACGCTGCCGATCCGCTTGCGAATGGTCTTGAGCGAGGGCATGGGTCAGCTCCCCTTGCCGAAGCCCTTGCCGAACTCGACCAGCGCCTTCTTGAGCTTGTCCTCGACGTCGTCGAGCTTCTTCTTCGTGCGGATGGTCTCGAGGATGTCGGGGTGCTTGGCCTCGAGGAACGCGTAGAGCTGCGACTCGTACGCGCCGAGCTTCGCGACCGGGAGCGCGTCGAGGTAGCCCTTCGTGCCGGCGTACACGAGCACGACCTGCTTCTCGACCGGGAGCGGCACGTACTGGCCCTGCTTCAGGATCTCGACGAGGCGGACGCCTCGGTCGAGCATGTCGCGGGTGACCTTGTCGAGGTCGGAGGCGAACTGGCTGAAGGCGGCCTTCTCGCGGTACTGCGCGAGGTCGAGCTTCAGGGTGCCGGCGACCTTCTTCATGGCGCCGATCTGCGCCGAGCCGCCGACGCGGCTGACGGAGATACCGACATTGATGGCCGGGCGGACGCCCGAGTAGAAGAGGTCGGACTCGAGGAAGATCTGGCCGTCGGTGATCGAGATGACGTTCGTCGGGATGTACGCCGAGACGTCGCCCGCCTGGGTCTCGATGATCGGGAGCGCGGTGAGCGAGCCGCCCGACGTCGGGTCCTTCACGATCTCGTACTCGTCGCCCTTCTCCTTCAGCTCGGCCTTCGCGGGGTCGTGGCCCTGCTCGCCGACGTACACCTTCGCGTCCGCCGGGCGCGCGTCCCACGTGGTGCCCTTCTTGGCGACCACGAGGCGGTCGGCCATCTTGGCGGCGCGCTCGAGGAGGCGTGAGTGGATATAGAACACGTCGCCCGGGTACGCCTCGCGGCCCGGCGGGCGGCGGAGGAGCAGCGAGAGCTGGCGGTACGCGACGGCCTGCTTCGAGAGGTCGTCGTAGATGCAGAGGGCGTGGCGGCCGCTGTCGCGGAAGTACTCCGCCATCGTGACCCCGGTGTACGGCGCGATGAACTGGAGCGGCGCCGCCTCGCTCGCGCCCGACACGACGATGGTCGTGTACTCCATGGCGCCGTTGGTCGTGAGCTTGTCCACGACGGCGGCCACGGTGGACTGCTTCTGCCCGATGGCGATGTAGAAGCAGTAAACGCCCTGACCCTTCTGGTTGATGATGGCGTCGAGCGCGACGGCGGTCTTGCCGGTCTGGCGGTCGCCGATGATGAGCTCGCGCTGGCCGCGCCCGATGGGGACCATCGAGTCGATGGCCTTGATGCCGGTCTGGAGGGGCTCCTTCACCGGCTGGCGCTGGAGGATGCCCGGCGCCTTGATCTCGACGCGGCGTCGGTGCGGCGTCTCGATGGGGCCCTTGCCGTCGATGGGCAGGCCGAGCGCGTTCACCACGCGCCCCATGAGCGCCTCGCCCACGGGCACGTCCATGATGCGGCCGGTGCGCTTGACGATGTCGCCTTCTTTGATGGTCGTCGTGTCGCCGAACAGCGCGGCGCCGACGTTGTCGGCCTCGAGGTTGAGGACCAGCCCGACCAGCCCGCCCGGGAACTCGACGAGCTCGCCGGCCATGGCGCCCTCGAGCCCGTAGATGCGCGCGATGCCGTCGCCGACAGAGAGAATCGTGCCCGTCTCGGTGGTGAGCGTGGCCTTCTCGTAGGTCTGAATCTGCTTCTTGATGATCTGCGAGATCTCTTCGGCGCGGAGCTGCATGGGTCTTCCTTGTCTGCGAGTCGCTCGTGATGCGTGGCGGGCGAGGCGGGCGGCGAGGCCGTCGAGGGCCTCCCGGCGGTGCTCAAAATAGCCAGCGAATCCTGGCTGTTGGACGATGGGTCAGTTGGGGAGGAGCTGCGCGCGGATCTCGCGCAGGCGCGACCGGAGCGAGCCGTCGTAGACGCGGTCGCCGATGCGCGCCACCACGCCCGCGAGCAGCTCGGGGTCGGTGGCGACGTCGAGCTCGACCTTGTTGCCGGTCATGCGCTCGAGCTGCACGCGGAGGCGCTCGAGGTACGCCGGGGTGAGCGGCTTGGCGCACGTCACCTGAGCCCGGACGACGCCGCGCTTCTTGTCGGACAGCGTGCGGAGCTCGCGCACGATCGCGGGGAGCGCGCGGAAGCGGCGGCGGTCGCTGAGGAGCAAGAGCGTGTTGCGCGCCGAGGCGCCGAGCGACAGCTTCGTGGCGATCTCCTTCAGGATGTCGCGCTTGGCGGCGTGCGGCACGAGCGGGTTCTCGAGCACCGCGCGGAGATCGGGCGAGGCGTCGTAGGCTGTGGCCGCGCGGGTGAGCTCGGCGACGAGGCCGTCGAGCTGGCGGGACTCCTCGCCGAGGGCGAAGAGCGCCTTGGCGTAGCGCTGGGCGACCGCTGCGGGCACCATCATGACGCACCTCCTACGGGCTTGGACGAGAGCTCGGCCAGGAACTCCTCCGCCAGGCGCTCGTGATCGGCCTGCGTGACGGCGGCGCGGAGCAGCGCCTCGGCGCGCGCCACGCTGGCGTCCACCGCCTCGCGGGTGATGTCGAGGTGGAGCTGCTTGGCCTCTTGCTCCACGAGGAAGCCCGCGTCGCGGCCCACGCGCGCGGCCTTCTCTTCGGCCTCGCGGATGAGCCGGTCGCGCTCGCCTTCGCCGGCCTCGACGAGCGCCTCGCGGGCCGTCTTCACGTCGGCGGCGACGTTCTTCAGGTCTTTGGTGTGCTTCTTGGAGCGCTCCTGGGCGTCCTCGAGGAGGCGGCGCGCGTCCTCGATTTCCTTGCCGATGTCCTCCTTGCGCTGCTTCAGCGCCGCGGCGATCGGCTTCTTGCCGAGCGCGTAGTAGCCGAAGGCGAGGACGCCAAAGTTGATGAGGAGGGCGAGGTAGGGGGGCGTCTCTTTGTTGGAGAAGTCGGTCCAGTTGATGGGCTTCGGGCCGTGCGCGGCGTGCGCGCTGTGGTCGGCGCCGCCGTGGTGCGGCTCGACGGCGTGCTCGCCCGCGGCCCCGTGCGGCGCGGCCCCGTGCGCGGCCCCGTGTTCCTGCGCCCAGGACGCGCCGGCGAGCGCGAGCGCCCCCGCCACGACGGCCGAAGTCAGCGTGAATCGTGCGAACCGGTTCACTTGCAGGTTCCTTCGGGGCTCACTGGCAGCTTCATTGCGACTCATCCTCGCACCTCTCGTCCGAGCACCCGGGAAGCGACCTCGCGGGCGAGGTTCGCGGCGTCACGCTCGAGCCCCTCGCGCGCGGCCTGCGCGTCGGCGTTCACCTTCGCGCGCCCCTCTTCCAGGGTCTTGGCGGCCTCGGCCCGCACCTTCGCCAGCAGCTCCGCCTCGCGCTTGAGCCCCTCGCCGCGCAGCTTCTCGCGCTCGACGTTGCCCTCGGCGCGGGCCTTGGCGAGCTCCGCGTCGTACGTGGACTTGGCCTTGGCGCTGCGCGCGTCTTCTTTGCGGGCCGCCTCTTTCGTGCCCATCGTGCGCTTCTCGCGCTCCTCGAACAGCTTCATGAGCGGGTCGAAGAGGAGCGGCTTGAGCGCGAAGAGCAGCACCAGAAACAGCGCGATGTGGACGATGATCGTCCCGTCGGCGTCGACGTTCACCGCCCCCTCCGAGGCGAAAGCCCCGGCGAGGCTTGAGGTGAGACCGGTCGTGAGACCGTGGGAGAGGTCGGTCGTGCTCACTGCGAAGAGCGACATGGGGCCTCGAAGCGATCGCGGCAAGCACCGCGAGGGGCGGGCCGCAGAGGACGAAGGGCGAAGTGAAAAGAGACGGGCGCCGACTATCATTGTCGGTGTGCGTTGTCCATGGGATGTGCGCGGGCGCCTCCGCCGCGCGGGCCCTCACTTCATGAAGACGAAGGCGTAGACGAGGGCGGCGAGCACGAGGACGCCGCCGGCCACGCCGACCACGAGCATCATGGTGCGGCTGGAGCCCGGCGCGGCGGCCCCCGGGAGGCCGGGTGGCTGCATCCCCAGCCCGGGCTGCATCCCGGGTTGCATGCCCATCCCCGGTTGCATGCCGGGCGGCATCATTCCGGGCTGCATGCCCCCCATCCCGGGCTGCTGCATCATCCCCGGTTGCATGCCGGGCTGCATCCCGGGCTGCATCCCCATCCCGGGCTGCATCATCCCAGGCTGCATGCCCCCCATCCCGGGCTGCATCATCCCGGGCTGCATCATCCCGGGCTGCATCATCCCGGGCTGCATCATCCCGGGCTGCATCATCCCGGCCTGCATGCCCCCCATCCCAGGCTGCATGCCCCCCATCCCAGGCTGCTGCATCATCCCAGGCTGCTGCATCATCCCAGGCTGCTGCATCATCCCAGGCTGCGGCTGCATGCCGCCCATTCCAGGCTGCATGCCCACGCCGGGCGGCATCATGCCGGGCGCCTGCTGCTCGTGCGGCCCGGGCTGGCCCCACTGCGGCCCGGGCGCCGGCGACGACGCCGCGCCGTAAGGGCCTTGGCCGTAGCCTGGACCCCACCCACCTTGGCCACCATGTGCGCCCATGTAGGCGCCAGGATCTTGCGACGGCCCCGGCTGGGGCGCGTAGGGCACCGCCGGAGACGGCTGGGTCATGGGATGCCCTGGGGCCCGCTGCGCCGCCTGCTGCTGCGCCGCCTGCTGCTGCGCCGCCTGCTGCTGCGCCGCCTGCTGCTGCGCCGCCTGCTGCTGCGCCGCCTGCTGCTGCGCCGC
>DAORJJ010000470.1:0-5651 GCA_035439005.1 Polyangiaceae bacterium | reverse complement strand
AGATCGCCGCGGCCCTCGCCGCGCGCCCGGAGCTCGGCGAGCACCTGCGCGGCAGGGTGCGGCTCTCGGCGCACCAGGGCCGCTGCATCGCGTTCACCCGCGGGGACGGCCTCGCGTACTTCGGCGAGACCCTCGCGGTGGGGCTCGAGCTGCTCGAGGGCGCGGAGCCGGGCAGCGTGGTCGTGTCGGGCGTGGCGGCCGACGAGCCTGGCGCCGCCGCCGCGGTCCGCCGCGCGGGGTGGGCGCGCCGCGACGAGCGCGGCCCTCCTTCGTTGGGCGCTGGCCGCGCGTCCGGCGTCCGTCGCGTCGCGCTCCTGCCACCCGAGGCCGAGTAGCCGCTCCTCCCGGGCCGCCGGTCGGCGGCGCACCCCGGGCGCCTACGGTAGCGCTATGTTCGTCTGGCGCGGAGCCACCTTCGCGAGGGAGACGTCCATGCCCAACCTGCGCCTCAGGCCCAAAGAGAACCTCTCGTCGTTCCGGCGCATCGCCATCGGCACGTGGGAGACTACGAAGGACCCGCAGGTGTACGGCGCGCTCGACCTCCGCGCCGACGAGGCGCTGCGGTACCTCGCCGAGTTCCGAGCCGCCACCGGCAAGCGCGCGACGCTGAGCCATCTCATGGCGAAGGCCGTCTCCCACGTGCTCCACGAGCTGCCCGACGCCAACGCGGTGCTCCGCTGGAACCGCATCTACCTCCGCGACGACATCGGCGTGTTCTTCCAGGTCGAGATGAAGGACCCCGTCACCGGCGAGATCGACCTCTCCGGCGCCACCCTCTTCGACTGCCACAAGAAGTCGCTCGAGCAGATCGTCGACGAGTTCTCCGAGCGCGTCGGTACGGTGAAGGCGGGCAAGGACGAGGCCCTCGAGGGGACGCGCTCCACGTTCAAGAAGATCCCCTTCTTCCTGCTCAACAAAGTCTTGAATGTGCTCGGGTTTCTGTCGGTCACGCTGAACCTCGACCTGCGCCGCCTGGGCATCCCCAAGGACCCCTTTGGCTCGGTGATGGTCACCAACATCGGCTCGCTCGGGCTCGACGAGGCGTACGTGCCGCTCGTGCCCTACAGCCACGTGCCGCTGCTGCTCGCGGTGGGCGCCGTGAAGAGCGCCGCGGTGGTGGAGGGCGAGCGCGTGGTCGTCGGCAAGGTGCTGCGCGTGTCGGCCACGTTCGACCACCGCGTGCTCGACGGCTCGCACGCCGCGAAGATGTCGCGCGTGCTGCGCGCGTTCTTCGACGATCCGTTCGGAAAGTTCGGGCCCATCCCCGCCGCGCCCGCCGCGGCGACGGAGGCCGACAAAAAAGGCGACGGCGCGGACCGCGAGCTGCAGTCGCGCGCCGCGCCGTGAGCCGGCCGCGAGGGCCTACTGCTCGAGCTTCGCGAGCTCCACGATCGCGCGGGCCCAGGCCGCGAACTTCCACTCGCCGAGGTCACGGATCGACTTGATGCCGCACGCCTCGAGGTGCTTCTGGTGCTCCTCGGTCAGGCCCTCGATCGCCGAGATGGGGGCGTCGCAGATCTCCTTCAGGGTCTTGGTCTCGTAGGCCTTGTCGACGGCGCGGTTCACGTTGATGGGCATCGGGGGTCTCCTTGAACGAGCCTGTGGGCGTCGGTGGTTGGGGCGTCGCGCGCACGCCAGCGCGCCCGCTTCGAGCGCTCCACTCTATCCACCTCTGCGCACCCGACCAGCGCAATCGGCGCGCGCCCGCGGTCCAAACCGGGCGGTGACGGCCGACGCGGAAAGGCTTCCCCCCGCGGCCCTGGCCTCGGTACGCTGGCGCCGCGCGTGCGGATCCAGCGCCGCTCCACGGAGGCCTCATGGCGTCGCCAGTTGTCGTTGCTCTCGACGGGAAGGTGAGCACCTTCTCGTTCTCCAAGGTCGATCGCGAGAAGCTCTACGGAAAGCGCGAGCGCGTCGTCGTCGACGAGACCGGCGCGCCCTGCGTGGGTGCGTCGCTCACCACCGACGGCGGCGCGATCATCCCGCCTGGCGGGCTCGCGTACGCCTACCTCGACGAAGCGTGGGACACGCTCGATCGCTCGGAGCTCAAGGCCGTCGACGCGGCCGGCGCGGCGGTGCCCATCGCCCCCTCCACGCTCGGCAAGGAGCAGCCGCTCACAGGGCCGGTCGACCCGTCGCGTGTGCTCGACCACACGTGCACCACCGTGTACGAGCTCCGCCCCGAGGAGGTGTCGGAGGCGCTCGCAGCGGCCCTCGCGGCAGGAAGCGTCTTCGAGACGCGCTTCAACTACCGCGACGACTACGCGGACGCCGCCGCGTTCCTGCTCGCAAACGACCAGGGCACCTTCCTGCTGGTCGGCGAGCCCTCCCGCTTCGAGATGCTGCGCCAAGAGCAGCAGCCCGCCGATCTGGGCGAAGAGACGGAAGACACCGACGATCTCGACTTCGGCATGATGTGAGGAGCGCGCGATGGCCCGACTGATCCCGCTGATGGACGCGAAGAAGCGCGACGCTCACGTCGCCGCCGAGTGGGCGAAGAAGCCCCCGGCCCTGAAGATGGTCGGGCCGAGCGGTACGCCCGCGCGGCTCGAGCGGCTCATCCGCACGACCGACGCGACAGCCTACGACGCGCTGCTCCGCGCCCACGGCGACGACGCCGGAGTGGCGCGCGCCCTCATCGACGGCGATCCCGAGATCGATCTCCACCTCGTGGGGCGAAGGCTGGGCGACGCGGCGCGCGTGTACCTGCGGCCCGACGGCGCGGTGCTGTCGGTGGCGCGCGTGCTGCGCGTGGTGCGCGGCCCCGACGGCGCGGAGCGCTCGCGCGAGGACTTCCTCGACGTGGAGGCGACGCTCGCCGAGGAGTCGGCGCCCATGGTGTGGACGGGCAAGCTCGTGCCGATCGGCGAGGCGATCCGCAAGTTCGCGTTCACGAAGCAGCTCCAGCTCCGGCACGTGAGCGGCCTCACGTTCCAGTTCCTCTACGACATCGCGAAGGAGCTCCACGCCGCCAAGAAGATGGTCTTCGTGGGCACGGGGCCGAAGGGGCAGGGGCCGCTCATCTTCACGACCAACGGCGCGCCGTACCGCGGCTTCCTCGAGGGGCGCGTCGACGGCGACGCGTACCGCCTCGTGCTCCACCTCTCGAACCTCGAGCTCAAGTCGACCGGAGGCGCCTCGTGAGCGCGCTGCTCGACGGGGTCACCCTCACGCCGTACGCGGGCGGGCACCGGGGCGCGATCGGCGCGCTCCGCGATGAGCCCCTCGTCGCGCGGCTCCAGCGCTACCGCATGGAGGTCGCGAAGCGCTACCGCGTGCTCACGGCCGACGAGCTCGCCACGTCGCTGCCCCGGGGCAAGGCGTGGCTGTCAACGAAGCTCGACGGCGAGCTGTGGTTCCTGGTCAAGCGGGGGGGCGAGGTGGCGCTCGCGTCGTTCAACGGGCGGGTGCTCTCGGGCACGCCGCTCGTGCGCGAGGCCGCGAAGCGCCTCGAGGGCTCGGGCGACGCCATCTACGCGGGCGAGCTCACCGCCACGCCGCCCGAGGGGCGCCCGCGCGTGCAGCACGTGGGCGCGGCCTTGGCCGACGAGGCGCTCGAGCCGCGCCTCCGCTTCTTCGCCTTCGACGTGGTGGAGCAGGGCGAGCAGGACGGCGCGCGCCTCCCCTACGGCGAGCGCCTCGCGATCCTCCGCGAGCGCTTCGGCGCGGAGGACCACGGCGGGCGCGTGGCGCTGATCACCACGGTGGAGGGCGCCGGGGAGGACGCGCTCGCGTATTACCGCGAGTGGGTCACCGCGCAGCGCTTCGAGGGCCTCGTGCTCCGGAGCGAGGTGGGGCTCACGTACAAGATCAAGCCGTTCTTCACGGTCGACGCCGTGATCGTGGCCTACGGCGCGCGGCTCGAGGGCCAGCGCACCGTGCTCCGCGAGATCACGGTCGCCCTCCGCCGCGACGACGGAACGCTGCAGCTCCTCGGCCCCGTGGGGTCGGGCTTCAGCGAAGACGACCGCGCGACGTGGCTCACGCGCCTCGCGGCGATGGAGGTGCCGAGCGCGTTCCGCATGGCGAACCGCGACGGCACGCTCTGCCGCTTCGTGCGCCCCGAGATCGTGGTGGAGGTGAAGCTCTCGGATCTGGTCGAGACCGACGCGAACGACGTGCCGGTCGTGCGCATGACCCTCGCGTACGACGCGAGCGCCGGCTATGCGCCGCGCGGCGACGCGCCGATCGCGGCGATGTTGTTCCCCACGTTCCTCCGCGAGCGCGCCGACAAGAGCCCCGATGTGGCGAGCGTCGGCATGACGCAGATCACGAGCCGCCTCGCGCTCGATCCCGACGCCAAGGCGGGCGGCCTCGCCGCGCCCGCGCCCGCCGAGGTGCTGCGCCGCGGGGTGTGGGTGAAGGGCCCCACCGCGGTGCGAAAGTTCGCGCTGCTCGCCACCCACAAAGAGCCGCGGCAGGGCTTCCCGCGCTTCCTCGTGTACGGCACGGATTTTTCGGGCGGGCGCGCGGAGCCGCTGAAGACGAGCCTCCGCACCGCGAGCACCCTCGAGAAGGCCGAGCGCCTCATCGCCGCGTGGCTCGAGGACAACGTCAAGCGGGGGTGGGTGCCCGCCGGAGAGGGCGCGGCCGGCGAGACCGCCCCCGCGCCGGAGCCCGCGGCGCCGAAGAAGCCCAAGAAGAAGGCCGAGGCGCCCGCCGAGGCCGCCGCGCCCGAGGCGGCGGTCGCGCCGGAGGCCGCGGCGCCGAAGAAGAAGCCACGCAAGAAGGCCGAGGGCTGACGCGAGCCGACGGACCCCGCCGGCTCGCCGACCCGCCTCACCTCCCTCGCTCGCCGCTCCTTACGGGAAGATCGGTCGACCCCGCGTTTGATGGGCCTCTAGAACGCGGCGATGCTCACACGCGCGGCGCGCTGGGTGTCGGCGGTGGTTGGCGCGTCCGCTTTGCTGTTCGGTCCGCGCGAGGCGCACGCCATCCGGCCCTTCATCACCGATGACGCGCGCGTCGTCGGCAAGGGCCACCTCCAGCTCGAGACCTACTGGCGGCGCGACCGGTCGAGTCTCCAGCAGTGGGTGCTGCCGGCCATCGGTCCTACGGATTGGATGGAGCTCACACTCGGCGGGGTGCATGGATTGTCCCAGTTGGGACGCGCGGGCGCGCCGCTTTACGCCGTAGGCGGCCCGCTTCTTCAGGGGAAATTTCTGCTCCGCGAGACCGTCCCCAACAAGCCTCCCGGGGTCGCGGTGTCTGGCGGCGTATTGGCCCCCGTCGGTCGAGGGGGCTTCGAGGCACCCGGGTGGAGCGGCTTCTCTTATCTGGCATTCACGCAAGCGTTTCTCAAGGAGGACGACTTCTTGATCCACGCGAATCTTGGCTTCTCCGCGGTCTCCGCGCCGGGGATGGCCCCCGCCAAGTTTACGTGGGGGGTCGGCACGCAGGTCGAGACGCTCTACGACTTCCACTTGATCGCGGAGGTCTTCTCGGGAGACCCGTACGTGCAAGGGAGCGGGGGCGCGTACCAGGCCGGGTTTCGAATGATCTTCAATGACCACATCCAGCTCGACGGGACCTGGGGCGGCGGGCTCTGGGGCGACACGCGTCTTCCCGTGTGGTTCTCGAGCGGCGTGCGGATTGTCAGCCACGACCTCTTCTAGCCAGTGGCTCGGACGGGCCCGCCCAGGCCGCCGCGC
>DAORJJ010000469.1:0-5677 GCA_035439005.1 Polyangiaceae bacterium | reverse complement strand
CCGACGCCGCCCCGCCCCCGCCCCCGCCGGTGGACGCCGCGCCACCGCCCGCTGACGCCGCGCGCCCCGACGCGGGACCGCCGGACGCCTCGGTCGACGCGGGGCCGCCGCCGAAGGTCTACTGCCCGCCCCTCGTCGCGGGCGATCTCGCGATCACCGAGTTTCTCATCTCATCGCGCGCCGGCTCCGGGGACAACGCCGAGTGGGTGGAGATCACGAGCCGCCGCAGCGCCTGCACCCTCAAGCTCGACGGCCTCGTGGTCGAGTCGCCGAAGGGGGCCGCGTTCGACACGGCCACGCTCCCGGCCGGCGCCGAGCTGCCGCCCCTGGGCAGCTTCGTCGTGGCCGGCTCGCTCGCCGGCGCGCGCGCGCTCGGCCTGCCCGAGCCCGTGTACGCGTTCGAGCGCACCGACGTGCTGAAGAACGACGGCGATCGCATCACCGTGCGGGCGGGCACGACCGTCGTCGATCAGCTCGACTACCCCGGGTTCTCCAACGTCACGCCGGCGCGCTCGGTCGCGTTCCCCTCGAACTGCCCGGCGGCGGTGCGCGGCGACTGGGGCCGCTGGAGCCTCACGTTCAGCACGTACGCCGGCGGCGCGCAGCGCGGCACGCCCGGGCGGGACAACGTCGACGTCACCTGCTACTGAGCCCTCCGCGCATGCCAGCCACGCCTCCCAAGCCCGACGCGCCCGACTCTTCCCGCGAGAAGACCATCTATTTCGTCAGCCTCGGCTGCCCAAAGAACCGCGTCGACTCGGAGGTCATGCTGGGCGTGGCGGCGCGCTCGGGGTACACGCTCGTGGGCGAGCCCGAGGCGGCCGACACGATCGTCGTGAACACCTGCGGCTTCATCGGCGAGGCCAAGAAGGAGTCGATCGACACCATCTTCGAGAT
The DNA here is from genome assembly GCA_035439005.1 of Polyangiaceae bacterium. Classification (GTDB taxonomy): domain Bacteria; phylum Myxococcota_A; class Polyangia; order Polyangiales; family Polyangiaceae; genus JAAFHV01. Next base: position 4,780 of record DAORJJ010000469.1, on the reverse strand, counting down.
GGCGGAGCTCAAGCGCTCGGGCGAGTGCAAGCGCCTCGTCGTGTCGGGCTGCTTGTCGCAGCGGTACCCGGCGGAGCTCGCCGCCGAGATGACCGAGGTCGACCACTTCCTCGGCTCGAGCGACATGCTCAAGCTCGCCGACGTCCTCCGCGGCGACGCCGACCGGGTGCTCGTGGGCAACCCCGCCGACTGGGTGGTCCGCGCGAAGGATCCGCGCGTGCTCACGCAGAGCCGCGCGAGCGCCTACCTGAAGCTCGCCGAGGGCTGCAACCGCACCTGCGCGTTCTGCACGATCCCCGAGTTTCGCGGGAAGCAGCGCTCGCGGCCGGCGGCCGACATCCTCCGCGAGGCCCGCGCCCTCGCGCGGCAAGGGGTGGTCGAGCTGAACCTCATCTCGCAGGACACCGTCGCCTACGGCCGCGACCTCCCCGCCGCCGAGCGTGTGCCGCTCGCGAAGCTCATCGCGGACCTCGCCGACGTGCCGGGCGTGCGCTGGGTACGTGTATTTTACCTGTATCCCGAGACCCTCGACGACGCGCTCGTCGACGTGCTCGCGAACCACCCGCGCGTCGCGAAATACGTCGACATGCCGCTCCAGCACGCCTCCGACGCCATGCTGCGGCGCATGAAGCGCGGCCACGGGCTCGGGCGGCAGCGACGCGTGGTGGAGCGGCTGCGCACCGCCATCCCCGACCTCACGTTCCGCACGGCGTTCATCGTCGGCCACCCCGGCGAGACGGATCAGGATTTCCAGGAGCTGCTCGACTTCGTGGGCTGGGCGGGCTTCGAGCGCCTCGGCGTGTTCCGCTACTCCGACGAAGAGAGCGCCAAGAGCTACCTGCTCGCCGACAAGGTGCCCGAGAAGATCGCGCAGAAGCGCGCGCGCACGCTCATGGCCTTCCAGCGAAAGATCGCGCGAAAGGCCCAGAAGAAGCTCGTGGGCCGAGAGCTCGAGGTCCTCGTGGAGGGCCCGAGCGAGGAGCACGAGCTCGTCATGCAGGGGCGGCACGCGGGCCAGGCCCCCGACATCGACGGCCACGTGTTCCTCTCCGGCGGAGAGTGCGCCGCCGGAGAGCTGCGGCGCGTGCTCGTCACGCAGGCGAGCGACTACGACCTCGTGGGCGAGCTGCTCGAGCCGGCGAGCGCGCCGCCCCGCCGCCGTCCGCGCGTGAGCCTCAAGGTCGTCCCGGCCTGACAACCGCGCACGCCCCATCGCCAACGAAGTTGGCAGGTGCGGGCCATTTCTGGCCGTTTTCGGGTCCCGGAGCGTCGGCACGGACCGTGCTACCCTGACAGCGATGGTGACCCACGCAGCCCCAGGCTCCAAGCGCGCTTCGCCGCGGGCGTCCGTCTGGGGTCGCTGGCTGCTCGTCGGCGGGCGGCTCGCGCTCGCCGGCGCGCTCGCGGGGGCGCTCACGTCGGCGGTCGGCACCACCGCGTGCGTGAGCCCCACCCTGCCGCTTCCGCCCCCGGAGGTGCCCTCGGTGACGCAGGGCAGCGAGCCGAACCGCTACGTGCTCTCCGCGGGCCCGGGCGGGGCCGAGCCCGACGCGTTCATCATCACCTTCAACCTGAACCCGACGCTCGCGCGCGACCAGCGCGTCGCCGGCACCCAGGCGGACGAGCTCGGGCGCTGGCGCGTCGAGATCTGGGCGCGGCCGGGCGACCGGGTCGACGTCACCCAGGAGGTCGGCACGTCCCGCTCGCCGTCGCTGTCGATCACCATCCCTCGCTGAGCCGCGCTGAGAAGTCTCGGCCCGACCCGCGCCGACTGCGCTACGCTGCGCGCCGGACTCGATGCTCTCCGCCGCGCGTTTTCGACTCGTGCTCACGCCGCGGCTACGGCCGATCCCGCTCGCGCTCGCGCTCGGCCTCGCGGCCGCGCTGCGAGGCGGCCAGAACCTCGACCCCGCGGCGCCCAACGCGCGCGTGGCGCTCGCGACGGCGCTCACCGCCAGCGGCCTCGACGCGGCCCCCGAGGACGTCGCGTGGGCAGAGACCCCTCGCGGGCCGCTCCGGTCGCTGCGCGCCGTCGACCACGCCCTCGTGCGCGCGAGCGAGGGCTCCAGCCCGCGGGACGTGTACCTCGTGTTCGCCCGGCGGTCGCCCGAGGGCGTGCTGCTCGAGGTCGGGGCGTCGCACAACCTCACGCGCTCGGCCGCCATCGACGAGGACGCGCCGGTCGTCTCGGGCGAGCTCGCGGCCTACACCACGTCGCTCGACGGCGTCGTGAAGGCGCTGCACGTGCTCGACCTGCGCGGCCACCGGGGCGCCAACGATCGCGACCTCAGCGCCCTCCAACGCCTCCAGGAGATGGGCACCGAGTGGCAACAGACCGGCCTCCCGGGCGGCGTCGTGCACGACGTGTACGCGCTCGAGCCCGAGGCGAAGCAGGTCGCGTTGTCGTGGTCGGGCGGTGAGCTCCGCGCCGTCATCGACGGCGGCGAGGTCGTGCGGGTCGACGCCGACACGCGCCGCGCGGTCGAGGGGGCCGCCCGCGTGCGCGTGACGCTGGGCGAGCGGGGCCGGCCTCCGGGGCTCGTGCCTTGGGCGGTCGATCGCGTGCGCGCGGTGCCCGCGTTCGGCGACGACAACATGCAGATCCTGAAGGCCGTGGCCTTCACCGCCCTCGATTTCGTAAAGCGCGGAAAGTCCGACGTATTTGGCGCGGCGACCGGCGCGGCGGAGGTCGAGAGCGACCTCGGCAGCCTCGCGCAGGGCCCGGCTCGAATCGCGAGCACGTCGGACCCCGAGGTCGGGTTCCCGCCCGCCCCGATGGAGCCCATCCTCCAGCCCGCGCTGCCGAACGAGGGCGCGTGGATCTCGCTCGACAAGGATCCTTTCATCACCGAGGTGCCCGGCATCCCCACGCCCTTCGTGCAGAGCTTCGTCCGCACCGACGCGCGCCGCCCGGGCACGCGCGTGTACGTCACGCTATGGGACTCCCGCGTGGTCGCGCTCCACATGGAGGCGGGCACGGTCGAGCCGGTGAGCGCCACGGGCGAGGCAGGCCCGGGCATGATCCCGAGGGCCCCCGAGGTGATGCGCACGCTCGTCGCGGGGTTCAACGGCGGCTTCCAGGCGCAGCACGGCGAGTACGGCATGATGGCGAACGGCATCCTCTACCTGCCACCGAAGCCGTACGCCGCCACGGTGATGGAGCTCCGCGACGGCACGACGGCCATGGGCTCGTGGCCCGCCACGACCGACGTGCCGGACGACATCCTGAGCTTCCGCCAGAACCTCACGATGCTCGTGCAGAACGACACGTGGAACCCGTGGAAGCGCACGTGGTGGGGCGGCACGCCGCCCGGCTGGCACGACGCCATCCACACGACCCGCAGCGGGCTGTGCCTCACCAAGGAGGGGTTCTCCGCCTACTTCTACGGCGTCGACGTCTCGGCGGAGGAGCTCGGCCGCGCGATGCTCCGCGCGCGCTGCAGCTACGGGATGCACCTCGACATGAACGGCGGCCACGCCGGCTTCGAGTTCTACTCCATGGCGCCCGAGGCGGCCTACCGCCCGCTCGCGCGGCCCCTGCAGACCGACTGGGAGTACGAGGGGCAGGTCCGCGGCCTGCCCGAGTTCCGCTTCCGCGCGCGCCGGATGATCCGGAGCATGGGGCACATGAATTTCCCCCGCTACATTCGCCGCGACGAGCGCGACTTCTTCTACCTCACCTCGCGGCGCGTGCTCCCGGGGCCGCCGCTCGCCGGGGTCGCCGCGGGCGAGGGCGCGTGGCGGGTGAAGGGGCTGCCGCAGCACGGCTACCCGTACGCGATCGCGACCACCAGCGTGCACCCCGAGGGCGCTCCCTCGGTCCGCCTCGGGGTCCTCGAGATCGACCCGAAGGCGGTCGCCCTCGGCAAGGCCGAGGCGGAGGACCCGGGGACCGTGCTCGTGCTGGCGGCGCGCGCGGGCGCGCGGTCCGGCGCGGGCGAGCTGCGCCTCGTGCTCGCGAGCGGCTTCTTCTCGATCGTCGCCAAGGAAAAGGCGACCGAGGGTGTCTTGCTGGAAGGCAGTGGTCGACCCGGCGAGAGCACCCGAGCAGCGGTGGGCGTCCGCGATGAGGACGGGGTCCTGCTCTTTGCGGAGTGCGCCGCCGGTCTCCCAGCCCCGGCCCGCGCCCAAGCGCTGGCCGCCGCCGACGCGCTGCTCGCCCGCGCGGGCGCCTCGCGTCGCATGTACCTCGCGGGCGACACGGCCGCCCTGCTCGGTGGAGGGCTCGGGCTCGACGGGGAGCGCGACCCCGCCGCGCACGGGCCGCCCGCGGCCCGCCTCGTTCGCAAGGCGACGCCCGGCGGCCGCGGGCACTTCGACTCCACCCCGATCGTCGACGTCGCCGTGTGGCGCCCCCTCCAGATGCAGCGGGTGCGCTACTTCGCCAAGCCGAAGCCGGCCGGCTCGAGCCCGACGCCCCCCGCCCCCGCGGCGCCCGAATCGCCGTAAGCTCGCCTCGGAGCGACCATTTTGCGAGGATTGGTGCTCGTCAAGGTCGCCGTGGGGCGCTAGCATGCGCCGCGCGGGCTCCCGGGAATTTTCTACGAAGGTCGACGAACCGCTACAACTCACGGTTTCGAGAGAGTTTTCATGTCAGACGAGAGCAAGAGCGGCACCGACCTCGACATCTTCGAGGGGCTAGGGAAGAAGAACGCGAAGAACGGTGCGGGCTCCGCCGCGCCGCCGCCGCCGCCGCCCCTGGGCGGAAAGGTGGAGAAGAAGACCCTGCTGGGGCTCGCGATCCCCGGCCCGCCGCCGCCGCCGCCGACTTCTTGAGAAT
>DAORJJ010000468.1:0-5679 GCA_035439005.1 Polyangiaceae bacterium | reverse complement strand
AGCCCCGCCGGGAGATCGGCGAGCCGCACGACGCCCGCCTCCCCCGCGAGGACCAGCGCGCTCGCGAGCGCCTGCGCCAGCTCGCGCACGTTGAGGCGCCACGCGTGGCCGGCGATCGCCCGCGCCGCCTCGGGCGAGAAGCGCGCGCGCGCGGCCACGGCAGGCGCGAGCCTCGGGAGCAGCTCGGCCACGAGGAGCCCGAGGTCGCCCCTGCGCTCGCGCAGGGGCGCGAGGCGGTGCACGTAGCCCGAGAGGCGCATGCGCAGGTCCTCGCGGACGCGCTCGACGTCCCTGAGGGTCGCCGAGACGATCCGCGCGTCGACGGGGACGGGCCGGGTGGCGCCGACGGGGACGACCTCGCGCGCCTCGAGGGCGCGGAGGAGCACGGCCTGCGAGCCCTCGGGGAGCTCGCCGATCTCGTCGAGGAAGAGCGTCCCGCCGGACGCCGCGCGGAAGTAGCCCGGCTCGTCGCGCACCGCGCCCGAGAACGCGCCCTTCACGTGGCCGAAGAGCTGCGCCTCGAGGAGGCTCGTCGTGAGCGCGCCGCAGTTGACCGCGACGAACGGCCCCGCCGCGCGCTTCGAGAGCGCGTGGGTGGCGCGGGCGAGCACCTCCTTGCCGGTGCCGCTCTCGCCGAGGAGGAGCACGGGCAGGTCGGAGGCGGCGATCGCCGCGAGGCGGCCAAGGTCCTCCGCGACCGCGGGCACGAGCGACGCGAGCCCCTCGCGCCGCCCCGCCAGCGTCGCGCCGAGCGCGATCTCGTCGCTCCGCACGGCGCCGCGGGACACGAAGAAGACCGCGCTCCCGATCGAGAACGGGGCGTCGCGCGGGAGCTCCCCGTCGACGTGGCGCGCGTCGCCGACGTACGTCCCGTTGCGCGAGCCCTCGTCCACGAGCCGCCACGCGCCCGCCCCTCGCGCGAGGCGCGCGTGCTTGGTCGACGCGCGGTCGTCGGGGACCGTCACGCTCAGCGTCGCGCCCTCGCGGCGCGCCGAGAGCGCCTTGCCGCGGCCAAGACGCACCTCGTCGACGCCGTGGAGCGACAGGCGCGCGCCGCCACCGAGCGGCCGCTGCCCCTCGAGCGCCAAGTAGAGGAGATCGCGGGGCGCGGCGCCGGCGCGCGCCTCGTCCGCGCCGGCCGCGGTGCCCTCGACCGTGAGATCACTCATCGCACCGAAGGCTAGTTCACCGCGCCCGCCGTGGGGCTGGGATTCCGCCGGGATTCCGCCCCTGCGCGCGCGGACAAAACGCGCGAGGCCCGCCGGGATGATCCGTAAGTATGGGCCATTACTCGATACCTTCCCACCTTCGCGGGGCTGCACCGGGCCTGTGCCGGCCCCCCGAGCGAGCCCCCCGCGCCCGCGGGCCTCAGGCTCGAGGCGCGGCGGACACGTGCCTCGACAGGGCCTCGAGGGCGTCCTGCCCGACGTGGAACACGCGCGTCCCTGGCGGCATGCGCTCCATCAACGTGGGCGCTGCCCCGAGCCAGATCCCGGTCGGGACGCGCTCGGCGCGGAACGTCAGATCGGTCGTGCCTTGCCGTACGCGGAGCGCGACCCACGCGTACTGATCGCTCACGCCGAGGGCGCGCGCGGGCCCGTAGGCTTGGGCCTGCATCAAGCGGAGCACCGTGCGGCTCGCGAGCACCTCCCGCTCGACCGGGTAGCGGACGTCGAGGCGCGCGCCCCCGGGCTCGAGCCACAGCCCCTCGCCCGTGACCATGACGTGCCCGAGGTCCCCTCCGGCCACGAACATCATGACAGCGAAGCTCCCGAGGGTCGCGACCACCACGAACAGCATCGGCAGCACGAACGCGCCGCCGGTCCGCAGGTCCATCGCGAGCAGGGAGAGGACCGAGCAGACCCCCGCGCCGCCCCACAGGACCCCGTAGTAGACCCAGCGCCGGCTCGTGATCGCGCTCGCCCCCATCCAGTGGGGGAAGCGCCGGACACCGGGCGCGGGGTGCGTCGAGGGGTGCATCCCCTCCGAATACACCGGGAGCGCCCGGCGAGTGAACCACCGCGGCGCTTGGCTGCGCGGCATTTGGTGCACGCCCAGCAAACGAGGAGTCGCGCGCCTTGCTTCCCCGTCCACCGAGGCGCATGGTGCCACTGCGTTCCGACCGTGCCTCCGACGATCGCCGCGCTCATCCGGCTCTGGCCAAGCGCCGAGCGTTGTCACTCGAGGAGGTCGCGTGGGCGAAAAAGGCATTCGTGGCCAAGGGGCCATTCGTACACTTGCGATGCTCGGCAATCACCTACCGAGACGCTGCGGAATCGCGACCTACACGACGGACCTCTGCGACGCGATGGCCGCGGAGCTCCCGGAGCTCGACTGCTTCGTCGTGGCGATGAACGACCTCGGCGCGCGCCACAGGTACCCCCAGCGGGTGCGCTTCGAGATCCCTCAAGGCGAGATCGAGGCCTACAGGCGCGCCGCGGACTACCTCAACGTGAGCGCGGTCGACGCCGTCTCCGTCCAGCACGAGTACGGAATCTTCGGAGGCAAGGCCGGCGGGCACGTCCTCGAGCTCCTCCGCAACCTTCGCATGCCGGTGATCACCACGCTGCACACGGTCCTCGAGAGCCCGAACCTCGAGCAGCGGGCGGTCATGGACGCGCTGCTCACGCTCTCCGAGCGAGTGGTCGTCATGAGCTGCGACGGCGCCGCGCTCCTCCATGAGGTCCACGGCGCAGACATCAAGACGATCGACGTCATCCCGCACGGCATCCCGATCGCGCCGGAGCGGCAGAGCAAGCGCAACCTCGGCGTCGAGGGCGCCTCGGTCATCCTCACGTTCGGGCTCCTCTCCCCGGACAAGGGCATCGAATACGTCATCGACGCGATGCCCGAGATCCTCGCCCGTCACCCCAACACGGTCTACATCGTGCTTGGCGCGACACACCCGCACGTGAAGCAGCAGCACGGCGAGGCCTATCGTCAACTGCTCCAGACTCGCGCCGAGCGGCTGGGCGTGGAGGCGAGCGTGATCTTCCACAATCGCTTCGTGAGCCACGAGGAGCTCGTGGAGTTCCTCGGCGCCGCCGACCTCTACATCACTCCGTATCTAAACGCCGAGCAGAGCACGTCTGGCACGCTCGCCTACGCCGTGGGCTGCGGAAAGGCCGTGATCTCGACCCCCTACCGCTACGCGCGGGAGCTCCTCGCCGACGGGCGAGGGATCCTGGTCCCCAGCCGGGACTCGGCAGCGATCGGGCGCGAGGTCACGGCGCTCCTCGACGAGCCGGCGAGGCAGGCGGAGCTCCAGCACCGCGCCGCGACCTTCGGGCGGTCCATGGCCTGGCCCATCGTGGCGCGCCGCTACCACGCGACCCTCGAGCGCGCGCGCGAAGCGCACGAGACCCGTCGCCGCGCCGGCATCGCGCGGACGCTCGAGAAGCGCCAGCCGGAGCTCCCGGAGATCGAGCTCGGCCACGTGAAGACCATGACGGACGACACGGGCATGCTCCAGCACGCGACGTTCGACATTCCGCGCTACCGCGACGGGTACTGCGTCGACGACAACGCGCGGGCGCTCCTCCTGATGACCCACGTGGAAGAGGCGGGCACCGAGCCGCCGGCCGAGGTCCGCGCGCTGGCGACGCGGTATCTCGCCTTCATGAGCCACGCCTTCGACGAGACGAGCCGGAGGTTCCGCAATTTCCTGACCTACTCCAGGACCTGGGTGGACGAGATCCCCTCGGACGACAGCCACGGGCGGTCGCTCTGGGCGCTCGGCGCCGTCGTCGGGAGATCGGAGGATGCGGGTCGACGCGGCGTCGCCACGCACCTCTTTCACAGCGCGCTCCCCGCCGCGATGGAGCTCGGGAGCCCGCGCGCGTGGGCGTATACATTGCTCGGAATACACGAATACCTCCGCGTCTTCGGCGGCGACAGCAACGTGGCGGCGGTCCGGGCCGCGCTCGCCGCGAAGCTGATGCACCGGTTTCACCAATCCCAGAGCGCCGACTGGCCCTGGTTCGAGGACCGGCTCACCTACTGCAACGCGCGGCTCTCGCAGGCGATGCTCGTCTCCGGGGCGAGCATGGGCGACGCAGAGATGACGTCCGTCGGCGCGCGCTCGCTCGAGTGGCTCGTGAGCCAGCACATCGCCGCGGACGGGACGTTCGTCCCCGTGGGGACGAATGGCTTTTACGTCCGAGGCGTCCCGCGCGCGATCTTCGACCAGCAGCCGGTCGAGGCGTGCGCCATGGTCTCGGCCTGCCTCGAGGCTCACCGCCTCACGGGGCGTCCCTCGTGGCTGAATGAGGCGCGCCGCGCCTTCCAGTGGTTCCTCGGGCGGAACACGCAGCAGGTGCAGGTCTACGACGCGCGCACGGGCGGGTGCCGTGACGGAATTCACCCCGATCGCTTGAACGAGAACCAAGGGGCGGAGTCCACGCTCTCTTTCCTCACGGCCCTCGCCGAGGTGCGCGCGGCGGACCGACTCGCGGCGAAGCTGGCGGACTCGCCCGGCGGACCGGCGCTTCGCGCCGGCGTCGACGCCCGCGCCTTCGGCCTCTCATGAGCGGAGCCTACGAGGTCTTGTTCGAACGGCATCCGAAGAACCCCATCCTGACGGCGGCGGACTGGCCCTACGCCGCGCACACGGTCTTTAACCCGGGCGCCACGCGCCTGCGGGACGGGTCGACGCTCCTCCTCTGCCGCGTCGAGGATCGCCGCGGCCACTCGCACCTCTGCGCCGCCCGATCGAAGAACGGCGTCGACGGGTGGGTGATCGACGAGGCCCCGACGCTCTGCCCGGATCCCGCGCGACACCCCGAGGAGCGGTGGGGAATCGAGGACCCGCGCATCACCTGGGTGGAAGAGCTCGAGCGCTACGTCGTGGCCTATACGGCGTATACGAAGGACGGGCCCGGCGTCGCCTTGGCGGCGACCGCCGACTTCAAAGAGTTCGAACGGTACGGGCTCGTCATGCAGCCCGACGACAAGGACGCCGCGCTCCTTCCGCGTCGGATCGCCGGCAAGTTCGCGCTCGTTCACCGGCCGGTCCCTGCGGTGGCCGCCCACGTCTGGATCTCGTTCTCGCCGGATCTTCGCACGTGGGGCGAGCACCAGCCGATGCTCCTCGCCCGCGAGGGCGGGTGGTGGGACGCAAACCGGGTGGGCCTGTCGCCTCCGCTCCTCGAGACCGAGCGCGGCTGGCTCATGATCTACCACGGCGTCCGCCGCACGGTCTCCGGGGGCCTCTATCGCCTCGGGCTCGCGCTCTTCGACCTGGAGTCGCCCGCGGTCTGCTTGCTCCGCGGCGACTCGTGGGTGTTCGGCCCCGAGCAGCCCTACGAGCTCGTGGGCGACGTGGGCAACGTCGTCTTTCCGTGCGGCGCGACCGTCGGCGACGACGGCGACACGCTCCGCCTGTACTATGGCGGCGCGGACAGCTGCGTGGCGCTCGCTACGGGCAGCGTGCGCCGATGCCTCCGCTGGCTCGACGAGCACGGCCGGCCGCCCGGCCCACGCGGTCGCGAGGACGAGCCACACGAGCGGCGCCCCGAGGGCGCGTGAGCCCCAAGAGCCTCCACATGGCGCGGGGGCACGGTGCTCACGGGCGCAACTAAGCCGGTGCTCACTTGAATCGAGCCCGAAATCCCACGGCTCCCGCCTTCGGCTTCTCACGAGAGCCGTGGGCTTCCGGGCTCGATGACCGCTACGTGTGCA
>DAORJJ010000467.1:0-5686 GCA_035439005.1 Polyangiaceae bacterium | reverse complement strand
CTCGCGCGGTTGGCCGCACACCCGCGCACACGGCGCCCGCGGTCGTTACCCGCAGTTGTCGCAGCGGCCCTTGAGCTGGACGGCGACCTTGTTCTTCGCCACCGACTTGGGCACGTTCGACGGGCCCTCGAGGCGGATCGACAGGCCCGGCAGGCACGACACCTCGCCGCAGTCGACGCAGAGAAAATGCGGGTGCTCGTCCGTGTGCTCCACGCCGCCGACCCCGCGCTTCAGCTCGAAGCGCCACACGTGATCGCCCAGATCGGTGCGCGAGAGGATCTTCGCGTCCGACAGGTCGATGAGGATTCGGTAGATCGTGGCGCGGTCGAACCCACGGTCGGCGAGGGCTTCGAAGAGCTCGGCGTGGCTGTTCTGGCCGCCGTGCGCGTGGAAGTACTCCAGCACCGCGAGGCGCGGCGTCGTGCTGCGCAGGCCCGCGGAGCGCAGCAGCGCCTGCAGGTCTTGGGTCTTCGGGGGTCGCGTTCGGCTCACGGGATGGCTCGGGCGGGCGCGGGGCTCGCGCCTCAAGCGTAGTCCTTCCGCATCGGAGTTGCATCTGTTTCACTCGGCTCGGCGCCCGACGGGCCGGCTTGACTCCCCTCGAGCCCTGACGAACACTCGCGGCGATGCGAGCATGCGGCGTGGGCGGGCGCCCTTGACGAGCGACCCGCCGGAGGCGACCGCCTCGGCCCCACGCGCCGCTCGGGGCGCGCCGGCGAGCGCCGACCAGGGCGTGTTCGGCCGGGAGCGGCGCGCCCTCACGTGCGGCGTGCTCCTCGCGGTCGCGTCGTTCGCGGCCGAGGGCATGGGCGTCGTGCCGGCGCTGCCCACGGTCGTGCGCGAGCTCGGCGGGATGCCCCTCTTCGGCCTCGCCTTCTCCACGTTCATGCTCGCGTGGCTCCTCGGCACGGTCGCCGCCGGGCAGCTCGCCGACGCGCGCGGCCCCGGGCACGCGATGGCCTTGGGCCTCTTGGGCTTCGGCGCGGGGCTCTTGCTCGCCGCGGCCGCGCGCGGCATGCCGCTCTTCCTCGCGGGGCGCGCGCTGCAGGGCGGGGGCGGCGGGGCGATGCTCGCGGCGGCCTACGTGGCCATCGCGCGGGGCTACCCCGACGCGCTCCGCGCGCGGATGATGGCGCTCACCTCCAGCGCGTGGATCGTGCCGGCGGTGTGCGGGCCGGCGCTCTCGGGGTTCGTCGTGCAGCACGCGAGCTGGCGCCTCGTGTTCGTCGGGGTGGTCCCGCTGCTCGTGATCACGGCGCTGGTGGTGCTCCCGCCCCTGCGCGCCCTCGCCCTCCACGAGCCCCTCGGGAGCGGCGCGCGGCTGCGCACGGCGGCGCGCCTCGCGGCCGGCGCGGGCCTGCTCCTCGGCTCGACCTCGCTGCGGCGCGACACGGGGCTGTGGCTGGGCGGCGCGCTCGCGACGGCGGCGCTCGGCGCCGCGCTGCTCGTGCCCGCGCTCCGCGCGCTCCTCCCCAAGGGCACCCTCACGGCCCAGCGCGGCCTACCGGCCGGCGTCGCGGTGCGCGGCGTGCTCGCGTTCGCGTACTTCGGCACCGAGGCGTTCGTGCCGCTCGGCGCGAGCGAGCTGCGGGGCGCCTCGCCCACGCGCGCGGGGCTCGTGCTGAGCGCGGCGTCGATCGGCTGGATCGCCGCCTCGTGGGTGCAAGACCGCGAGGAGAGCCGCTTCGGCGCCGCCGGGCGCGCGGCGCGGGTGCAGCGCGGCTTCGGCTTGCTCACCGTGGGGATCGCGCTGATCGCGGCCGGGCTGCTGACCTCCCTCCCGGCGGCGCTCGCCGGGATCGGGTGCCTCGTCGCGGGGGCGGGCGTCGGCACCACCTACGGGGCCACCACGCTCTACTGCATCGCGGAGGCGCCGCGCGGGCGCGAGGGCGAGGTCTCAGGGCAGCTCCAGCTCGCCGAGGCGCTGTGCACGGCCGCGGCGACCGGCCTCGGCGGGGCGGTGCACGCCGCGGTCGAGCACCACGGCCACGGCCCGCGCGGCGCGATCGCCGCGGTCCTCGGGCTGACGCTGACGGTGAGCGCCCTGGGCATCGCCGCCGCGCTGCGGCTCCGGGCCGCCGAGCCCCGCCGCACGCCAGAGGGGGGAGCGTGAGGGGGCCGCGCCCTCACCCGAGGCGCCCCACTCCGTCACGCCCCCGCGCCGACGCCCGCTCGGTGCCGAGGACGACAGCGCCGTAACCCAAGAGAATTACGAGAATATCTACCGTATCGGTCGTGCCGAGCCCGAGCGGTCCTTGGGTGAGCTCGAGGCCCACGAGCACGCCCGCGCCGACCGCGTGCCACGCGGCGCGCGCGCGGCGCGACGCGGGCGCCTGGGCCTCGGCCACGAACGCCGCCGTGGCGACCGCGAGCGCCGCGTCGCTGAGGTGCCCCATGAGCCACGGGCCGACCGCGCGCCGGAGCGGCTCGGTGCGCGCGGCCCAGGCGGGCCAGGCACGCGCGAGCCCCGTGGACAGGCCGAGCAGCCACACCGGCTCCTCGCGCAGCGCGTAGGGCGCGGCCCCGAGGAGCAGCGCGAGCGCGCCGACCGCGCGGGGCCAGCGACGTCGCTTCAGAAGCCCTTGGCCGACCAGTGGAGATCGCCCCCGGTGAACTTCGCCTCGACCGTGCCCTTGCGCTTGGTCCGCTTGTCGACCGCCTCGCACACGAGCGGATCGCCGTCCGGCAGGTAGAGCTTGCCGGTGCCGCAGTCGACCGTGAGGTTCAGCTTCCCCTTGGTCTCCTTGGCGACCATGCCCGCGAGGTTGCTCGCCAGCGTGGCCCCGTCGACGTCGACGATCTCGGTGCGGAAGGTGTAGTCGCCCTTCGCGGGGTCCTTGAGCTTCACGGTGACCGGCGCCGTCTTGCCGTTCTTCAGCGTGGCGGTGCAGACGAACTCGGGCCGCGTGACCGAGCCCGGGCACGTGACCTTGGTGACGCCCTTGCCCGCGAACTGGGTCGCGATGCTGCCCTCGAGCTTGGTCTTCACCGAGGCGCCCTTCCCCGCGCCCGCGCCCTTCTTGGTGAGCGCGTTCCCGTCGACGGTCATGGTCCAGACGCCGTCCTCCTCGGTGGGGGCCACGTCGACCTTGTATTTCAGCTCGATGAACGCGGCCTTCACGATGATTTGGCCGCCCTGGATCGCCTTCACCTTGCCGTTGGCCGAGCTGCTGGTGGAGCCCTGCTGCTTCTTGAAGCTGAAGCTCTTGTCCTGCCCGATGGAGAGGGTGACGCCCTCGCCCTCCCAGTCGCCGATGTACTTGGCGGTCTCGGCGTCGACCGGCTCCGCGGTGGCCTCCTCCTTGGGCTTGCTCGTGGCGAGCGAGAGGAAGGCGGCCGTGCTGAGGCCGAGCGCGGTCACGAGGGTGCGGAGGCGGCTGTTCATTCCACGAGGCTAGAGCAACCCGCGCGATTTCTCAAACACGTTCGTCGCGCGAGCGAGCCCGCCGCTCACAGCCTCCGGATTGACGGACCGCGGCGCGTCCTCCTCCGCCGCTAGAACACGCAGACGCCGATGCGCGCGCCCGTGCCCGGCACCGTGGGCGCGCTCGCGCCGAGCACGTCGGCGCAGGTGTCACCGAACGAGCAGTCGGCGTTGCTGCCCACGCGGCACCAGCGCTCGCACTCCGGCCCGAAGATGGGGTCGTTCACGCACACGAGCCCCTGGCGGCAGTCGGCGGTGGACGTGCACGTGCCGTACTCGGGGCGCGTGCCCGGGGGGCGGCAGTCGGCCACGCCGGCGGACGAGAACCACACGCACGCGTTGGTGCCGCACGCGGCCGAGGCGCGCGACGGATCGCACGCGACCGAGCACACGTCGAGGTTCGGCGTGGTCGCGCCGGCGGCGTCTTGGGGCGCGAAGCAGAGCGTGCCCGCTCCGCACGTGGGTGTGCCGCGCGAGCAGAACGGCCGGCACGCGCCGTTCCAGCAGGTGAGCCCCCGCGCGCAGTTGCTCGTGGTCGTGCACGCGCGGCCCGCGGCCACCGAGCCCGCGCCCACGCAGCTCACCGCGCCGCTCGCGAGGTTCGTGACGTCGCAGGTCTGCGTGGCCGTGCAGCCACACTGCGGGTTCACGCCGCACGCGTTGCTGGGAGGGGCCGTGACGCACGCGCCGCCGTCGGCGCCGCCGTCGACCATGGCGTCCACCGCGGCGTCGAGCGGGCTCGCGTCGGGCGCCGCGTCCGGCAGGGCGCCGTCCGGCGCGGCGCTGTCCGGCGCGGCGCTGTCCGGAGACCTCGCGTCGGCGGGCGGGGCTCCGTCCGGCGATCTCGCGTCGCTGGACGTCGCGTCCGAGGTCCGCGCGTCGGCGGGGGACGCGGCGTCGACGGCGACAGCGGGCGGCACGGGGTCGTCGTCGCCCTCGACGGGGGAGCCGTTCGCACACGCCGACGCGACGCTCGCGAGAATCGCGGCGACGAGCCAGGGGTGGTAGGCGCTGCGGTGCATCGGGTGCGAGCTGAAGCGTAGCACGCGGCGCAGGCACGCGGCCAACTGGCCGGCCGCTTCAGGCCTCGCGCTCCAGAGTGAAGAAGCTCGGCGTGCGCAGGCCGAGCCCGCCGACCTCGACGTAGAGCGCCCCGAGCAGCAGCGTGTGGTCGGGGGCGAGCGCGACGACGACGTCGCGCGTGAGGCCGAGCGGGTGCCAGGCGGGGTGGCGCGCGCCGTAGTCGAAGACCACGCCGGCCTCGCAACCGAACGGCGTGCCGCCGGCGGGCAGCGGGACGACCGCGAACGGACCGAAGGACACGACCTCGCCCCGTCGATCGCGCCGCGCCACGGGCTCGCTCGCGACGCCGGTCTGCGCGAGGCGCACGTTGAGCCCCGAGACGGCCCCGTCCGCGTCGCGCCGAAACGACTTGCGGAAGGTCTTCCAGGTGAGGCGCTCGGCGAACCGCGGGAGCCCCAGCGACACGCCGCGGTAGTCGGCGCCCGCGAGCTCCCCCGGCGTGATCGCCCCGCCGCCCCGCAAGCACGCGAGCCGCTCGCTCGCCGACATGCCCCACACGTCGCTCGCCTTCATCGCCTTCATGCCGCCACCTCCGCCGTCACGCCTCCCGACACCGTGAACTCACCCGCGAGCGCCGCGGCCAGCGTGGCCTCCGGGGTGCTCGGCTGCCGTGCGCACCACGCGAGGTACGCGAAGAAGCTCGTGTCCGGACACGGCGCGGCGGCGGCGAGCGCGCCCTCGCGGAGCGCCTCGAGCGCGGACACGAGCGCCTCGTGGTAGCCCTCGAAGACGCACAGGTCGCGGAGCCACTCGGCCCGCGGGCTCTCCCCGCGCACGATCGCGAGGGCCCGCCCGCGGAGCTCGTCGAGCGCCCCGGGGTGGAGCTGCAACAGCTCGAAATCGTAGACGAACTCGTCACCCCCGTGGTGCGCGGCGAGCAGGTGCCGGAGCACGCGCTCCCGCGAGCTCAGGAGCCCCGAGAAGTCGAGCGGCGCGATGGCGCGCTCGGCGACGAGGAACGGGAACCGCAGCGGCCGCGGGCGGAGGGCCCGCGCGCGCCAGGTGGCCCGGGGCGGGGCGCCGCCGCCTGCGCCCACCGACTCGGGGCGGAACACCATGCGGTGCCACATGCGCGCGACGCCGAGCGTGAGCTGCCACTCGTTGGGCACGGGGCACGGCAGGCCCGCCGCGCGGGCGCGCGCGAGGCCCTCGGACACCTCGCCCGGGCGCACGAGGAGG
>DAORJJ010000466.1:0-5698 GCA_035439005.1 Polyangiaceae bacterium | reverse complement strand
ATCCCCGCGAGCTGGCTCGCCGAGCGCTGCGGCGCGCTGGCCGCGGGCCGCGGCGCGGTCGCGGTCGCCGCGGCGGACGTCGACGCCTTGGTGTGCGCGTCATGGAGCCCGGGCGCCGGCGACGTCTACGTGGTCCCCAAGGTGGGCGCGTTCTTCGACCCGCTCCAGGTCGTGGGCAAGGGCATGAGCCACGGCAGCCCGTACGCCTACGATCGCACCGTGCCGCTGCTCGTGCGGGCGCCCGGGCGCGTCGCGCGCGGCGCCATCGTCGACGAGGCCCCGTTCGAGGCGTTCCGCGCCGCGCTCGAGGCACTCCTCGGCCTCGCGCCGGCGCCGGCGTGGGCCGCGCCCGCCGCGCGCTGAGCCGCGCGCCCCGCCGCGAATTCCGATAGTGTGTCGCACGATGGCCGCGCCTCCCACGGACCCGCCCTCGCTCGAGGGGCAGATCGTAGGAGAGAAGTACGTCGTCGGGCGGCTCCTCGGCCGCGGCGGCATGGGCACCGTGTGGGCGGGCAGGCACCTGCAGCTCGAGACGCCGGTCGCCATCAAGTTCGTGCACCCGTCGCTCGCCGCGCGCCCCGACGTGCTCCGGCGCTTCGAGATCGAGGCGCGCGCGGCCGCGAGCGTGGGCAGCGTCCACGCCGTGCAGATCTACGATCACGGCACCACGCCCGACGGGCTGCCGTACATCGTGATGGAGTACCTCGAGGGCGAGTCGCTCGCGACCGCGGTCCAGCGGCGCGGCCCGGTCGAGCCCGCGCGCCTCGCCAAGATCGTCGAGCACGCAGCCCGCGCCCTCTCGAAGGCGCACCGGGCCGGCGTCGTCCACCGCGACCTCAAGCCCGACAACGTGTTCCTCGCGACCAACGTCGAGCACGCCGACGACGAGCTCCCCTACACGGTAAAGCTGGTTGACTTCGGGATCGCCAAGATCGTCGATCAGCCGCGCGTTCCCCGGGGCCTCGCGGGGCCCACCGAGCCGGGCTCGGTGATCGGCACGCCCAACTTCATGGCGCCCGAGCAGCTCACCGAGGCGGGCGCGCCCGACGCGCTGACCGACCTCTGGTCGCTGGGCGCCACCGTGTTCACGGCGATGACCGGGCGCATCCCGTTCCCGGGCGAGGTGCTCGGCGACATCGTCCTCAAGGTGTGCACCGGGCCGATGCCCGTGCCCTCCGCGGTGCGGCCGGGGCTCCCCGCGGGGTTCGATCTGTGGTTCGCGACGGCGTGCCACCGCGATCGCGCGCAGCGCTTCCCTTCGGCGGAGGAGCTCTCCGCGAGCCTCACGCGCGTGTGCGCGCCGGCCATCGAGGGCGAGCGCCGGAGAGGGAGCGGCGATCCGCGCGATCGAGGCGTCGTCCGCGCCCGCGTCGAGCCCTCGGGTCCGAGCTCGGAGGAGCTCGAGGCCCTCGCCAGGCAGACGCCCGAGCGCAACCTCTCGCGGAGCAGCGCGTGGCTCGCCGGGGTCATCGTGCTGCTGCTCATGGCCTTCGTGGGGGTCGCCGTGTGGCGCACCTCGCGCGGCGCGCCGCCGCCCGCGCACGCGGCGCCGCCGGGCTGAGCGCTCCCGCGCGTGGGCGCCCCTACGCCGCCCGCCGGCGGAGCTGGCTGCGCGTCTGATCGAAGCTCGGGGTCGGCAGGCCGCGCGCGCGGCGGAGGAGGAAGAGCGCGTGGTGGACGTCGGTCGCGTCCGGCAGCGCGTCGCACGCGTCGAGGAGGTTGCGGTCCTCCGCGAGGTCTTTCGCGGCGCCGAGCTCGTCGCCGTCGGCGCGGTCGAGGTAGGCCAGGGCTTCGTCCAGGGTGACGGTGTGCAGCGAGCGTACGCGTCGGTCGGCCATCTGTTCTCCCCTCGGGGCGACCGCGAACAGGCGCCCTCTTCCTTAGGCGTAGCGGGGGGATGGCGCGGGGCAACCCTCCGCGGCGAATCTACGCGAGGAGAGTGGGCTCATGTAGGACACACGGAAGCGCCTTTGCTTCCCTCAGTGGGTTGCCCTACGCTGCGCGCTTGGCCCAGCCCACCGCACTCAACACCGTCGTCGGCGGCGCGGTCTTCTTGCTGGCGCTCGGCGGGATGTACTCGCGTCCCGTGCGCCGCTCCACGCTCTGGACCGTGACCGTCACGCCGCTCGCGTCGATCATCGGGAGCGGCTTCCTCATCAGCGCGCCCATCCTCTACGCGCGCTTCGGCACCCTCGCGGTGCCCGCGCTCGTGGTGGTGAACGCCTTCGCGATCGGCCTCGGCCTCGCGATCCGCCACAACATCCAGCACTTCGACGAAGCGCGCGCCGCGCTCATGGCGAAGCACCGCGAGCTCGCCGTCTTCGGGCGCCTCTCGAGCTTGACGCTCGGGCTCGCCTACGTCGCGTCGGTCGCGTTCTACGTCTCGCTGCTCTCCGCGTTCGCGCTCGCCTCGCTCGGCGTGCACGATCACCTGTGGGTGCGCGTCTTGGGCGCCGTGATCCTCGCTGGCATCGGCGGGTACGGGTACTGGCGGGGGCTCCACGGGCTCGAGGCGGTCGAGAAGGTCGCGGTCAACGTGAAGCTCGCCATCATCAGCGGCCTCATCGCCGTGCTGGCGTTCTTCGCGCTCCGCGGTGGACGCCCGGGCGCCTTCCCCGAGCCGACGCTGGGCCTCGAGGGCGCGCGCGTGCTGGGCGGCATGCTGATCATCACCCAGGGCTTCGAGACGACCAAGTACCTCGGCGCGCACTACGCCGTGCGCCCGCGCATCCGCGCCCTCCTCCTCGCGCAGGTGATCGCGCTCGCGGTCTACGTGCTCTTCGTGGCGCTGGTCGCGCCGCTCGTCGTCGGCGTGGACGCGAAGGACGAGACCGCGATCATCGCGATCATCGCGAAGCTCGGCGCGGCGCTCGGCGTGGGCCTGTCGCTCGGGGCCATCTTGAGCCAGTTCAGCGCGGCCGTCGCCGACACCGTGGGGGCCGGCGGTATCCTCGCGCAGGAGTCGAAGGGCCGCGTGCCCGAGCGCAAGGCCTACGTGGCGATCACGCTCTTCGCGATCCTGCTCATCGTCGGGCTGAACGTGTTCTCGGTCATGTCGGTCGCGTCGCGCGCGTTCGCGACGTATTACGCGCTCCAGTGCGCGGTCGCGACCGTCACCGCGGCGCGCATGCCCTCGTCGGGGTGGCGCGCGGCGAAGCTCGTGGCCTTCCCGGCGCTCGGCGTCGTCGCCGCCCTCATCGCCGTGTTCGCCGTGCCCGCGGAGTGACCCGCGCGCCTCGGGCGCGACCAGGGAAGAAAAGGCGAGCGCGCGCGTACAACCCCCCACGATGTCTGCGCGCCCGCCTCTCTCCGCGAACTTGCTCACATTTTCCGCGTTCTTCGCGGTCTGCGCGCTGGCTTGCGGCTGCACCGTGGAGACGCTGGTGCCCGGCAGCGGCGAGCCCCCGCCCGCGGCGGAGAGAGACGACGCGGCCGCGCCCAGTCCGTCCGACCCCGTCGCTCCGCCGGCCCCGCTGCCCTCGCGGGAAGACGCGGGGGCCGGCGAGGGCGGCGCGCCGCCGGGGTCCGAGGCCGCCGAGATCAGCCTGCGCGCGACTGGCGACTGCGCGCCCGAGTTCCGCGATCTGGTCGTGGCGACGAACACGAGCACCTTCGACTCGATCGCCGTGTCGAACGGGCAGGCGCCGATGAGCGGCAGCTTTCAGCTCGCGCTCCCCTCCGGGCGGCGGTCGTTCACGCTGTCGACGCGCGACCGCACCGAGGAGCGCGACGTGCTCAACGTCATGGCCGGCGGCGTCGTCTACACGAACCTCTGCAACACCACGACGTGCGCGTACGACGCGGCGACCAAGTCGTGGCGGAACGATCCCATCGAGGGCACGGTCACCGTGAGCACCTACGAGCCTCGCAAGGGCGCGCTCGAGGTGAAGCTCTCGGGGGTGGTCCTCCAGGCGGCGCAGGGGCGCGGCCTTTGTCGGCTCGACGGCACAGTGAAGGCGAAGCGGCTCGGTCGCTGAGCTCCGCGCTTCACTCGAGCGTGAGCTCGAGCACAGTCAGCGCGTAGGGCGCCACGTCCGCTTGAACGGTCGGCGTCGGGCCGCCGGCCACCCGCACGCCTTGCCCGGCGGGGCGCGCGGTGAGCCCCGTGGGAGACGCGTCGCGGTAGTCGAACACGCGCGTGGTGGCCACGCGCGCCGTCGCCGGGCAGCCCTCGAGGGCCAGCTCGGCCGTGAACGAGGCGTCCACGGAGAAGTTGAGCAGCATCGCCACGAGCTTCTTCCCCGAGGCGTCGCGCGACACGTACACGCGCGCGCCGCGGGCCACGTCCTGAGCCACGGCGGCGAGCTCGTCTTGGAAGCGCGCCCCGTGGTCGTCGAAGTCGCGGAAGGCGCGGAAGGCCCAGTACGTCGCCGAGCGGTCCTTCGGGACGCGCCAGTAGTACGCCACGTCCACGCCGTACTCGGCGAACTTGCCGAGCGTCTCGGCCGCCGCCAGCGCGCCGCTCTGGTGGGGCTCGCCGCCGAAGTTCCACTCGCCGATCATGAGGCCCACGCCCGGCGCGTTCTCGTCGACCCAGCGGCGCATGCGCGGGAGCAGCATGACCGTGTCGCGGATCCACGACTCGTCGCGGTAGGTGGGGTCCCACAGGCCGCGCGTCTGCCGCAGGCGCAGCGCCGCCGTCGCGGGATCGGCCTTGTCGCTGAACACGCCCGTCGCCTGGGGGTACACGTGCAGATCGAACAGATCGAGCAGCTTCTTCCCGGTCTTTCGCTCGTGCTCGCGGATCTTGCGGAGGTAATACGCCGAGAGGGGCACGTCGCCGTGCGCGAGCCTGTCGGGCTTCTGCTGAAACCCCACGGCGGCGTCCTTCGCGGAGAACGAGTAACCCGGCCAGCCCCACTCGGCCGGGCCCGCGATGCGCGGCGTGGGGTCGGCCGCGCGCACCGCGTCGCCGTAGCGGAAGGTGCGGTCGAGCAGCTCGTCGTACGTGACCGGGTCGGGGTGCACGTCGCGGTGGGTCGAGTTCCAGAGCGCCGGCTCGTTGTCGAGGATGTAGAGCGACACGTCCTCGCGGCTGGCGTCGCGCGCGGCCTTGAGCTCGCCGACCCACTTCGCCACGAGCGCCGGCGGCGCGGCCACGCTGGTGGTCTCGGGCGGCCCCGCGGTGAGCGGCTTCCCGCTCGGGTCGAGGCCGTTGCCCGCGTCGGGCTTCTGCGGATCGGTCTTCTGCTGGGCGCCGTGCTTGCCGACGGAGAACGAATACGAGGTCTTGTCCTTGGCCACCCAGCCGAGCATCGGCACCGTGAAGGCCGACGTGAGGTGGTTGTCCTTGTTTTGCTTCAGGAAAGTGTGGTGCGTGGTGATGCCGTGGTTCTCCCAGAACCAGTCGTTCGCGCTGTTCCACGCGCCGATGTCCGGGTTGTAGCGGGAGGCCGCGTTGCCTCCCCAGCGCCGCGTGGTGGCGCCCATCCGGAAGCTCTGCGGCGCCGGCTCGCCGAGATCCCAAGCGATCCCGAAGATGTGGTCGCTGATCTTCCGCCCCGGCCTGTCGCAGCGGACCGCGGCGCGGAGCGCGTGACCTGGGCGCGCCGGGCTCGCGTCGGCGGGGGTGGCGCTCGACGCCGAGGCGACGCCCGCGTCGTGGCCCCCGGCGGACGCCGGGGTCGACGCGGCCGCCGGGGCGGGCCTGGGCGATGCCGCGACCGAAGGGGCGAGCGCGACGTCCTGTCCGGCGCGC
>DAORJJ010000465.1:0-5710 GCA_035439005.1 Polyangiaceae bacterium | reverse complement strand
CCCGAGACGATGCCGCCCGACCTCGAGGCCTTCCACGCGTGGTACGAGGCCACGCTCGACGGCCCCGACCTCCACGTGGGTGACACGGCGCGGAGGCTCCTCCGCGTGCTCGAGGGCGGCCGGACGAGCCCCGCGCTGCGCACGCTCTCGGCGGCCTACCTGTCGCCGCGACTGCGCGAAGGCTACGGGCTGCCGTGGGGACCGGCGGAGGAGCGCCGCTTCGACCGCATGACGCGCGCGTTCCGCCTCGCGGGCCGCCTGACGCCGCACGGGCTCCGAGCGACGGTCGCGTGGCACGAGGCGGAGGCGCGCGTGGCCCGCGCGCGGGGCGTGCCCGCGCGGCCGCTCGACCGCGCCGTCACGGCGCTCGCGCAGAGGGTGCAGCTGCCGACCGGCCTGAGCGGCGGCAGGGCCCGGGCCTAGAGGCAGCGCCCCTCGTTGTGGGCCCGGTAGAGCTCGATGTAGGGCTGGCCGTTGATGTACTTGCCCAGCGTGAAGGTCTGCGCGTCGAGCGTGACCAAGATCCACGGCTCGGAGCGCAGGTCGAGCACCGCGGCGTTCTTGTCCTCGAAGCGCCCGATGGACTGCACCTGCAGCGTGCCACCCGTCTTGCTGTCCGCGACGCGCCCCCAGAAGGTGTACTGGAGGTCGCCGTAGAAGATGTACTGCTGCGTGGAGCCCTCGAGGAACCAGCACTGCGCGCCGGTGAGCACGGTCCACATCTCGTTGGCGATGGCGTCGCGCTCGGCGCCGTCGAGCGCCACGTATTCGCCCTTCGCCGCGTTGCAGTGGAGGAGCTTCGTGCCTTGGCCCGGGCAGGTCGCGGCGCTCGGGGTGCCCGCGCCCGGGGTGCCGCCGCCGGGCGTGCCGCCGCCTCCGTTGAGCCCGCCGAGCCCGCCCCCGCCTCCGTTCCCGGTCTGGACGGTGCAGCCAGCCGCGGCGAGCGCGAGGCACGAGACGACGACGAACGCGAGCGGAGCGCGAGACACCATGGCGAAGACCCCCGAGAAAGCTCGGGCAAGTTTGCCACGCCGCCGCGGCCCGCGCACGCCGCCGGGCAGGTCAGTCTACCGTGATGGATTTACTCACGTTTTTTGGCACGTCCGGGTGCACGCCGTGGTCGGCGACGCCGAGCCTGTCGAGGTACGCCTTCTTCAGGAGGCTCATCTTCAGGGCGAGCCGCTGGAGCGCGACGGTGGACGAGAAGGTCGCCATCAGCGTGTCGTTCGTGCGCGGCAGCGTGACGTAGACCGAGCGGTATTCGGGGTTGTCCGCCGGGGCCTTCGAGCCCGCGCCGAGGAGCGCGGGGTGCTCCTCCGCGATGACCACCGTGCTCGAGCCGCGGATCTTGTGCGTGTTGATCTGCGAGACGGTGAGCGCCACGTCGCGGTCGTCCGGCCCGGTGGTGTAAATGAGCGGATAGTCCGCGTAGAGCTCATCGAGCACCTCGGTGCGCTTGAGCACCGAGTCGAGGAAGGCCCGCTCGGCGTCGCCGAGGGCGAAGGCCGCAGAGGCCGGCGAGAGCACCGTGTCGGTCGCCGACTGCACGAGCCGGGCGACCGACTCCGGGCCGAGGCCCGCCGCGGGCGCGCGGAGCACGATCTCCTTCAGCGCGTGGCCGAGGCGCTTCAGCAAGGCGTCGACCTGGTCGGGCCCGATCACCGTGTTGAAGCCGAGGATGGTGTTCGGCCCGTGCTTGAACTCGGAGGCCTCGAAGCCCTCCGTGTGGTTCAGGACGACCTCGCGGATCTTGAGCGCGCCCTCCTTCGCCACCGCGGAGATGCGCGTCGCGAGCAGGTGGATGCTCGGGCGCAGATAGAGGAGCTTCGCCGCGACCTCGATGTCGGCGTTCGTGCTCTCGATGGTCTCGCGGATGAGCGCCGGGAGCGAGCCGAGCTTCTCTCGGCGCCGCGCGAGCTCGCGCGATCCGATCGCGCGCGCCTCGTCGGTCTGCGCGAGCTCGTCGGCCCGCCGCTCGGCGACGTGCAGCGCCAGGCAGTAGAAGAGCACCATCTGGTTCATGAAGCTCTTGGTCGCGGGCACCGCGATCTCGGGGCCGCAGCGGAGCGGGATCAGCAGCTCGCTCTTCTCCTGCGCCAGGGTCGAGTTCACGTTGTTGACCAGGCCGATGCGCTTGACGTCGAGGCCGGTGGCGATGACGTCGTTGAGCACGTCGATGAGGTCTTTGGTCTCGCCGCTCTGGCTCACGGCGATGACGAGATCGCCGTCCTTGAGCGACGACGAAGACTGCCCGCGGAACTCACCGGGGAGCACCGGGGTGAGCTCTATGTGCGCGAGCTCATTGAAGTAAAGGCTCGCCACCTTCGCCGCGTGGTACGAGCTCCCGCAGCAGATGACGTAGATGCGACCGCGGCGCGCGACCGCCTCGAGGCACATGGCGCCGAACCGCTCGACGGCGTGGGCGTACTCGCGCACCTCCTCGGCCTCGAGCATCGCGTCGAGCAGGCGCACGGCCACCGTGTCGGCGGCGCCTCGCGCCATGGGCAAGAGGTCCGCGAAGAAGCCGCCCTCGGCCGAGTGGAAGGCGCGCGCGCGCTCGACCTCCGACGGGACGCGGGCGAGCAGGCCCTGGAACGCGGGGACGTCCACGAGCTCGTGGAAGAGCGCGCGGATGCGGTCGTCGTCGTAGGCGTCGCGGAGCGCGTCGAGGCGCGGGCCCACCTCGGGGAGGGCCGCGAGCGAGCCCAGGGGGTCGGCCGCGCGCGCCGCCTCGCTCCCGCCGAGGAACAGCGTGATCACGTCGCGGGCGGTCTGCTCTTGCGCGCTGATCTCCTGGTCCATGAACGACTCGAAGGGCGGCACGAGCGCGGTGTCCTTGGTGCGGAGGCGGCTGCGGACCGGCTCGCGCGGGAGCACCTGGCCCGCCACGACGCGGGTAGCGCCGGACGGCCCCTTCACGGTGCGGTCGCGGACCGCGTACAGCGTGTGCGCGCCGGGCTCGTACTCGACGAGCTCGCCCTCGGCGAGCGGCACGACCACGCGCGTGAGCTTCAGCACGCTCGAGAGGTCGGAGGAGGCGATCGCGAAGCGCCCGCCGGCCTTGTCGCTGCCGAAGCCGAAATAGAGGCTGGAGCCCTGCTTGATGGCCCAGAGGACGCGCGTGACCGGGTCGACGATGACCGCGGCGTACGAGCCCTCGAGCTTCGCCGCGGCCGCGAGGATCGCCGCGCGCATGCAGCGACGGCGGCGCTCGGCGGCGGGCACGCCCGGCTGCTCGCCGGCGCGCTCGAGCTCGCGCGCGAAGAAGTGCTCCACCGTGTGGACGACCATCTCACCGTCGTTGTCCGACAGCACGGCGTGCCCCTCGGAGAGGAGCCACGCCTTCAGGTCGTCGCAGTTCGTGACGTTGCCGTTGTGCGCGCCGTAGAGGAAGGTCTTGCACCGCACGACGTGCGGCTGCGAGTTCTCCGCGTTCACCGCGCCGAACGTCGCCCAGCGCACCTGCCCGCAGAACACGCGGCCCGCGAGGCGCGTGATGCCGAGCTCGTGCACCATCACGGAGGGCGCCCCGACCCCCTTCGCCAGCGTGACGTCGAGCGTGGCCCCCTGAACGGCCGCGCCGGTGGAGTCGTAGCCGCGGTACTCGAGCGTCTTGAGGAGCTCCGCCGCCACCTGCCCGAGGTCGTCGCGATCGTGTTCGTAGACGAGACCAATGACTCCGCACATGGCGCGACCTCCTAGCACACCGGCGGGCGGTGGGAGGGGCCCGCGCGGTCACCCGCAAAACCCTCGCGCGGTGCGCTAGGCTCGAGCGCGTGTCGCCCGCGCTGGGCCCCGCGCCCGAAGAGAGCTCCCCCCCGCCAGGCACGCCCGCGCCGGGCCAGCGCCGCGCCGCGCGGCCGGGTCTGTACGCCCAGGTGCTCGTGGCCATCGCGGTGGGCGTGGCGCTCGGCGCGCTGCGGCCCGAGTGGGGCGTGGCGATGCGGCCGCTCGGCGACGCGTTCGTCAAGCTCATCAAGATGCTCATCGCGCCGATCGTGTTCTGCACGGTGGCCGCGGGCATCGCCGGCATGGGCGACCTCAAGCAGGTCGGGCGGGTCGGCGGCAAGGCGCTCCTCTATTTCGAGCTCATGACGACCGTCGCGTTGGGCCTCGGCCTCGCGGTGGTGCACCTCGTCAAACCGGGGGCGGGCGTCCACGCGAACGCCGCCGCGCTCGACACGAAGGCGCTCGACGCCACGCTCGCCGCGCCGAGGCCCCACGGCTTCGTCGCGCACCTCTTGGCCATGATCCCGGAGAGCTTCGTCGGGGCGTTCACGAGCGGCGAGATCCTCCAGGTGCTCGTGCTCGGCGTGCTCACGGGCCTCGCGATCGCGTCGCTCGGCGCGCGCGGCGCGTTCGCCACCGAGGCGCTCGAGCGCGCCTCGAAGGTGCTCTTCGCGATCGTCGGGCTCGTGATGAAGGCCGCGCCGCTCGGCGCATTCGGCGCGATGGCCTACACCATCGGGAGGTTCGGCGTGGGCACGCTCGGCAGCCTCGCGAAGCTGATGGGCACCTTCTACGCCACGGCGCTCTTCTTCGTGTTCGTGGTGCTCGGCGGCGTGCTCCGCGCCACGCTCGGCCTCTCGATGGTGCGGCTGCTCCGCTACCTCCGCGAGGAGCTCGTCATCGTGCTCGGCACGTCGTCGTCGGAGTCGGCGCTGCCGCGGCTCATGGCGAAGCTCGAGGGGCTCGGCGCCAAGCCCGAGATCGTGCGCCTCGTCGTGCCGACCGGGTACTCGTTCAACCTCGACGGCACGTGCATCTACCTCACGCTCGCGTCGCTGTTCGTCGCGCAGGCGCTGGACGTCGAGCTCTCGCTCCGCGACGAGCTCTCGCTGCTCGCCGTGCTGCTCGTGACCTCGAAGGGCGCCGCGGGGGTGACGGGCAGCGGCTTCATCACCCTCGCGGCGACGCTCGCGGCGACCGGGAGCGTGCCGGTCGCGGGCCTCACGCTCCTGCTCGGCGTCGATCGGTTCATGAGCGAGGCGAGATCCCTCACGAACTTCGTGGGGAACGCGGTGGCCACGCTCGTGGTCGCGCGGTCGGAGGGGGCGCTCGACCTCGAGCGGGCCCGGGCCGTGCTGGCGGGCGAGCCTCCCGGAGGCGCGCCCGAGCCCGAGTAGTTGGCCCGCGCGAGGGCGCTTTCGTAGGCTTCGCTCGTGGCGGAAGCACCGGAACGACCTCGACTCGGAGAGCTGCTCGTCAGCGCTGGGCTGCTCGGCAAGGCCGACCTCGACGCCGTGGCCCGCGCGAAGGAGCCAGGCCAGAAGCTCGGGCAGGCGCTCGTCGCCCGGGGCCTCGTGACCGAGCAACAGGTGACGCAGGCGCTCAGCCAGGTGCTCAGCGTGCCGTGGGTGTCGCTCTACCACGTGGACTTCTCGCCGCAGCTCCTCGCGCGGGTACCCCGCGAATTTGCTGAGAAATACTCCCTGGTACCGATCTTCGTGAGGAACGTCCGCGGCCAGGGCGAGACCCTCTACGTGGCGATGGATGACCCGACGAACGAGGCCGCGCTCGCCGAGGTGTCGCGGCTCGCGGGGCTGCCCACGCGCCCGATGATCGCGTCCACGTCCGACATCCAAGCGACCATCCGCGCCCACTACGGCGCGGCGGCGCCACCGCCAGCCCCGCCCGCGCGGGCCGAGCGAGCGCCCGACGCGCTGAAGGAGCTCGGCGCCACGCGGCGCGAGCGTGATGATCGGCGGAC
>DAORJJ010000464.1:0-5721 GCA_035439005.1 Polyangiaceae bacterium | reverse complement strand
CTGGCCGCGGCGGTCGCGGCGGCGCTCGCGGGCGGCGTGGCGTGGATCCTCGCGCGGCGCTTGTCCCGCCGGGCCGTCGAGCCGCTCGTGAGGCTCCAGTCGCGCATCGCGGGCCGGTCGCTCGAGGCCACGCGCCCGGCGATGGCGCCAGGCGACCTCGGCGCCGACGAGGGGATCGCCGAGGTCGACGCGCTCCGGGGCGCCCTCGAGGCGCTGCTCGCGCGCATGCACGACGCGCTCGAGCGCTCGTCGCAGTTCGCCGCGAGCGCCGCGCACGAGCTGCGCACGCCGCTGACGTCGCTGCGCGCGGAGCTCGAGCTCCTGGCCGAGGGCGCGCGCGCTCGCGACGAGGCCTCCGTCGAGGCCGAGGCGGAGCGCGCCGCCTCGTCGGCCCGAGCGCTCGGCGTGGCGCTCCGCAAAGTCGCGCAGCTCCAGGCGCTCACCGAGCGGCTCCTCGTCCTCGCGACCCCGAGCGGCAGCGGGAGCGAGCACGAGGAGCTCGTGTCGCTGCGCGACGTCCTCGACGAGGCCCTCGCCGCGCTCTCCACGGACGACGCCGCCAGGCTCACGGTCGCCGAGGGAGACGCCGACGCGGTCGTCCGCGGGGACGCCCTGGCGCTCGGCATGGCCGTGTCCAACGGGCTCTCCAACGCGCTCAAATTCGGCGATCGCGTGCGGCTCGAGCTCGACGCGACGAGCGATCCCGCGGTCGTGGCGATCGAGGACGACGGGCCGGGCGTCCCCGAGGGCGAGCGGGCGCGGATGTTCGCGCCGTTCGCGCGAGGGGGCGGCGCGAGCGGCGTCCCCGGCCACGGGCTCGGGCTCGCGCTCGTGGCGCACGTGGTGAAGCGGCACGGAGGACGCGCCCGGCTCACCGCGCCGCGCCACGGCCCGCGCGGCGCGCGCCTCGAGCTCGAGCTGCCGCGCGCGGTGACCGAAGACATGGTGAGCGACGAGGCTCGCGACGACGGTGGAGCGCCCTCGCGGCCCTGATACGCTCGCCGGCCATGTCCGCCACGAGCCCGCTCCTCGTCGACCTCGCGACCGCCCTGCCCCCGCTCCCCTCGTCGTGCTGCGAGAAGAGCTACGGCCTGCTCTACCACCCGGAGGAGAAGGCGCTCTGGATGCTCCACTTCTCGGGGTCCCTCTGGCGCTACCGAGACGAGACCTGGTCGCTCGTCTCGAACGCCGCGACGTTGATGCCCAAGGGGTACTCCCAGCTCTACTCGTGGGGCTTCTATTTCTACTGGGACGGCGCCCGCCAGGCGCCGGTGTGCTTCGCCACGGGCTACGGCGGCACCGAGCTCCCCGTGATGGGCGCCTGGGACGGGACGCGCTTCAAGGAGGTCGTCCCGAAGAAGGCGCTGAAGAGCTCGAGCCGCGACGCGTTCGCGTTCGACGCGGGGCGCCAGGTCCTCGTGCACTTCGTCTCCGCGCGCGACGACGATCCGCGCTACCCGAAGGAGGCGCTCCACGCGCGCGAGCTCGACGCCAGCGGCGTGTGGCGGGACGTGGGGCCCGCGCAGGGGATGCCCGATCCCGTGGACATGATGGCCGGGTACGACGGGCGCCTCGGGGCGACCGTGTGCATCACCTCGGACGCGCTCGCGTTCGCGTGGGACGGCGCGACCTGGGAGGAGATCCCGGTCGAGGCGCGCTATCCCTGGTTCCCGTACGCCACGGCGCCCGCGCCCGGCGGGGGCGGGATGGTGTTCGCCTACTCGCCGCGCGAGACCGGTCGGTGGCCGGCGCACCTGCTCGTGCTCGAGGAGGGGACGCTTCGAGAGCGGCCCGTCACGTCGCTCCACGCGTGCGGCGCCATGGCCCACGATCCGGACCGCGACGTGACCTACGTCTACGGCCCGTGGTTCGGCGAGGGCGCCCTTCAGCGCACCCTCGGGACCTACCGAGACGGGGCGTTCTTCCCCGCGGGAGCCGCGTCGGCGGGCGAGCGGCCCTTCGCCGCGCCCGGGCACCTCTTCCGCGACCAGGAGCGCTCGGCCCTCTACTGGCTGCGCGCGGCGGAGCCCGCGAGGCCGCGTGCGGAGGTGCTGCCCAAGGCGCCCCCGAGCGTCGCCCAGGCGACGACCCGCGCGGGCCTCTACGCGGTGGCCAGCGACGCCGCCGTCGCGCGCCTCGCGTTCGACGGTGACGCGTTCGCCCGCCGCACCCCCGCGCCCAAGGGCTTCCCGGCGCGCGAGTCCACCTGCCTCGGCGCGGACTACGAGGGCGATCGCCTGCTGCTCGTGAGCGGCGCGCCCGAGCGGTACGGCCCGTTCCCCAAGGACGCGTGGCTCTGCACGAAGGGGAAATGGGCAAAGCTGACCCTCACCGGCACGGCGCCGGCGCTCGCCGACGCGGCGGTGGTCTACGACGCCGCGCGCGCCGTGTGGCTCCTCGCCGGCGGCCGCGACAAGGCCTACAAGGACGGCCAGAAGACCTTCGAGACGGATGAGAAGAAGTGGCGCGCCCACCCGACGCGCTTCCTGAACGCGAAGGGGAAGGAGACCGGCGCGCGGCACGTCGGCCTCATGGTGCACGACACGCCCACGGGCCAGACGTTCTGCCTCGCGGGCCACTACAGCTACGACCGCGTGTACGTCTACGAGGGCGAGGGCGTGTGGCGGCTCCTGTCCGACGCGCCCGCCGGCGGCGCCTTCGACGTCACGACGCGCGCGCTCGCGTGGCGCGGGAGCGACGGCGTGACGACCCTCGACGTGGGCGCGCTCCTCGACGCGCGCGCGGCCTCACGCGGCGACGCGGGCGAGGCCAAGGCGCCGGGCGATGCCAAGGCGTCCGTGGGGAAGGGCGCCGCGAAGCGCTCCGCGGCGCGCGCGGACGAGTCCACGGCGGCCCCCAGCGCGCCCGCGGCTCCCGACCGCGTGTGGCTGCGCTACCAAGACGACCGCTCCGACAAGGTGTGGTTCGCGCGGCGCGACGGCGCGGCGCTCGTGGTGCGCTTCGGAAAGCGAGGCGGCGCGCTCCAGGAGAAGACCACGCAGCTGAAGAGCGAGGCGCTCGCGCAGACCAAGCTCGGCGCGCTCGTGCGCGAGAAGCTCGGCAAGGGCTACGAGCACGCCCCGGAGGGCGAGGCGATCGCCACGGTGCCCGGCCTCCGCGCGTTTCACCTCTCGCACGTCTCGCACACCTCGCGCGCCAAGAAGGGCGACGCCGTGGCCGACTCCGAGGACGTGTGGGGCGGCGTGCCGCGCGGGATCTCCGCGCGCGAGTGGCCGACGTGCGCGGAGTGCGGCGCGCCGATGATCCACGTGGCGACGTTTCACGCGCACCCGGACCGCCTGCCCCTCGCCAAGCACGCGGCGCTGATGGCGTTCGTCTGCGGGAACGAGAACTGCCAATACTGGGAGGCGGACGCGGGCGCGAACAAGGTGCTCTTGCGGACGGCGAAACAGCTCGCGAAGCCCACCTTGAACGCCGCGCCGAAGGGGGTGGAGGTGGCCAAGGCCATGCGCCTCGCGTACCGCGAGGTCTTCGAGGTGGACTGCGAGCTCGAGCCGAACGGGCCGAGCCCCAAGGCGCGCGACAAGGTGGGCGGCTACCCCGCGTACCTCCAGTTCGCGCAGGTGCCCGCGTGCCCGACCTGCGAGGCGCCCATGCGCTTCGTGGCGCAGCTCGACGAGCACGAGCTGAACTTCACGGGAGGCGGCATGGCCTACATCTTCGCGTGCCGCGAGGAGCACGCCGGCGCGCTCTTCATGCAGCGGTGACGGATGGCCGGCGACGCGTACGCGTTTCCCTCGCGCGACCCCCGCGCTACGCTGGGCGAACCGTGACGGACGAGGAGCTCGAGTGCTGGCAGCGCGCGCTCGCGCTCTACGATTCCTTGACGGGCCCTGACTGGGCACACATTCCGAAGTTTCGCGCGCTCGTTTGCGCCATCTCCGGCGCACCCGAGGCGCGCGGGCTGACCGCGGTCACGTCGCACGAGAGCCTGCTCGTCTCCCCGTATGATCGGTATCCCGACTGGTTCGAGGGCCGGAGAGTGGCGCTCTATCCCCTCGCGGACGGTCGCGTGCGGGTGATGTCGTATGGAGAAGGCTCCGATCGCGGCGAGGCGCTCACACTCCCGGTGGGCGACGCGCTGGAAGAGGTCCTCCGACGTCTTGCCCGCTTGTGAGAGCCCGCGCGCTCACGGCTTCGTGCAGATCGGCGGGGCGCCGGGCTGGAAGCCCGACAGGTCGAGGCACCCCCATTTGTCCGGGCACACGCTCGGGTTCGCCTTGCAGCCGGTCGCCGTGCAGTAGCCGCTCGAGGCCCCGGGCATGAGCGCGCAGTAGCTCGCCTCGCCGCTGCACGCCGTGGAGTCCTTGCAGGTCGCGCCGAACGACCCGCCCCCGGGCGACGGCGTGGGCGCCGCGGCCGGCGCGCCGAGGGGCTCGCCGAAGACGAAGAGGCAGCTCGTCATCGGGAGGCCCACGTCGCGGAGCGCCGTGAGCTGGTAGGTCTTCCCCTTCACGAGCGCGGGGGCGACGCCCTCGGCGGGCGTGTCCTGGTAGGAGCCGGCGGGGGTCGTGCCGTAGCGCAGGCCGCTGTCCACCGCCTCCTTGCTCGGGAGCACGTCGAGGCGCCACACCGTGCCCTGCGGACGATCGAGGTTCGGCGGCACGCCCGGGTTCTTGGAGCCCGCCTCGAGCACGTACACGTACCGGGCCCTGCCGCCCTGGAAGAGCACGCGCCCCTGCGGATCGACGCCCTCGCCCGGGCCGCACGCCGCGGGCGCCCGCACGCTGTTCTCGTAGATGGGCCCGCCGAAGGGCGGCACCGCGCGGGCCGCGGCCTCGGTGATCTTGCGGCGCGCGAGCTCGGCGTCGACGAAGCGCTTCATGCGCGGCGTGTCGGTGGTGGGGATGCCGGTCGCGGTCCGGTCGAAGCCGTGGTTCTCGGCCGCGGGGTACGCGCCGAGCACCGAGGAGTCGGCCAGGCCGGCGAAGAGGGCGAGCCCCGTGTCCGACAGGGTGTCGAGCCAGAGCGGCTCGGCGGAGATGTCCCACTGGGCGGGGCCCCGCGGCGTGATGCGGCTGTCGTGGCAGCACGCGCAGCCCGTCGCCGCGATCTGCGATTTGGCCCACGCGAGCTCCCCCATGAACGCCGCGTCCTTCAGGCGCGGGTCGGAGGCGGAGGGCACCTTCGCCGGCGCGCGCGGGTAGTACGGCCGCTGGGTCCGCACGACGTCGCACGAGGCGTACTGGGCGAAGGTCTTGTCCGGCTGCGTGGCGCCGGCGATCGACACCGGCGTGCAGACCTTGCCGTCGGGCCCCGCCGACTCGCCCGCGAGCGGCGCTCGGCAGTCCACGAAGGGCGGGATGAACACGCCGGGCAGCGCGTCCTCCACGCGGGTGACCGGGGTGATGTCCGAGCGGAGCGTGACGCGCTCGGGCTCGCCCTCCGAGGTGGCTTCGGAGCAAGAGGCGAGCGCGGCCACGGAGAGGCAAGCGGCGAGGAGAGCGGCGGACTTCATGCGCCACACCCTAGCCGCTCTCCGCTGGATTGCAAATGGTTTGTTCAATGTTTGTCACAACCATGTACACACGTTGCGGAGGCTTCACCGCGCGCGGAGCTCGCGCCGGGGCAGCGTGCCTTCGCCGACGGCCGTCGCGCGAGCCGAGGGCCTCCGCATGGAAGTGAGCGCCACGCCGGTCAGCGGTGGGGCGCGGGCGGCGGGCACGGCGGGCGCGGCCTGGGCGCGCGGCCCTGGCGCGG
>DAORJJ010000463.1:0-5731 GCA_035439005.1 Polyangiaceae bacterium | reverse complement strand
CCGCCCGCGGCCGCGCCCGCGCCCGCGCCGCCCGCGCCGCCGGCTGCAGGAGGTGCCGTCGCGTCGCCGTCTCCCGCGGCCTCCGCGGAGCAGGCGAGCTACGAGGTCGTCGGCGCGGCGCTGCGCGTACGCGCGGTCGCCGGTGTCCCTCACGACGTGCCTCTCGGGTGCGAGGGGCGTGGCCTGCTGCGCGTGGGGACCAAGCTCTACGTCGCGTGCGGAGCCGCCGGAGTGGCGAGGCTCGATGTCGCCGATCCTGCCGTGCCGGTGCTCGAGGGACGGATACCCGTGGACGGCGAGGCGGTGTCGGTCTTTCTGCTTGGCGGGAAGCCTTGGGTCGAGATCGCGCGTCGGGAGGCGCGGCCCGTCGAGACGGCCGTCCAGACTGCCCCGGTCGCGGGCGCTCCCGCCCCGGCACCTCCCCCGGCACCTCCGGTCGTCGCGACGCCACGCGAGATCGGGCCCAGCGCTGCCGCGCGTCCAACCGAGTCCCGCGTCGCGCCTCCGCGGGTGGGTGACGTGTGGGACGTCGCCGTCGCCGCGCAGCTCTTCTTGCCATTCGGCACGATCGGCTTCGGCGCGCTGGGCGAGGCGGAGGTCGTGAAGCGCTTCGACATCCCGCTCGCGGTCCACCTGCAGGCCAAACCCGCCGGCTTCGGCGCCGGAAAGCAGGGGGGAGTGGGGACCGCGGTCGGTGTCGGCGTGGTCGCGCTCGACACGCAGTTTCTCGAGCTCGGGCTCGGCCTCGGCGCCGCGACCGTGAACGATCGCTCGTACTCTTCCACGGGCACCCTCGCGACCGAGGCGAGCTCGGTCGTGGTGGCGCAGCTCGTCCGAATCGGCGCGCGCGATGGGCTCGCGTTCGACGCGCGAGCCACGGTGATCGTGCGCCGTGACAACTTCCAGTTCGGAACGTTCGACGGCGCCATGCAGGTCCCCATCGCGAATCGTTGGCACTTCGTCACGGGCGGCGGAGGCGGCGTCGTCGGATATGGCTACGGCCACGCGGGCGCGCGCTATCGGCTCTCGGAGACCACGAAAGAAGGGGCGTTCGCGGTCACCGGCTCGGCCGGCGTGGCGGGCGTCTTTGGTGCCGGCACCTGCGTCACGGTGCCGAGCGGCGGCTACACCTACCAGCAGTGCACGGACCGCAGCTACATCGGCCCCGCGCTGCGCGTCGGGCTGGAGTGGCGTCTCTAAGGGAACGCCTGGGGAAGCGCGACGGTGTGGGCTGGCGGGCGCGCGTCAGGCGAACGTGGGCGGCGCGTGCGCGGCGTCCAGCGCCCCCGCGACCACCTTGCCTCCGATGACCGTGGCGCGGACGGTCAGCGCGTCCAGCGTGGCCTCCGAGAGGGTGTGGCTCAGCACCACGAGGTCGGCGCGCTTGCCGACCTCGAGCGAGCCGCAGGCTGCGAGGCAGCCGGAGACCTCCGCGGCGCCGCGCGTATACAACGCGAGCGCCTCGTCGAGCGAGATGCACTGATCGCGCTCATACGCGTGCCCTCTCGAGGTGAGTCGACGCACCGCGGAGCGTATGCCGTCGAGGGGCGCGAAGCCGGCCACGGGGTAGTCCGAGCTCCCCGCCACGCGCACCCCTGCGTCCAGGAGCCAGCGCAGCGGCGCGTTGCGGAGCTTGGGAATCGACGCGGCGCTCGCGTACGCGGGCAGGCTCGCGAAATAGGGCTGGGTGACCACGGCGGCGCCGATCGCGCCGATTCGGGAGACCATCTCCTGGGTGAGAAACGACGCGTGCTCGAGCCGTGGAATCGGGACACCCGGGCGAGAGAGCTTGGCGCCGGCCGACTCGTACGCCGACACCGCCAACGCGATCGCCTCGTTGCCAATCGCGTGCGTGGCGACGCCGAGGCCGCGATCGAGGATCGCGTGGACGATCTTCTCCGCCTCTTCCCGCTGGTAGATGAGGATCCCCGTGCGGACCGACAGATCGGCGCCGACCCGTGGCGCGAGCTGGAAGGCGGTGCGGAGCGGATCGGCGGAGCTCGTGCGGACGGCGAGGCCGAAGCTCCTCACCATTCCGCCGAACGCCTGCCACCAACCGAGGCACATCGCGCACCCCGGCGCGCCGTCGAAGACGAGCTTCACAGGTCCGATGGAGAGCGGCTCGGGCAGGTCGCCCAGCGCCCCGTCCACGAGGGTGTCCCAGGGTGCCTCCAGGTAGCCGGTCGTGGAGACTGGCAAGACGAGGGTCGGCACGTGGAGGAGCCCGCGCGCGGCGGCCTCCCGGTAGAGCGGGAACATGTCGAGCGGCACCGTGGCGTCGACCACGCGGGTGATCCCCGCGGCGGCGAGCGCGAGGTGGTGCCTCTCGAGCCGCGCGAGGAAGCCCTCGGCGTCGGTGGCGAGCCGGCTCGCCCGCGCCCGCCGCTCCACGGGGCTCATGCCGCGCTCGATGAGCAGGCCCGTGGGCTCACGGCCCGCGCCGCGCTCGATCGTCCCGCCGGAGGGCTCCGCGGTGCCGCGGTCGATGCCCGCGAGCGCCAGCGCGCGGCTGTTCGCGAGCCCGCGATGGCAGGAGTAGTGCATCGCGAAGAGGGGATGGTTCGGGACCGCGTCGTCGAGCTCCCGGCGCGTCGGAGGGCGACGCTCGGCGAGCGCGAGCTCGTCCCACTCCATCGCGACCACCCAGCTCCCCTCGGGCGTCTGAGAGGCGGCCTCGGCCAGCACACCTTGGAGGCTCGCGATGTCGTGCACCTCGGGCGCCGCGAGGCGAGGCACACCCGCGTAGAGCGCCGCCACGCTGGGGTGGTGGTGGGCGTCGATGAAGCCGGGCACCACCGTCGCTTCGCCGACGTCGTGCACGCGCGCCTCGGGCCCCGCCGCCGCGCGTACGGCGGCGCGATCGCCGACGGCGAGGATGGCCTCGCCGTCCCACGCGAGGGCCTCGGCGCGCGTCCCGCGCCCGTCGTGCAGGCGGATGTCTCCGAGGAGCAGGTGGATGGCCATGCGTGAAGGGTACACACAAGTCGGCGGCGCGCGGGCGAGCACGCGTGACGTATCCTGACGATGCGCCATGCACGACGCGCCTCGCCCCCCCGCAATGAGCCAAGCCCATGACATGACCTCGAGCGCGGCGCGCAGGCGGCGCGCCGCCCTCGCCGCCACGGCCGCCTCCACGCTCGCCATCGTCGGCGCCACCCTGTACCCGTTTCGCTTCTGCAGCTCCCTGGCGCAGGTGCGCCGGCGCGCGCGCTGGATCGAGTGGGAGCTGTACTACACGGACCGCGAGGGACACCTCACCCTCGATCTCGACCTCGTGCAGAACCTCGCGCTGTTCCTGCCGCTCGGCGTCGCCCTCGCCTTTCTCCCGGAGTCGCCTCGCCCGCGCCGAGACGCCCTGGTCGCGCTCGCCGTGGGTGGGCTCCTGTCAGCGGCGGTCGAGGCGCTCCAGCTCCTCACCCTCGAGCGCGTCACTCAGCTCGCCGACGTGTGGCGAAACGCGGTCGGCGCCGCGCTGGGGGCGCTCGTCGGCGCGCTCGTTCGCGCGCGCCTCCGCGGAGGGGCGTAGCGCGCGGCGGGGGGCTCCGCGCGTGGCGTGGGACGCGAGCCCCCCTCGGTCGCGCCTCGTGAACTGCTCACGCTCTCATTCGCGATTTGCGCGTCTTCTCGCACGCGGCGAGCGCCTACCGCGTGTCGATCCACCGCGTCGAGGCCTTCGGTGTGCCCTCGAGGTAGCGCACGACGGGCGACCGGCCCACGACGCCGCGAGACATGTGTAGATTGCACGCATGCAGACCGCACACGTGTAGACCGCACACGCGTGGAGCCGCTCGGCCGCGCGCGCTCAGGGCTTCTCGCGGAGCGTGACGATCGCCTCTCGCACCCACTCCTTGTAGTCGTCGAACTTGCAGAAAGGCGCGCCCTGCCGCTCGGCCTCGGCGAGCACCTCGTCGGGCTCCGCGCCGGCCTTGAGGCCCGAGTACATGTACGCGACGGCGGAGGCGCGCGGCCCCGCGCGGCAAGTGACGAGCGTGGGCCGAGGCAGCTGGTCGAGCGCGGCGACCTGCTCGCGGGCGAGGTCGAGCGTGAGGACCCGGGGGGGATCCGACACGACGTTGGCGGCCTGCGCGACGGCCCCCTGGACCTGGGCGTACGACATGCCCCCTGGCATCGACGCGAACTCCTCGCCGTTCAGATAGAGCCACGACTCCGCGCGCCGCTCGCGCGCGAACCCCGCCGGATCGGCGATCTTCTCGGTGTTGAAGTGGAGATCGGGCGGGAGTTCGAATTTCATGGGTCCCTTTCCTTCGCGCTGGCGAGCGCCTCGTCCGACCAGGAGGCTACAAGAAGCGGAGGGCGCTTGCACACGTGCGCGGAGCGACGTCGGCGAGCGCTCTGGGGAGGTGCGCTCGGTTCACCGGCGCCCGCGCGTACGCAAATCTGCCCGACCACTCACCCGAACCGCTACGCTGCGGTCGGAATGAGCCGGGCGACGACCATGGGTCTCCTCGCGCTCGTCGCGTGTCGAGCGAGTGAGCCGCATCCGACTCCGGCTCGCGCCGCCGTCGCGTCAACACGCGTGTTGACCGACGCTGGGCCCTCGGCCGCGGCGCGCCGGGGCGAGCAAGCGACGTGCAGGGGCGCGCCCGACACCGTCGCGTGGGACGCCAGCGACCGCCTCGTCCTGCTCTGCCCGGGAAGGCACCTCGCGTTGAGGCTCACGAAGCAGGGCACCGCGGTCGAGCAGGAGCTCCGCGTGGGTGGCAGCCTGTCCAACCTCGGGGACCTCTTCCCCCTGGAGAGCGGGGCCGACGAGCGCGAGTCCCAACGGATTCACGCGCTCGACACGTTCGCGACGCTCGCCTCGGGGCCGGAGAGGAGCGCCTCCAGCGAGTCCGCCGACGTGCTCTCGGTCGCGGCCCGACCGACGATGGAGTTTCGGGTATTCGAGCGACGCTCGGGGGCGATGATCTCCAGCGTCGTGGTTCCGTACGTGGAGGAGCCAAGGAGCGCGCGCTACCTCGCGGAGCCCGGCGTTCTTGCGGTCCGACAGCACGGCGTGGAGAGTCCTTCGCGGAGCTGGTTCTACCGTCTCGTCGGCGGCAAACTCCGAGAGGTCGAGGTGGGGGGAGAGCCCGCGGTCGTGGGACCAACCTTCTTCGTGTCCGTCGCGACCACACCTTCGGCGCTCGTCCGCTTGGACCTCGAGGGGCGAGAGACGAAGCGGCGCGCGGTGACGTGTGAGCCGGGTCCGCTCCATGTGTCACCCGACGGACGCTCGCTCGTCTTTGGGTGTGGAACGACGGTACGCGTCGTCGACGCGACGACGCTCCGCCAGGAGCGCGTGTGCGGGGAGATCCCGCGGCGCCAGGAGGAAGGCTCGGCGGTCCCGCTGACCGGGACGTTCATCGACGACGGCCACTTCCAGATCGACCTGGGCGGCGAACGCTCCGAAGATCTCGAGCTCGCGACCTGCCTTCGTACGCCGAGCCCGGCTCGGGTTCGATGCGGCGGGCGAGCGGATCTGTGCACGCGAAGAGGCGCCAGCAGGCAGATCGCGATCCACGATCGCCACGGGGCGGTGCGCGGGAGCCTGGCCTGCGACGGCGCGCTGACGCTCGCGCCCAGCGGGACTCGCGCGCTCTGCGAAGCCACCGGTTCGGCCTCCGTGCTCGCGCTCGACGGCCGCGTCCTCTACCGCGTCCGCTGACCGGCGCGCTAGCTAGTTCTCGTCCCAGAACAGTAAGTGCGCGGAGCCATTGAAACTTATCGC
>DAORJJ010000462.1:0-5741 GCA_035439005.1 Polyangiaceae bacterium | reverse complement strand
GGTGGGGAGCGTGGGCGGGCTGGGGAGGCTCGGCGCGGGATCGCGGCGCGGCGGCGGCGGCGGGAGCGAGAGCACGCCCTCCTCGGCGGCGGGCAGGAGGATCGTGAACCGGCTGCCGGTGCCGAGCTGCGTCGCGACCTCGATGCTCCCGCCGGCCGCCTGGACGATGCTCTGGCTGATCGCGAGGCCGAGGCCCGTGCCCTGCTGCTTGGTCGTGAAGAAGGGGACGAAGAGGTTCTTCAGGATCTTCTCGGCGATGCCAGGGCCGGTGTCGCGCACCGTGAGCTCCACGAGGTCGGCGTCGCCCGAGGAGCGAGGGGCCTCCGCGCGCGAGCGCTCGACGGCGCGCTCGAGCGAGCGATCGGACGGGCGCACGTCGTCCCAGCTCGGGCGTGGGCGTCGCCGCCGCGCGGTGGAGATGGTGAGCTTCCCGCTCGAGTCCATGGCCTGGATGGCGTTCTGCGTGAGGTTGATGAGCACCTGCCGGAGCTGCTCGGCGTCGATCTTCGCGCGCGGGAGGTCGTCCGACAGCTGCAGCGCGATCTCGAGCTCCGGGTTCTCGCGCGGCGCGAGAATCTGCAGCGTCCGGCGCACCGCGGCGTTCACGTCCAGCGGCACGGGGTTGCCGACGCCGGGCCGCGCGTAGTCGAGGAAGCTCCCCACCACGCGGTTTAGCCGGTTCGTCTCCTCGAGGATGATGCCGATGAACTCTTGGATCGACTCGGCCTCGGCGCCCTTCGGCGCGAGCTCCTCGAGGAGCTGGGCGGCCCCCTTGATCGCGCCGAGCGGGTTCTTGATCTCGTGCGCGAGCCCCGCCGCCAGGGAGCCCATCGCGGCCAGGCGGTCGCGATCTTTCAGCTTGGCGTAGCCGCGCGTGTTGGCGAGGGCGACGCCGATCTGGGCGCCCACGGTCTCGAAGAGGGCGATCTCCTCCGGCGTGAACGGGTCCTTCACGCGGTCGTCGTCGACGCACAGCAGGCCGACGAGATCGGCCCCATCGCGCACCGCGAGCACCACGCTGGAGCGCATGTCGCCGAACGCGTCGGCCGCCGCGCGCAGCGGCGCGAGGGCGTCGACGGGCCCCTCGCGGCGCTCGACGTCCTCGAGGGCGATCGACGCCTCGAGCTCCTCGAGGAGCGGCCCGAGCGAGACCGCCTCGAGCTGCGGAGGCGGCGGCGCTCCGAACGCGCCAGCCAGCCGAAACGTCGCGCCGTCCTCGTCCTCGAGGTAGAGCGCCGCGCTCGTGATGCGCCGCGAGCGCTCGAGCCCGGTCATGACCGTGTCGACCATGTCGGACACCTCGAGCGCGTGCGCGAGGCGCGTGCGCAGGGCGGTCACGTTCGCGTCGAGATCGTACCGCTCCCGGAAGACGAACTGGTGAATGCGCTTCTCCACCTCCGCCTCGAGCGGGTCGAAGAGCACGAGCACGCAGATGGCCGCGAGCACGCCGTTGAGGTACATCGAGCCAAACCGGCCCATGTATTTCATGAAGAAATACAAGAGGCCCGCGATCGCGAACGCCAGCGCCGTCGAGACCAGCAGCCGCCCCGAGAGCTCGTAGAGATCCGCCAGGCGCGGCGTGCGCAGAGACTCCGAGAGCACGAAGAGGAAGATGACCGAGAGCACCGCGCCGAGCGGCGGGACGTTGAGCCCGAGGATCGAGAGCAGGTCGGCGAGCGTGAAGCCCATGGCCGAGCCTCCGACCGCCACGAGGAAGCGCACCCGGTCGCGCACGGCCTTCGACGGGCTCTTCTGGCCACGTCGCCACAGCGAGGTGAGCGCCGCCGTGAGGAAGCCGAACACGTAGAGGTAAACGGCGCCCCGCGCGAGCGAGTGGTGCGCGTACGGCGACACCTCGAGGGCCAGCATGGGCACGCCCACCGCGAGCGCCGCGCGCGGCAGGCGGCTCCGCTCGTCGTCCGCCGGCGGCACGATGGCCTGGAAGAGGTGCACCGCGAACTGGGGGAGCAGCACGGTGAGGACCGCGGTGACGCGCGCCCAGTTGCGGTCCTTGGAGAGGTCGGCGATCGACTGGCTCACGTACCAGAAGCCGACCTCGGTCGTGAACCCCGCGAACAGCCAGTGCACCGCGCGCCGCCCTCGAAGGAGCATCGAGAGCGCGATGGCCGCGGCGATGACGCCGCAGAACAAGGTTGTGCGCGCGCGTAGATCGTCCACGGCGCGAAGCCTAGCACCCGACGCGGCGCGCGCCCTCGGCGAGCGGGCGTGCGTGGCTACCGCTTCGGTTCGGGCTTCGGGCCTTCGCCGGGCATCGGCGGCCCGGGCGGCGTCCACGGCTGCGGCGGCGGCCGGGAGTCGATGGGCTCCTGCTCCAGCGTGAGCGACTGCGCCGTGTTTCCCACGAACAGTCGGCGATCGCCAGGCGCCGACAGATCGCCGAGCGACGAGTCGTCGCTTGGGTCGTCGGTCAGCTCGGACCCTGCCACGTCGGGCGTCGACGGCGTCTCTGCGATGCAGCCACCGAGCCAAATCCCGAGTCCGATGAGCAGGATCCTACGCATTACACACCCTCCGATGACGCGGCCGCGAGGCCGTACTGCTTGACGAGCTGCGAGAGGCGCGGGCGCTTCATGCCGAGGAGCGCCGCAGCCTTCGTGATGTTCCCCTTGGTGTCGGCGAGCGCGCGCGCGATGCAGTCGCGCTCGATCTGCCTCTTCATGTCGGCGAGCGACACCGCGCTGCTGCGCACCTGCGCGTACGCGATCGCCGTGGCGCTCGCCTCGCCCTGCGGGAGTGGACCGCCCGCGTCGTCGTCGTCGCTCCCGGTCCCACCCGTGGCCGCGAGCTCGCACTCGAGCTTGGGCTCGCTCGGGCTGACGCGGGTCGCGGCGGCGCGCAGGTCCTCCACGTTGTCGAGCAGATCGGCCGCGCCGATGACCTCACCCTCCGCGAAGAGCGAGCCCGCGCGCAGGGCGTTCTCGAGCTCACGGATGTTGCCCGGCCAGCGGTGGGCCTGGAGGACCTCCAGCGCCGCAGCGTCGAGCCGCTTCGGGCTCTCGCCGCGCTCGTGGGCGATGCGCGCGAGCAGGCTCTCGGCGATGCGCGGCACGTCGCCGAGCCGCGCACGGAGGGCCGGCACCTCGAGCTGGATCCCCTGGAGCCGGTAGTAGAGGTCCTCGCGGAACTCGCCGCGATCGACCATCGCGCGCAGATCGCGGTGGGTGGCGCAAATCACGCGGACGTTGGCGCGGATGGGCGAGGTGCCGCCCACGCGCTCGAACGTGCGCTCTTGCAGCACGCGGAGCAGCGCGACCTGGGTGCGCGGGGAGATGTCGCCGATCTCGTCGAGGAAGAGCGTGCCGCCCTCCGCGAGCTCGAACCGCCCGCGCCTGCGCGCCGTGGCCCCGGTGAACGCGCCCTTCTCGTGGCCGAACAGCTCCGAGAGCAGGAGGCTCTCCACGAGGGCGGCGCAGTTGAGGCTGACCAGTGGCCCGCTGGCGCGGTCGCTCGCCCGGTGCAGGGCCTCCGCGACGAGCTCCTTGCCCGTGCCGCTCTCACCGCGAATGAGCACCGTGGAGGTCGAGCGGCCCACCTTGCGAATGGACGCCACGAGCGCGCGCATCTGCGGATCGTCGCCGACGATCTCGCGGCGTGGCTCGTCGGCGCGGGTCGGTGTGGCGGGGGTACGAGAGCGCTCGGTCCGCGGCGACTCGTCCATCGGCTCGGGATCGGCGCCGCTGTCGCTCGTCGGGGCTGGCGCGTCGCTCGCGCCAAGCGACTCGGCGAGCCTCCCCATCGCGAGCCACTCGGCCTTCTGGAGGAACGCCGCGCGCACGTCGTCGCGCAGCCCGAGGCCCACGCGGTCGCGGATCTGGAGGGCCTGCCCGCAGAACCCCCGCGCCGCCACGAGGTCGCCCGCGTCGCGATGCGCGAGCGCGAGCAACTTCATGATTTCACAAAGAAGTTCCTCGTCGCCGGAGGCTCGCCCGTGCCGCAGCGCGAGCTCGGCGAGCGCGAGGTCGGTGGCGCCCGCCGCGCGC
This sequence comes from Polyangiaceae bacterium, assembly GCA_035439005.1. Taxonomy (GTDB): domain Bacteria; phylum Myxococcota_A; class Polyangia; order Polyangiales; family Polyangiaceae; genus JAAFHV01. The sequence continues at coordinate 1,740 of DAORJJ010000462.1, read as the reverse complement.
GTGGCGAGCGCCCCGAGGAGCGCATGCTCGGCCAGCGCCCGGTCGGTCTTGCCGAGCGGGGCGGCCCGCTCGAGCTGCGCCGTGCACCCGGCGATGTCGCCGTCCTCGAGGGCGACGCGCGCCGCGACGCGGCGCGCCTCGCCGAGCCACTCTTGGTCGCACGAGGCGGAGGCGTCGGCGATGGCGGCCTCGATCTCCCGCCGCGCCGTGAGCGTATCGCCGCGCGCGAGCGCGAGGTGGGCGGCGACGACGGCGAACTGCGACGCGGTGGCGGAGTTCATGCCTGCGCGCCGACCGAACGTCAGGGTGTGGCGGGCGTGCTCGTAGAGGCCGAGGCGGAGCCGCAGCTCGGCCAAGCTGGCGACCGTGTGCGAGATGGTCGCCGGCGAGCCGAGGGCCCGTCGGATGGTGAACGTGCGCTCCAGGCAGTCGAGCGCCGTGCCGTAGTCGTGGCGTGTCCACGCGACGACCGCGAGGTTCGTGAGGGCGTAGGCGCACGCGCGCTCGTCGGACGCGGCCTCCGCGTCGTGGAGCAGCTCGCGCAGCATCGCGTCGGCCTCGTCGAGCAGGCCCTTCGACTGCACCGCGATCGCGCGATTGAGTCGCGCGCGCAGCCCCTCGGACACGAGCCCCGCGCCCGCGGCCGCCATGGCGTCGTCGGCGAAGTGGGCGTCGGCCTCGTCCCACTTGCCCTCCGCGAGGAGGATCTTGCCGAGCACGTTGCTCGCGCGCAGCGTCGCGCGGAGCTCGCCACCGCTCGCGACGCGGGCGCGGTCGGCCTCGACCCGCGCGACGTCGAACGCGCCCTGGGCGTACGCCACCTCGGCCAGCTCGACCGCGATCGGGGCGTCGAGCGCGCCGTCGCCGCCCGCTCGGGCGCGCGCCCGCTCGAAGGCCACCCGGCCACCGACGAGGTCGCCCACGCCGACGCGCGCGCGCCCGACCACGAGGCAGTGCTCGGCGGTGGCCCCGAGCGAGGTGGCGCAGGCCTCGGCGCAGCGCAGGGCCTCCTCGGCCTCGCCAGCGTCGAGCGCGCGCCGAGCGGCCCGCAACACGAGCTGCTCGAGGCCGTCGCGATTGCGTGTGGAGTGCAGCCATCGGCGGCGCAGATCACGCCGGGCGAGGGGATCGGCGAGCAGCTCGAGGGCGCGCGCGTGCGTCGCGTCGGCCCGCTCGAGGTCGCGATCGAGGAGCAGCTCGGCCGCGCGACCGAGCGCCCAGCCGTCGTGGCCAAGGGTGTGGATGAGCGCCTCGGCTGCGCGCGCCGACGACGCGCTGCTGGAGGGCGCGGGCCGCTCGGGCGCCGGGCGCGCGGCCCAGAGCCGCTGCTCGTGGACCGCGAGCTCGCCCGCCGCGAGCGCCTCGGCCGCGTGCTCGGGCTCGAAGCCGAGGACGTCGAGGGCCTCGCTGGGCCAAGGCACACCAAGCACGCGAAGGGTGGCCACGAGCGCGCGCGCCTCCGCTCCCGGCGCGCGCGCGGGCGCGTCGACCGCGGAGTCCAACCGCGCCGCCAGCGAGGCCAGCGCCACGAGCGAGGAGGCAGGGGCGCCGCGGAGGAGGGTCGGGGCGTCGAGGCCGCCGAGCAGCGCCCCGCGCGGGCGGGCGATCGCGTGATCGAGGACCGCGCCCAGGTAGCGCCGCTGCTCGGGGGGGCTGAGCGTGTCGTCGAGCTCGTACGTGTCGGCCGTGGGGGGCATCGCGCCGAGCGCACGCACCCCGGCGCCTGGCGGCGGCACCGAG
>DAORJJ010000461.1:0-5747 GCA_035439005.1 Polyangiaceae bacterium | reverse complement strand
CTCGCGTTGTGCGCCGGCTGCCCCAGCGCGGCACGGGCCGCGTCGCCCGCGCGCGGCACGGGCTTCGAGCTCCGCTTCGGGCTCGGCTTCGCCGCGACCAGCCGCGTCCCCACGCTGCGCCTGAGCGAAGACACGAGCCTGTCGTCGCGCGACGCGGTGAGCGGCACCCTGCCCACCGCGGGCGGCTTCCGCGGCCTCGGCGGGCACACCGACTTCACCTACGTGGTGCGGCCGCGGCTCACCATCCCGCTCGTGGGGTTTGGCTTCTACGGCGCGATCGGCGACCACGCGCCCGTGCGCAGCGCGGTGGACGGCACGCTCGCGACCGTGCAGCCGTGGCGCATGTTCGCCCTCGATGTGCTCGGGCCTGGGCTCGGAGTGCGGCTCACCCACCGGCGCTATTTCTTCGAGGTCACGGCGCGCGTGGGGGCGGTGCTCTACGGGGGCAAGGCGACGCTCGCGGCGGGCCGCGAGGAGGTCGACGCCGACGTGATCGGCCTCGCGTTCAGCGCGCGGGCCGAGCTCTCCGGGTGCCGCCGGCTCGACCCGGAGAACCGCGTGTGCCTCAGCTTCGCGCCGCGCCTCTATGAGGTGCGCCCGCTCGCCGGCGCGAGCCTGAACCTCTCCTGGGTCTGGGGAACTTAGCATGCAGTCTACACACGTTCACGGGCGATCACGGCGCGCGGGGCTCCTCACCGCGATCGGGGTCGCCGCGCTCGCGCTCTCCACGGCGCTCGGCTGCAACGGCGAAGGGCCCACGCCGCTCGACGCGGTGGGCCTCGGCGCAGACACGCCGCTGCCGCGCCGCAGGGGCACACTCCTCGTCGACGCGTGCGGCCTCGACCCGTGGCAGGAGGCCACGCTCGCGCGCGCGTCGACCCGCGCGATCGCGAGCGAGGTGCTGCTGCTCTGCATGGTGCCCCGCGAGACGGGCGCGCTCGGCCCGGCCGACAAGGGCGCCCGCGACGAGCTCGAGCGCACGTTCGCGCGCCTCCACGAGCTGGGCTACCAGGTCTCGCTCGGCGTGGCGTTCACCGACGAGACCGGCGTCCGCTACGACGCGGAGCGCACCCGCCGGCTCCTCGGCGACGCGGCGTTTCGCGACGCGCTCGTGGCCTCGCTCGACCCGCTGCTGGCGAAGGTCGACGCGGTCGATCTCGATCTCTTGAGCGCGCCGGTCGCCGCGCGCTCCGACCTCACGAAGCTCGTGGCCGCGGTGTGGGCGAAGCTCCGCCCGGCCAAGAAGCCGCTCGGGCTCCTGCTGCCGCCGTCGGTCGCCACGCCGAGCGATCTGCCCAACGGCGAGGCCTTCGATCGCGCGGCGCTCGCCGCGAGCGTCGACCGCTTCCGCGTGATGACGCTCGACTACTCCGACACCGCGCCGGGCCCCACGCTCGACCCTGGCTGGGCGACCGACGCCGTGCGCCTCGCCCTCCGCGAGCAGCGCGAGACCGCCGTGGCGGTGCCGCTCTACGGCACCGACTTCGGGCCCCGCGGCCCGCGCGGCGTGAGCGTGCTCGAGGCGCGCGGGCTCGCCGCGACCTACGGGGCCTCGCCCCGGCGCGGCCCGACGGGCGCGCTCACGTTCAGCTACGTCGAGGCGGGCGCGGCGCACGAGGTCTGGTACGACGACGCGCAGTCCACGGGCCTCGCGCTCGGCGCGTTCGCCACGTCGCTGCCGCCCGAAGTGGGCGTGCTGTATTACGGCCTCGGCGCGGAAGATCCTGCGTTGTTTCAAGCGCTCGCGGAGCACACGTTGTGACCGCGCCCGCGCCGGGAGCGCCGGCCGTCGCGCCCACGCTCGCGCCCACGGCCCTCGCGCACGTGGCGCGCTTGCCCATCGCCGATCCCCTCTCGCTGCCGGGCCTCTCGCGTCGCCTCCGGCTCACGCACCTCGTGTGGGACGAGCACGTCGCGGGCCGGCGCCGCGTCGACCTGCACCCGCTCGTGCTCACCGAGGCTGCCCACGCGGACGCGCAGGCCGCAGCGCTCGCCGCGTGCGCCGCGATCGGCGAGGCCGCGCGCGTCGCGCTCGCGAGCGAAGACGAGGCCGCCCGCTACGGGTTCTCGGCGCCGCTGCTCGCCCTGGCCCGCGCGTCGCACGCCGCCGGCGATCGGGCGCGCCTCGCGCGGGTCGACCTGCTCCTCGGCGAGGACGACCGCTTCCGGGCCTGCGAGGTCAACGCCGACTGCCCCGGCGGCCTCAACGAGGCGCACGGACTGCCCGACCTGCTGCGGCTCGCGGGCTACAAGGGCCGCGCCGACGTCACGCCCGTGCTCGGAGCCCTCGCCGCGCGCCTCGTCGCCGCGTCGGGCGGGCCCGGCTCCCCGAGGGGCCTCGTCGCGCTCGTGTTCGCCACGGCGTACGCGGAGGACCTCGCCATCTGCGCGCTGGTCGAGCGCGCGGTCACGGCGGCCGGGGGTCGCGCGCGCCGCACCGGCCCCACCGCGCTCCGAGTGGACGACGCGCGGTGCACCCTCGACGGCGAGCCAGTGAGCGTCCTCTACCGCTTCTACCCGAGCGAGCACCTCGCGGAGCTCCCGATCGCGGGGCCGCTCGCGGAGGCGATCGCGGCCGGCCACCTCGCCACGCTCTCGTCGTTCGCCGCCATGTTCGAGCAGTCGAAGCTCGCGTTCGCGCGCGCGTGCGCGATGGCGCCCGCGTGGCGCGAAGAGCTCGGCCCGCGCGCGCTCCTCGCCGACGCCGTCGCCGAGCGCCTCCCGCACACCACGCTCCCTGGGGACGCGCCGCTGCTCGAAGAGCGCGAGCGCTGGGTGCTCAAGCGCGCGCTCGGGCGCGTAGGCGACGAGGTGTTCGTGGGCGCCCTCGAGCCGGACGACGAGTGGGCGCGCCTCGTCGACGGCGTGCGGCGGGCCTGCGACGAGCGCGACGAGCGCGGCGACGAACACGAGCCGTGGATCGCGCAGCGCTTCGTGCCGCAGCGCCCGGTCTCCACCCCGTGGGGGCCGCGCCTCGTCACCCTCGGCGTGTACGTCCTCGACGGCAAATTTCAGGGCTATTTCGCGAGGTTGACCGAAGAGAGCCACACCTCGCACGACGCGCTGGTGGTGCCCGTGGTGCTCGACACGCCGGCGCTCCGGCGTGAGCGCGAGGGCGCCGTCGGCCGCCGCTCCGAGGTGCGCGCGTGAGCCGCCGCCGCGGCGCGCAGGGCGTGAGCCTGCTCTCGCTCGTCACCCTGGCGACGGCCTGCTCGCTGCGACCCTTCACGCCCTCGGTATCGGTGGCCTTCGCGACGCAAGACGTCCCGTTCCCCAAGGCGATGGCCGTGCCCTCCGCCCGCGAGGTGCTGGCTCGCTGGGAGCTCGCGGCGAGCGATCCGTGGGCGCGCTACGAGAAGAGCACCCTGATCGCCTCGCTCGACGCCATGGGCGGGCGCGCCGAGCTGCCCGACGTGGCCGAGCTCGACGTGCTGTTCGAGGCGACCCGCGCGGCGCGGCGCCTCGGCGAGGTGGGCCTCCCCAAGGGCACGCTGTGGCTCTGCGACATGCGCGGCGCGGCCTCGGTCGCGTTCGGCGCCGCGCTGCCCCGGTACGCGTCGGAGCCCATCTCGCCCGTGCTCACGTTCAACAACTGGCCCTCCGAGATCGGCCTCGTGCCCGCCGACGAGACCCTCGCGGCCCTCGTGCTCCTGGGGCCCCCGCGGCCGCCGCGCGACGCGGCCGCCTCGCACGCCTCGCACGCCTCGCACCCGCTGTTCCTGCTCGACTCGTGGCGCCTCGCCTACCGCGACGACGACCCCGGCGACGACTACGACAACCGGTACATGCTCCAGGCGCACGACCTGCCGAGCGTGGACGACCTGCGCCGCCTCGGGATCACCCGCGTCGTGTACCTCGTCGAGAGCCTCGACGACACCGAGGGCGAGGAGGACGATCTCTACCCCGTGCTGCGCGAGTGGCAAGCGAGCGGCATCGTGGCCCACTTCGTGGACCTGCCTTGGTTGTCGGGGCTCGAGCGCGGGCTCGACTGGGACAAGACCCTCGCGCCCGCGGCGCTGCACATCGATCGCCGCCCCGTGCTGCAAGACGACCCGGTGTTCTACGCGCGCGCGCGCGGCGGCTTCGGCTTCGCCTACGGGCGCCCGCTCTTCTTCCCCGGCGGCTTCTCGCGGAGCCGCGGCGGCTACGGCCACGGCGGGCACGGCGGCCACGGCGGCGGCTAGCTGCACTCTGCATGCCTAGCGGTCCGTGAGTTTCGGACCGCGGCCCGTCGTCGTCCGCGCCCGGCGCCACGCGCACCGCGCCCAACAACAAAGGCGCGCGTCGTCGCTTGACGAGGGCGCCACCGATGTTTACGCCGAAAAAACAAGGCGCTCCGGCGCCGCCGATCGCGCCAGACGCACGCCACCAAGGAAAGGAGGACCCCATGTCGCCACGCTCCGAGCTCACGCCCCTCGCCGAATTCCCCGCCGTCGAGGAAGACCCCGCGCTGTTCGATCCCTCCCCCGAGTGGTTCGTGCCTGGGCTCGGCTCGTCACTTCGCGAGGACACCCTCGACGACGCCGGCCTCGGGTTCCGCGCCCTGATCGAGCGGCGGGACGCGCTGTCCAAGGCGTGGCGAGCCGCCACGCGAGGGCCCTCGCGCGATCGACGTCGGCGCGCGAAGCTCCGCCGGGCGGGGCCTGGGAGCCGGTGGTCCGACGTCGCGTGACGGCTCCGCGGCGCCGCTCCCGCGCAGGTCCTGCAAGAGGGTCGAATGCTCGGTCTACGTCAGGCAGTGCTCTCCCACGTCCGTCGATCGATGCGCGAGCTGCGGCGACGCATCCGCCGCAGCTGGGGTGACGCGGACCGGGCCTCGCAGGGAGCGCCCCCCCGCGGCGAGTGGTCCACGGCTCCGCGGGTGAACCTCTACGACGCCGGCGCGAGCCTGGTGCTCCGGGCGGACGTGCCAGGGCTCTCCAAGGGGGACGTCGCGATCACCCTGCGGCGCGGCGAGCTCACCATCGCGGGAGAGCGCCGCGTGGTCGCGCCCGAGGGATATTGGGCGCGTCGGCGGGAGCGCCGCGACGTCCAGTTCTCTCGCGCGCTGGCGCTGCCCTGCGCGATCACTCCCGAGCAGCTCAGGGCGACCGTGAGCGACGGGATCCTCACCCTCACGCTCGCCAAGGCCGACGCCCCGCGCCCACCGCACGGCCCCGGTGAGCGCATGGAGACCCTCGCCGAATGGACCCGGGACAAGCTGTCCAGGCTCACGGGCGGGGACGTCCCCGTCACGAGCTCGCGCGGAGCGCGCACGCGAGGGAGAGCGGCGCTCCCGGCGCTCGATCTGTTCGAGAACGAGCGAGAGCTGCGCCTCGTGCTCGACGTCCCGGGCGCCACCCCGAGCAACACCCACGTCGCGTGGAACGACCTCGACACGCTCTCCGTGTTCGTCGAGCGGAGGGCGGCGCCCCCCGGGTCGCCTCGCCTGTCCGAGCTCGACGAGCGCGACGGGTACCGGGAGATCGCGCTGCCGCCCGACGCCGACGTCGCGCGCGCGCGCGCGAACGTGCGCGACGGCGTCCTCACCGTCCGCGTCCCCAAGCGTCGAACCGCCACCGGCGACCTCCTCCCGGTGTGCGCGGCGTAGCTCCTCCGATTGCATGTAGTTTGCATACATGCATCTTGCATGCATGGTGGACGCGCGGGGGCGCGCGGCGCGTGGTACGTCTGGGAGATCATGGGATCGGTCGAACCGCCGCCCCGCGCCGTCGCCGAGCGCGCGCGACGCCCACGCGTCGCGTGGG
>DAORJJ010000460.1:0-5758 GCA_035439005.1 Polyangiaceae bacterium | reverse complement strand
CCAACAAGGGCGCCCTCCCGAAGTTCCTCACCGTGCAGAACGGCAACCTCTTCTTCGGCGCCGGCACCGGCGCCACGGCGGCGGGCGTGCCCCCGGTGGTCGCGGCCTCCGTGCCGTCGCTCCAACGCCAGAGCTTCCCGCTCGACGCGCCCATCCCCGTCGTGTTCAGCAAGCCCGTCGCTGCGGCGTCGGTCACCGCCGAGACCGTGAAGCTCCAGTGCAGCGGGCAGGCCGTCGCCGGCGTCGCGAGCGTGTCGGACGATCGGCTCACGGTCGTGTTCCGCCCGGCCGCCGCGCTGCCCACCGGGGCGAGCTGCGCGCTCGATCTCACGGGCGTTCAAGACGACCTCGGGCTCGCCATCTCGGGCGGCCCGAAGCTCGACTTCAAGACCTCGCCGACCCCGCCCGCCCCGCTCGTCAACCCGGGGAGCAAGCACAAGCACACCGCCGACGGCGCCTTCAACGACTGGACGCCGGAGGCGAAGGACTACGAGTGGTTCGACGTGAAGGCCGCGCGAGGCATGTACTCGTATTTCTACGCGGATTTCGACGGCGCGAACCTCTGGCTCCTGAACGACTGGTTCTTCTCGGGCGAGAAGATCTCTCCCGATTGCTACAACCAGTTCGGCGTGTGGACCGGCAACGGCCGCGAGCGCTGGGACATCCGCGCCTACGGGAACAAGAAGATCGAGGTCCGCAAGAACGGCGAGCTGCTCGACGACAAGGCCTCGGGCGTCGAGGGTGGCTACAGCTTCGGGCCCTCGCCGAACGAGGCGAGCCCGCACACGCTCTACGAGCTGAAGATCCCCGCGACGCCAGGCACGTGGGGCGTGCAGCTCCACGACCCGGGTCCGACGTTCAGCTGCAGCCAGCGCATGGGCGATCCGTCGCCGCTGCAGGGCGGCCTGACGAGCGAGGGCGGCAGCGGCTCGACGGTCGAGCGCGCCCCGCTCGCGGTCCCCGCGGCCCCGTCGGCGTCGGCGCCCGAGAACGGCAGCCAGGGCGTGGCGATCGACCCGCCGCCCGTGTTCTCGTGGGCGGATCAGACGGCGCCGCGCTTCGTCCGGTACATCGTCGAGTTCTCCAAAGACGAAGGCTTCAAGCGGCTCGTGTGGCGCCGCGCCACCTACGGCACGTCCCTGCGCCTTCGGCGGGGCTTGCTCGCGCCAGGTCAGACCTATTACTGGCGCGTGCGCGCGTGGAGCTGGGTGGGGAGCGCCGTCAGCCCGACGTTCTCCTTCACGACCCGCGGGCAGGTGGTGCAGCAGGACGCCGGGGTCGACGCGAGCGTCGACGCCTCGACCGACGCGAGCGTCGACGCCTCCGCCGACGCGAAGCCCGACGGCGGCACGTGCAGCGTGCCGATGTGCACCCCCTCCGCCGTTGGGCGGGCCTGCAGCTGCACGCGCTCCGATCCGGTCACGGGGAGCTACGCCCTGCAGTGCAACGGGGCCGATTGTACGTGCTTCAAGTACAATGGGGAGATCGAGTACGGCGGCCGCTTCGGCGACGACAGCGTCTGCGCGAGCGCCGTCCAGATGGAGGCCCTGTTCCGCGCCAACTGCGCCTGCCCGTACACGCCCTGAGCCGAGGGGGCCCGGCGGCCCCGCGTGGTCACGTCGCGCCGCCCGTGCACTCGGGCGGCGCGGGCGCTACTCTCCGCGCATGGTGTCCGTCGTCTCGTGCCCTTCGTGCGGCGCCCCGATCTCACACGGGGTCGTGGCGTGCACGTTCTGCCGTGTCGCGCTCACGTGGCCGGGCGCGCCGTCGCCGGTCGCGATGGGCGTGCCCGACGCGCCCGCGGGGGTGGTGGAGCACCTGCGCGGCGGCAACAAGCTGCTGGCCATCAAGACCTACCAGACAGCGACGAAGTGCGGGCTCCTCGAGGCGAAGAAGTCCGTCGAGGATCTGGAGCGGAGGCTCGGGCTCGCGTGACCGCGGCGGCGCTCGCGTCGCGCGCGTCGCGCGCGCCGTGCGGCGACGTCTGGAGAGGGAGGATGCGTCGCATGCCGGTTCGAAGCTCCAGGTCCTCGGCGCGCCTCGCCGCGGTAGGGACGGGCGAGCTGGGGGCGCGCGCCCCGTGAAGCTCCGCGCGCTGCTCGCGCTCATGGCGGCGCTCGGGGCGCTGTCCCCCGCGCTGGCGGGCGGGTGCTCCCCCGCGCGCGCGCCGGAGCGATCGCTCGACGGCGGCGCGGACGCCAGCGACTCGGGTCCCGATTCCGACGCCGACGCCAGCGATTCCGACGCCGACACCAGCGATTCCGACGCCGACGCCAGCGATTCCGACGCCAGCGACGCCAACGCCGACGCCGACGCGACCAGCGCGCCTCGCGCGGCGCAGGGCGCGTGCCCCGAGGGGATGGCCGCGCTGGACGACCAGGTCTGCATCGACCGTTGGGAGGCCTCGCTCGTGGTCGTCGCGCCGGACGGCTCTTTGCGCGAGCACCCTCACAACCTCACGCCCTCCGACGGCGACGACGTGCGCGCCCTCTCGCGCCCCGGCGTGCTCCCCCAGACCTACGTCAGCGCGCTGCAGGCGGCGGACGCCTGCGCGGCCTCGGGCAAGCGCCTGTGCAGCGAGGCCGAGTGGGCGCGGGCCTGCGAGGGCGCGGGGCGGCTCGCCTACCCGTACGCGGCGAAGCGCGCGGCCGGGACGTGCAACGACGACGGGCGGAGCGCCATCGGCGTGGTGTTCCCCGGCGCGCTGCTCGCGCACGCGACGCCTGCCGCCACGCGACCCCCACGGGGCGCGAAGGGCTCCCCCGCCAGGTCGACGACCAAGCCAGGCAAGCCAGGCAAGCCAGGCAAGCCGGGCAAGAGCAAGCCGGGCAAGAAGCCGCGCACGCCGGCGCGCGCCGGGGGGCCGGCCTCGCCACATCGCTCAGGGGCGGCGTCGGGCCGTCGGCGGCACCCGGCTGGGCCCGCGCCCGGCGTCGATCCCGCGGTCTGGACGCGCCTGAACGATCCCCGCCTGGGCGAGGTCCCGGGGACCTTCGCGCTCACCGGAGCGCGCGCGCTCTGCCGAAACGAGCTCGAGGTGTACGATCTCGTCGGCAACGCGCACGAGTGGGTGGCCGACGAGCTGCCTAACGGGCACGGCATGTTCGCGGGCGGCTACTACCTCGACGTGTTGCAGAACGGCGAGGGCTGCCACTACCGAACGACGGCCCACGCGCGCAGCTACCACGACTACTCCACCGGCTTTCGGTGCTGCCAAGACCTGCGCTCCGAGTGAGCGACGCGAGCACCTCGACTTTCGCCACCTCGCGAGAAACGTGCGATGCTTGGCGCATGGCGTCCAGGCACCCCTCGCAGCTCGTCCCGTCTCGCTCGCTCCGCGCGCACGCGCGCCGGCTCTCGCCCTTGGCCGCGCTGCTCGTGCTCCTCTCGGCGGGCGCCGCGCACGCGGGCGACTGCCCGAAGCCCGAGTGCGTGCCCGGCGAGATCCTCGGCGCCGGCGGCACCATCCCTGCGAACTCACCCGGCATCGGCTACCGCGCCCTCGTGGGCAAGTTCGTCCCCCAGCCGGTCGACGCGGGGCCCGACACGGGGGAGCCGCCCATGCCGGGGCAGCTCACGCCGTTCGCCCAGATCCTCGACGAGGCTGGCGATCCGCTCCTCGCCAACTTCGACGACGATCCGATCGATCCCGCGTACAAGGTCGTGAAGCCGGCCGAGGGCCTCCGGCCGAACCGGACCTACAAGATCCGCTACGACAAGGAGTGCGCGACGGGGACTTCCCCCATGCCGCGCGCGGAGGTCGAGATCAAGACCGGGCCGGCGGCGCCGACGCCCGCCGCGGTGGGTGAGCTCGAGGTGCTCGGCAAGAGCGTGGAGATGCGCGACGTGCCGAACCCGGAGGACGGGGGCGCGTGCACCGTGAAGAAGGAGGTGTCGATCGTCAAGATCCGCTTCAAGCCCTCCGCGGAGCTGCTGCCCTACATCAAGATCGTCGGCCTCAAGGCGGCGCTCGACGGCGAGGACAACGCGCCGCTCAAGTACGGCAACGCCAACCCGGACGGCACCTTCGAGGCGGACGTCTACGTGCCCTGCCCCACGAACGAGCGCCTCGTGAAGGCCGAGGTCACCGCGCGCGTCCTCGGCGCCTCCCTCACCCCGCCCGCGGCGGCGGCCGAGGTCACGGTGCTCGCGTGCGGCGGGGGCACCTCGGGCGACGGCGGCGCCGACGCCGGGGCGAAGGCAGCGCCCGTGTCCGGGTGCTCGTGCGACACGACCGGCCAGAGCGGCGGGGCGGGCCTCTCGTTCGCCGCCGCGGCGGTGGCGACCGCGATGGTCGTGCGCGGCCTCGCCCGGCGGCGCAAGCGGGCGTAAGGCCGCGAGGCCTACGCCGCGACGACGGCCGCGGCGGTCGTCGGGACGGCGCGGAGCGAGCGGAGGCGGGACCGACCGAGGGAGGACGCCAGCGCGAGCCCTGGCAGAGTGAGCACCATGCGCAGCGCGTCGACGTAGCCCTCGCCGTGGAGGCTCGCCACGACCGCGCGGACGTCCCCCTTGCGCACCTCGAGCTCGGCGGCCACGTCGCTCAGCGTGAGCACGCGGCCGGCGCGCTGGGCGCGCGCGAGGACGACGAGGACGTGGGCGGCGAGGGTCTTGCGGTCGAGCTGGGGCGACTGGGGGGTCATGGCCGGGTTCCTTGTGCTTTTTCGAGGTGGGCGACAGCGCCCGATGACGTGCGTGTATTGCACACACTGTGCACTCCGCAAGCACAGCGCCACACCTTGCGTGACATTTCGGGCGAGAAAAGTTTCTTCCCCAAGAAGTTGGCCCGCAGCCAAATTTACGGGGTGGCGGCTCAGTCGAGCCACCCCAGGATTTTCGCGCCGCCGTCGACCTTGTCGAGCTCGACGAGCGCCGCGCGCCCCTCGACCGTGGCCGCGACTCGGTCACACGCGCTCGGCGTGACGAGCGCCGTGGCGGCCGGAGCGCGCCACCACGCGAGCGACTCGTGGCGCGCCACGAACCGAAACGCGGTGACGAGCCGGCGCTCGACCGGGAGAGGCTCGGGCAAGAGCAGCGAGGGCTCGGGCGAGGCCTCCGGCGACGGCGCGGGCTCGTCACGGCTCGGCGTGCTCGGCGTGTCGCCGAAGAAGGGCGTGAGCACCGAGCGCTCGTCCGGGCGCCAGCTGTCGCCGAGCGCGAGCCTCCCCACGGCGCCGTCGCCGAGCTCCGCGGAGAGCTCCGCGACGAGCAGCGGCATCGCGCGGCTGCCCTGGCTCTCTGGCTCGAAGAGCGACCGCGGCACGTGGACGCGCGCGCGGCACTCGTCGGCCCGGAGGGTGAGCGCGAGGACCGGCGCGGGCAAGAGCGTGCGCTCGAGGCGCGCGCGCAGCACGACGAAGAGCTCACGCGCGTGTGAGATGGGCGTGGGCAGCGTGAGGACGCAGCGCTTTCGCTCGGGCGCGGCGTCGCTCGACGCATGGCGCGCGAGCCGCGCGTCGAGCGCGAGCTCCAGGGTGAGCTTGACCACGCCCACGCCGCGCCCAGCGAGGCGCAGGGCGAGCCGCGACGCCAGGGTCTTCACGACGAACGAGAGCGCCTCGAGCGAGTCGGTGCCGTGCTCGAGCTCGAGGGTCTCGGAGGGGGCGCGCCGAGGCACGTGAGGCGTGAGCGGCGCGCGATCGTCGCCCTCGAGCAGCTGCATGATCTCGGCCGCGCGCGCGCCGAGGCGGGCCCCGAGCGCGGCCCTCGGCAGCCGCGCAAGGTCGCGCACGCCGTGGACGCCGAGGTCCGCCTCTAC
>DAORJJ010000459.1:0-5764 GCA_035439005.1 Polyangiaceae bacterium | reverse complement strand
CTCCAGTTCGCCGAGGGCACCCTCGCGAAGGCGAAGCTCCCCTCCGAGCTCGCGAAGGCGCTCATGAGCCAGGGCCCGCGCGGGCGCGACGACGCCAGCGCCGCCGCCAAGAAGGCCGTCGAGCTCGACGGCTCCAACGCCGAGGCGCTCCTCGTGCTCGGCGACCTCGCCTTCGACGCCGATCGCATGCTCGAGGCCTCGAAGCTCTACGAGTCCCTGGTCACACGCACGCAGGTGCTCTCGCGCGAGGAGGCCGTGCGCGTCCTCGTGCGCTTCATCGAGGCCTTCGGCAAGACCAACCGTCCGGCGCACGCGTCGCACCCGTCGATCCCGCCGCCCGCGCCCGGCGAGCCCGCCAGCCTGTCCGGCCTCAAGTCGGTGGCGCCGCCCTCCATGACGAACCCGCGCCTCCTGTCGGCCATCGAGGCCCTGAAGGAGCAGGCGCAGGGCGAGGTGGAGCCCCTCTCGCGCGCCGCGACGGCGCTGTTCGAGTACGGCGATCCCCAGTCGGCGTACCAAATGCACGAGGACCTGCTCTCGCGTTACGGCCACAAGCTCGTGGGCACCGAGCGCGCCGAGGCCCTCTACCACCTCGGGGAGAGCGCTCGCCGCAGCGGCGATCTCGCCGCCGCCGAGGCGCCGCTCCGTGAGGCCGCGGATCTGGACCCCTCGAACCCGCGCCCGTCGCGCGCGCTCGCCAAGGTGTTCGACGCGCAGGAGAACTGGACCGAGGCCGTGGCCGTCCGCAAGCGCCGCGTCGAGATCGCCCTCGGCACCGAGCGCTTCGAGCTCCTCCTCGAGATCGGCGACATCCAGTTCCAGAAGCTCCAGGACCGCGCGTCCGCGCAGAAGAACTACGTCGCCGCTCTCGAGGAGCGCCCCGACGACCGCAAGCTCCTCACCAAGCTCATGCAGCTCTACTCCGAGGAGCAGAACTGGGAGAAGCTCATCGACGTCGTCACGCGCCTCGCCGACTTCGTCGACGACGCGAAGCAGCGGGCGAAGTACATGCACACCGCGGCCACGATCGCGCGGCGGCAGGTGAAGAACCTCGACCAGGCCATCGAGTTCTACGAGAAGGCCCTCAAGTTCGACCCCAGCGTCGCCAAGGCGGTCGAGGAGCTCGTCGAGCTCTACCGCGAGAAGGGCGATCACGTGCGCGTCGAGCGCATGCTCAAGTCGCAGCTCGACGCCGCGAAGGACGCCGCCGACCGGGGCGCGATCGTCAAGATCCTTGACGAGCTCGGCCGCCTCTACCACGAGCACCTGAACGAGCCCGAGCTGGCGATCGACGCGTTCGAGGCCGCGCAGGCCTTCGACCCCGAGGACAAGGCGCGCGGCGAGCGGCTCGCAGAGCTCTACGCCTCCGATCCGGCGCAGTACCTCGACAAGGCCGTGCGCTCGCAGGCGCAGATGCTCCGCAAGAACCCCTACCGGGTCGAGAGCTACAAGCTCCTGCGCAAGCTCTTCACCGACTCGAAGAAGCCCGACCCCGCGTGGTGCCTCTGCCAGGCGCTCGCGGTGCTCAAGCTCGCCGAGCCCGACGAGGAGCGCTTCTTCAAGAAGCACCGCGCCGAGAACGCGGCGGCCGCGCAGGCGGCGCTCAGCGACGACGACTGGGGGCACCTCACCCACGGCGAGCTCGATCCGCTGCTCACGCGCATCTTCACGCTCATTCAGCCGACCATCATCCGGGCGCGCACCCAGACGCTCGAGGCCCTCGGCTACGACGCCAGGTACGCGATCGACACGTCGCTGCACCCGTACCCCATCTCCCAGACGCTCTTCTACGTGCAGGGGGTGCTCGGGCTAGCGCCGGCGACGGTGTTCCAGAACCCCAACGATCCCGGCACCTTGGGCTTCGTGCACGCGCAGACCCCGGCGGTGCTGCTCGGGCGCGCCGCCTTCGAGCTCAACGCGCCCACGCAGGTGCTCGCGTTCCTCGCGGGGCGCCACCTCGCGTACCTCCGCGCGGGCTTCTACGTTCGCCAGCTCGTGCCGACCGGCACCGGCCTCAAGGCGTGGCTCTTCGCCGCGATCAAGCTCGTCGTGCCGCAGTTCCCGGTCACCCCGGATCTCCAGGCCCAGGTCGAGGAGGCGCTCGCCGCCATCAACCAGGACTTCCACGGCGCCCAGCGTGACGTGCTGGGCAGCGTGGTCTCCAAGCTGCTCCAGGCGGGCGGCGCGCTCGACCTGAAGCGCTGGGTCGCCGCCGTCGACTACACGGCCGATCGCGCCGGGTTCCTGCTCGCGCACGACCTCCAGGTGAGCGCCGAGACCCTCCGCATGAACGAGGAGGGCGCGAGCGTGCCCGTGAAGGAGCGCATGAAGGAGCTCGTGCTCTTCAGCACCTCCGAAGACTACTTCGCGCTCCGCCAGAGGCTGTCCATCGCGATCGACTCTTGAGCGAGCGCGGCGTCGACCCCGCCGCCGGCGAGACCCCGGGGGAGCTCAAGCGCTCCCTCGGCCTCCTCGACGCGACGATGCTCGTCGTGTCCTCCGTCATCGGCGTGGGCATCTTCTTCACGCCCGGCGCCGTCGCGCAGGCGCTGCCGAGCCGCGGGTGGTTCTTCGCCGCGTGGCTCGTGGGCGGCCTCCTCTCGCTCGCGGGCGCGCTCGCGAACGCCGAGCTCGGCGCCATGTTCCCGCGGGCCGGCGGCGACTACGTGTACCTCCGCGAGGCGTACCACCCGCTGGCGGGCTTCCTCGTGGGCTGGCTCTCGTTCTTCGTCATCTACGCGGGCACCGTGGCCACCCTCGCGATCGGCTTCGCCAACGGGGTCGCGGGGCTCGTCGCGATTCACCCCTACGCGAAGCACGCGCTCGCCGGCGGGGTCGTGCTGCTCACGTCGGCGGTGAACGCGCTCGGCGTCCGGGCGGGCGCCACGGTGAACAACGTCACGGCGGTCATCAAGGTGCTCGCGCTGGCCGGCCTCGTCATCGCGGGGCCTCTCGTGCTCGGGCACGCGGCGGTGGACGCGGCGCCGCAGCCCGCCCCCGCCGAGGCGCCCACGCTCTCGTTCGGCGTCGCGCTCTCGCCAGTGCTCTTCACCTACCTCGGCTGGAACGCCTCGGTGTACGTGGCGAGCGAGATCCGCGACGTGGAGCGCACGCTCCCGCGCTCTCTCTTCCTCGGCCTCGGCGTCTGCACGGTGATCTACCTGCTCATCAACGCGACGTACGCGACCACGCTGCCCATGTCGCGGCTCGCGGGGGAGAACGCGGTCGGTCGCGCGACGGCGCTCGCGCTGTTCGGCGAGCGCGGCGGCACGTTCTTGTCGGTGCTCATCCTGTGCTCGGTGCTCGGCGCGCTGAACGCCAACACGCTCGTGGGCCCGCGCATCGCGTACGCGATGGCGCGCGACGGCCTGATGTTCCGCCAGGCCGGGCGCGTGCACGCGGCCTCGGGCGCGCCCCGCGTGGCCATCGCGGTGCAGGGCGCGACCGCGCTGGTGCTCGTCTTCGGCCTCCGGAGCTTCCTCCGCGTGCTCGACTACACGACGTTCGCGATCGTGCTCGCGACCATCGCCGACACGCTCGCGCTCTACATGCTGCGCGTGAGAAGACCATCGATTCCAAGGCCTTACAGAGCGTGGGGCTACCCGGTGGTCCCGCTCCTCTACGTCATCGCGAACGTCGCCATCGCGGTCTCGCTCGTGCGCGGTCGGCCGCAAGAGTGCGCGATCGGGCTCGGCATCTTGCTCGCGGGCCTGCCGTTCTATTTCCTCTTCTCGCGCGCCTCCCGCGCGCGGCTCACCCGCGAGGGCGCGTCCGGCCCCGCCTCGTGAAGTCGCTCGAAATCCGCAGGAGAATCGCGGCTCGTGGGCACGAGCGCTCGCGCGGGCCCGGCCGCGGGTGACGATGAGTGGACGCTCGGCGCGCGAGGCGCGATGATTCGCGCATGCTGAAGGTCGCCGAGGTGATGTCCGAGAGCGTGCTCACCCTGTCCCCCGACTCCACGCTGGGTGAGGCGACGGTGACCCTCGCGACCCTCGGCGTGAGCGGCGCGCCGGTGATCGAGGCCGACCGCCTCGTCGGGGTCTTCTCGAAGTCCGACATCGTCGATGATCTCTCCGACGGCGAGATCAACCTGAGCGATCTGGTCGGCCGCACCATGTCGAAGCGCGTGGTCACGGTGGCGCCCGACGACGACATTCGCGTCGCCATCCGCCGGTTCGCCGAGGACGGCGTGCACCGGGTGGTGGTGGTCAGCGACTCCGGCTCGGTGGTGGGCATCCTCACCGCCCTCGACATCGTCCGCGCGCTGCACGAAGGCCGCCTCGCGTAGGCGCGACAAAAAAGCGGTAGCCGGCCGGCGCGAGAGGACGCACACTCTCGGTGGCATGCACACCGAACGCCCCACCCGCGCCCGCTGGCTCACGTCGCTCACGTCGCTCACGTCGCTCACGTCGCTCGCCGTCGCGATCGCGTCGCTCGCGGGCTGCTCGCACGCCGAGGAGGCGCGCTTCCCGGCGGGCACCACCGACCCGCCGCGCTCGGTCGCGCGGTCGGACGCGCCCATCCCGGCGCTGTCTCCGCCCACGGCCGAGGAGCTGAGCCTCCGCGGGGAGGAGCAGGGCGCGTCGAGGCCGCGGCTGAGCCGCACCCTCCGCCTCGGCGTCGACGAGTCGGTCTATGCGAGCCCCGCGGCGGTCGCCCCGGCCCACGGCGGCGGAGGCGTCACGGTGATTGTGAACAACAACATCAGCCAGCACCAGCAGACCGTCGTGAGCACCGGCGGCTTCGGCCGCGGCGGCTACGGCTACGGGACCGCCCTCAGCCCTCACGGCACCGCGGGCGGGTACACCGGCTCGCGGAGCTTCGGCACCTCGCCGGGCGCGTCGCCGCTCCCGCAGCCGCAGGCGCCCTCCAGCGTGCCGCGCGTCGGCGGCGATTGGTCGCCGCCGCGCAACTACGGGCCGCCCGCGATGCGCTGAGAGCGAGGCGCGCGTGGCGAGCTGGTCCCCCTGCGAAGAGCGACCCACCCCAGGCTTCGCCTATTTCCGCGTCCGCCCCGACCGCAGCGCTGGCCCCAGGCACCGCGCCCCGTGGCTGCTCGCGCTGAGCCTCGGCGCCGTGTCGGCGTGCGCGCTCGCGTCGCTCCTGTGCTTGCCGCGGCTCGAGGCCGAGGCGGCCCGGCTCGCCGCGCTCGCCGGGTGCCTCGTGCTGCTCGCCGCGGTGGTCTTAGGGCTCGGCGCGCTGGTGACGGCGCTCCTCGAGAACGCGCACCTCGGCGTCCGCGATGACGGCTTGGTCTTCCACGACGATCGGGGGCAGGTGGCCCTCGCGTGGGGCGACATCGCGTCCATCGCCCAGGAGCACGGGGTCCTCGTCGTGCGCGAGCAGGACGGCGGCGAGCGCCACTTCCACCTCCCCGACGCCGCCGACGCGATCGTCGTCGCCGAGCGGCTCGAGCAGGTGCGCCGGCGCGCGGCCTTCGGCCTCGGGGCCCGCAGCCTCCGCCTCTGAGCGGGGGGCACGCGCCGCGTCGGCCGCGTCGGTGGCGGAGGCCGCGCCGAGCTCCGCGAGCACCCGGTGTCCGTACGGCCCGAGGGCCAGCGTGAGCTCGCCGTGGTGGAGCCGCCCGACCTTGACCGGCTCCGCAGACGCGAGCCCGACCGCGCCGAGCTCGTCGCCCCCGGCCGCGTCGAGACCGAAGACCTCGGCGAGCGAGCGCGAGGCCGGCGCGCTCCCGGCGCGGGCCTTGGGCACCGTGCGGCCGATCCGCACGCGGACGTCGCAGGGCGCGTTGTGGAACACGAAG
>DAORJJ010000458.1:0-5801 GCA_035439005.1 Polyangiaceae bacterium | reverse complement strand
CGGCCTCTTCGAGGCGCGCTTCCTCGAGGGCGGCGAGCACCCCCTGTGCCTCGGGCCGACCGAGCAGCTGCCGTACTTGCGCGCGCAGGACCGCCTCACGTTCGCCCGCGTGGGCGTCACCGATCCGGTCGACCTCGACGACTACGCCGCGCACGGCGGCCTCCGTGGGCTCCGCGAGGCGCTCGCCCTCTCGCCGGCGCAGATCGTCGACGCGATGATCCGCTCGGGCCTGCGCGGCCGCGGGGGCGCCGCGTTCCCGGCGGGCGTCAAGTGGCGCACCGTGCTCGAGGCGCCGCTCGCCGAGGGTCAGACGAAGTACGTGGTCTGCAACGCCGACGAGGGCGACTCGGGCACGTTCTCCGATCGCATGCTCCTCGAGGGCGATCCGTACCTGGTGCTCGAGGGGATGGTCATCGCCGCGCGCGCCACGGGCGCGACGAAGGGTTACATCTACCTGCGCTCGGAGTACCCCCACGCCGAGCGGGTCCTCCACGAGGCGCTCGAGGTCGCGCGGCGCTCCCGCCTGCTCGGCCCGAGCGTGCTCGGCAGCGATCTCGCCTTCGACGTGGAGGTCCGCCGCGGGGCCGGCGCGTACATCTGCGGCGAGGAGACGGCGATGCTCGAGAGCCTCGAGGGCAAGCGAGGCATGGTGCGCCCGAAGCCGCCGCTCCCTGCGCTCGCGGGCCTCTTCGGGGCGCCCACGGTCGTGAACAACGTCGTCACGCTCGCGACCGCCCCGGTCATCTTAGACAAGGGACCTGACTATTACGCGGCCTTCGGGGCGGGGCGCTCGCGCGGGACGCTCCCGTTCCAGCTCGCGGGGAACGTGAAGCAGGGCGGCCTCGTCGAGAAGGGCTTTGGCCTCACGCTCCGCCAGCTCCTCGACGAGTTCGGCGGCGGCTCGGCCACGGGGCGCCCCATCCGCGCGGTGCAGGTGGGCGGGCCCCTCGGCGCCTATTTTCCCCAGTCGAAGCTCGACACCCCGCTCGACTACGAGCCCTTCGCGGCCGCGGGCGGCATGCTCGGGCACGGGGGCGTGGTGGTGTTCGACGACACCGTGGACCTCGGCAAGATGGCCCGCTACGCGATGGAGTTCTGCGCGCTCGAGTCGTGCGGCAAGTGCACACCGTGCCGCGTGGGCTCGGCGCGCGGCGTCGAGGTGATCGACGCGCTCCGCGCCGCGCGCGAGCCCGCGCAGAGGGCCGCGAAGCTCACGCTGCTGCGCGATCTCTGCGACACCCTCCTCCACGGCTCGCTCTGCGCGATGGGGGGCATGACGCCCTACCCCGTGCTGAGCGCGGTCGACTCGTTCCCGGAGGACCTCGGGCCCATCGCCCCGGGCGACGCCGACGCACCCGCAGGGGAGGCCCCATGTACTCAGTGAAGGAGCGCGACGCGGGCACGCCCGCGCGCGAGCAGGCCCCAGGCGACGAGCTCGTGTCGCTCGAGATCGATGGCATCCCCGTGCAGGTCCCCAAGGGCTCGTCGGTCATGCGCGCCGCGGCGGAGGTGCAGGTGCGCATTCCCAAGCTGTGCGCGACCGACTCGCTCGAGGCGTTCGGCTCGTGCCGCCTCTGCCTCGTCGAGATCGAGGGCAAGCGGGGCTACCCGGCCTCGTGCACGACGCCGGTCGAGCCAGGCATGAAGGTGCGCACACAGTCGGAGCGGCTCGCGAAGCTCCGCCGCGGCTCGATGGAGCTCTACATCTCCGACCACCCGCTCGACTGCCTCACCTGCGCGGCCAACGGCAACTGCGAGCTCCAGGAGATGGCCGGCGTCGTCGGCCTGCGCGAGGTGCGCTACGGGCCGGGCAAGAACCACCTCTCGGCGGAGAAAGACCTCTCGAACCCGTATTTCACCTTCGACCCCAGCAAGTGCATCGCGTGCGCGCGCTGCGTGCGCGCGTGCGACGAGATCCAGGGCACCTTCGCGCTCACCCTCGCGGGGCGCGGGTTCGACACCACCGTCGCGGCGGGGCCCACGACCTTCCTCGACTCCGAGTGCGTCTCGTGCGGCGCGTGCGTCCAGGCGTGCCCGACGGCGACGCTCATGGAGAAGTCCCTCATCGAGGCCGGCCAGCCCGATCGCGCGGTGATCACCACGTGCGCGTACTGCGGCGTCGGGTGCTCGTTCCGGGCCGAGCTGAAGGGCGCCGAGGTGGTGCGCATGGTGCCGAACAAAGACGGCCACGCGAACCACGGGCACTCGTGCGTGAAGGGCCGCTTCGCGTGGGGGTACGCGACCCACCCCGACCGCGTGCGCTCGCCCATGATCCGCGGGTCGAGCTCCGAGCCGTGGCGCGAGGTCTCGTGGGACGAGGCCCTCGCGTACGCGGCGTCGGAGCTGCGTCGCATCCAGGCGAAGTACGGGCGCGGGGCCATCGGCGGCATCACCTCGTCGCGTTGCTCGAACGAGGAGACCTTCCTCGTGCAGAAGCTCGTCCGCGCGGCGTTCGGCAACAACAACGTCGACACGTGCGCGCGCGTCTGCCACTCGCCCACCGGCTACGGCTTGAAGACCACGCTGGGCGAGTCCGCGGGCACGCAGGACTTCGACTCCGTGCGGCAGGCCGACGTCATCGTCGTCATCGGCGCGAACCCGACGGACGGGCACCCCGTGTTCGCCTCGCAGCTCAAGCGGCGCCTCCGCGAGGAGCCGCGCGCGAAGCTCATCGTCATCGACCCCCGCGGCATCGATCTCGTGCGCACGCCCCACGTCGAGGCGGCCCACCACCTGAAGCTCCGCCCGGGCACGAACGTGGCGATCATCAACGCGCTCGCCCACGTCATCGCCACCGAGGGCCTCCACGCGCGCGACTTCATCGCCGAGCGCTGCGAGCCCGAGGCCTTCGAGCGCTGGCTCGCGTTCATCCGCGAGCCGCGGTGCTCCCCAGAGGCCACGTTCGCCGAGACGGGCGTGCCGCCGGAGACCGTGCGCGAGGCCGCGCGCCTCTACGCCACGGGCGGCAACGGGGCGATCTACTACGGGCTCGGCGTCACCGAGCACAGCCAGGGCTCGACCATGGTCATGGGCATCGCCAACCTCGCGATGCTCACGGGCAACCTCGGGCGCCCCGGCGTGGGCGTGAACCCGCTCCGCGGCCAGAACAACGTGCAGGGCTCCTGCGACATGGGCTCGTTCCCGCACGAGCTGCCCGGGTACCGCCACGTCTCCGACCCGGCCGTGCGCGCCCTGTTCGAGGCGGCCTGGGGGACCACGCTCGAGGCGGAGCCAGGCCTGCGCATCCCGAACATGTTCGACGCCGCCTTGGACGGCTCCTTCAAGGGCCTCTACGTGCAGGGCGAGGACATCGCCCAGTCCGACCCCGACACCCACCACGTGAGCGCCGCGCTCGGCGCGCTCGAGTGCCTCATCGTCCAAGATCTCTTCATGAACGAGACGGCGAAGCACGCGCACGTCTTCCTTCCGGGCTCGTCGTTCCTCGAGAAGGACGGCACCTTCACGAACGCCGAGCGCCGCATCTCGCGCGTGCGCAAGGTCATGCCGCCGCTCGCGGGCAAGGCCGACTGGGAGACAACCGTCGCCCTGGCCGCGGCCCTCGGCTACACGATGAGCTACACGCATCCATCTGAAATCATGGATGAAATTGCGCGCCTCACGCCTACGTTTCGCGGCGTGAGCTACGCCCGCATCGACGCGCTGGGCAGCCTCCAGTGGCCGTGCAACGACGAGGCGCCGAGCGGCACCCCGGTCATGCACGTGGGCGACTTCGTGCGCGGCAAGGGGCGCTTCGTGGTCACCGAGTACGTGCCCACGAGCGAGAAGGTGACCCGCAAGTTCCCGCTGCTGCTCACCACCGGGCGCATCCTCTCGCAGTACAACGTCGGGGCGCAGACGCGGCGCACGCTGAACGTGGTCTGGCACGACGAGGACCGCCTCGAGATCCACCCGCACGACGCCGAGCAGCGCGGCATTCGCGACGGCGATCGCGTGAGCCTCGCCAGCCGCGTGGGCGACACGGTGCTCCGCGCGACGGTGACCGAGCGCGTGCAGCCGGGCGTGGTCTACACCACGTTCCACCACCCCGAGTCGGGCGCGAACGTCGTCACCACCGACAACGCCGACTGGGCCACGAGCTGCCCCGAGTACAAGGTCACCGCGGTGCAAGTGGCGCTCGTGACGGAGCTGTCGGGGTGGCAGAAGCGCTTCGAACGCGAGCGCGACGCCCAGCACGAGCTCATCCAGCTCCGCGTCCGCCGTGAGCGCGACCCTCGAGACGGGAGCGGTGCGGCATGAGCACGCAAGCGACGGCGAACGAAGGTCGATGGCGGCCCCGAGCCGAAGGCGAGGTGTCGCTTTGAAGGCAGAGAAGCTCGTGCGCATGGCGAACGACATCGCGACCTTCTTCGAGTCGGACCCCGACCCCGCCGCCGCGCGCGCGCAGATCGCGGCGCACCTCACCAAGTTCTGGGACCCGCGGATGCGCCGCGAGCTGGTCGCCCACGTCGACGAGCGCGCGGGAGAGGGGCTCCGCGCGAGCGCGCGGGAGGCGATCCTCGCCCACCGCGCCACCCTCGTCCCCGCGGCGCCTGGCCCCACTCCCACGAGCGGCTCGTGAGCGCGGTCCACGAGCTCGACGTCTACGCGAGCACGGACGGCGCGCCGCAGCTCTCCGGGGCGACGCGAGATCGGGTCGCCGTCGAGGCGCCGCTGCTCCTGCGCCTCACGAGGGGTGGCGTCGACGCGGGCGAGGCGACGCTGCTCATGCGCACCCCGGGGCACGACGAGGAGCTCGTCCGCGGGTTCCTCTTCAGCGAGGGGCTGCTCCGAGGCGAGCGCGACCTGCTCGGCCTCGCGCGCCCGGACGGGCTCGCGGGCGACGAGATCGGCAACGTGCTCGTCGCCGACCTCGCGTCGGGCGCGCCGGGCTCGCTCGCGCGCTTCTCGCTCGGCTCGTCGAGCTGCGGCGCGTGCGGGAAGACGTCGCTGTCCTCGCTCGAGGTCGAGGGCGATCTGCGCGGCGCCGCGCTCACCATCCAAGACGACGTCCTCCGCGCGCTCCCGGAGCGGATGGCGGCCGCCCAGCCCACCTTCCGGGCCACCGGCGGCGTCCACGCCTCGGCGCTCTTCTCACCCCACGGCGACCTCGTGCTCGCGCGAGAGGACGTGGGCCGCCACAACGCGCTCGACAAGGTCGTCGGCTGGGCGCTCCGCGCCGGGTCCCTGCCGCTCTCCTCGTGCGTGCTGCTCGTCTCGGGTCGCGTGAGCTACGACCTCGCGCAGAAGGCGATCCTGTGCGGCGTGCCGGTGCTCGCCGCGGTCGGCGCGCCCTCGTCGTACGCGGTCGCCCTCGCCGCGCGCGCCGGGCTCACGCTGGTCGGGTTCGTCCGCCCAGGCAGCCACGTCGTGTACACGGCACCCGAGCGCGTCGCGCGCGCCACCTCCACCGCCGCCAGCGCCGCCAGCGCCGCCAGCGCCGCCAGCGCCGGCTGAGCCGGGCCCCTCGCGGCCGCTTCTCGATGGAAGGCGCGCTCTTTTGCGCGTGTTCGTGCAATCCTCCGCGCATGGCTGACGCCCCGAAGCCCCCGACGCCGAACGTGCCGCCAAGCTCGGCCGATGTGGACTCGATCGAGGTGGAGTTCGACGACCCGCTGAGCGTCGACCGGCTGCTTGAAATCACGGGCGATAGCTGGTCGATCGACGAGCAGGTCGAGGTCCTGCAAGAGGCGACGCGGAGCGCGAAGCCGCCGCCCCTCCCGGGCGCCAAGAGCGCGAAGCCCGGCGCCGCCGCCGACGCGAGGCGCCCCGGGACACGCTCTGCGGGGCCGCCGCCGCTCCCG
>DAORJJ010000457.1:0-5827 GCA_035439005.1 Polyangiaceae bacterium | reverse complement strand
CCCGCTGCGCCGGCGAGCCGGTGACGTGGCGCGCGCGATCGACCGCGGCGCTCGCGGTCGCGCCGGCGATCGCGGCCGCCAGCGGCGCGAGTCCAGGCGCCGTGAGCTCGTCGGTGCACGACCGCGGCTCACCGCCGGCGAGCGAGATGAGCACGGCCTCTTCCTCGTGGCTGAACGCCTGCCCGGTCGCGGTCGCGAGGGTCTCGAGGAGGCCGTCCACGTCCGACAGCTCCAAGCAACGGGCCGCGTACGCGCGGCGGGCGGCGCGGTCCCCCGCGTCGACGAGCGGGCGCAGCGCACGCTGAGACGCACGCCGTGTGGCGGTGGACAGCGCGCCGAAGGCGGAGGAGAGCCACGCGCTCGCCGTCGCGAGCCCCGCGACCGTCCCGAGCTCGGCGGAGACGCGCTGGGCTCCAGGCAGATCGCGCTCCGCGAGGAGGCCTCGGAGCCTCCGCACGGCGTCGTTCGCCGCGAGCGGCGCAGGCAGGGGAACGGCGCGCGCCCCGCGCAGCGCCAGCACCTGGCCGACCGCCTCGTCGAGCCCCTCGAGCTCCTGCACCTCCGATGAGCGCAGGGCCGTGCTCGCGTGGTCACGCTCTCCAAGGGCCGCGCAGGCGCGCGCGAGCGCCGGGCGGATGTCGAGCGGGTCCAGCTTGGTCGCCTTCTCCCATCGCTCGCGGGCCCCGGCGTCGTCGCCGTGCACCCGCGCGATGTCGGCCGCGAGCAGGGTCATGTGCACGCGCGCCGCGGAGGTGCGGGCGTGCGGCACCTCGGCGTCGAGCTGCGCGAGCGCCTCCGGGCCCGGGGCGGCGAGGCCGCGCGTCTGGGCCCACGCGAGGGGCAGGTGCGGAGCGAGCTGCCGTGCCTCCGCCGCTAGCAGCAGCGCCGCGTCGGGATCGTTCGCGATGGCGCGGAGCTCGCTGCACGCGAGCAGGTGCCGGGCGCGCTCCTCGGGGTGCTCCATGGCGCGCGCCTCCTCCTCGAGCCAGGTGGCGCGCTCTGCGAGGGCCGACAACGCCGGGGCCTGGAGCCAGGCGTGCGCCGGCTTCTCGTCGGAGAACGTGGGTGGAGGTGGGCGAAACGCCTCGCTCCGCGGCTGATAGCCGGACGTCTCGGGGGACCCCGCGTGCGCCCGCGTCGGGCGGGGCGCGGGCGCGTCGGGCACCGCCGGCTCCGGGGTCGCGCGGTCGCCATCGGCGCTGTCGGCGGCGGGCTCGACGGGGTCGCGCTCCTGCGCGCTCGGCGCGCCGACCGCAGCGGGAGGCGGGGGAGGCGCCGGTGGCGCGAGCGGAGCGAGCGCAGGGACCTCCACCGCGATGACCTCCGGAGGCCTCCGCGGTGCGACGTCCGCGAGGCCGCCGGGCGCGCGGGTGGAGGGGAGGGTGACCTCCGGCACACCGGGCCGCCGCGAGGGCGAGCGGGCCGGCGGGATCGGCTTCGGGACCACCGGATCCGGGGTCGCCGCGTCGAGCGCCTCCATCGAGATCGCCCGCGTCGGCTCTTCTTCCTCCCCAAAATCGCCGCGGACGGAGTCGGCCGCGAGCGAGTCCATCGAGAACGCGCGGGTCTGGTCGTCGTTCGCGCCGTCTCGCGCGAACGCGCCTCGCTCGAGCGGGGCGGCGCGCGGCAGCGCGCTCAGCTTGGGGGGCGGCACGGTGCGCGCCTCGCGCGGCGGTGGCCGCGTGGGGCGAAAGCGCTCGGGATCCGCGGTCCGAGGTGGTGGCGCCGCCGGGGGCGCGGCGCTGGCGCGCTCGAGCTCGATCGGGGGCCCTAGCGCCGAGACGGGGGCGTCCTCGCTCGGTGGACTCGACGCGCGCGCGGCGATCGCAGCGGCCGGCGGGGCGTTCTCCTCGCCCGGGAGCACCACGCGCTGCTCCCACTCGTCGAGGGCGGCGTCCCAGTCAATGCCGGAGAAATCGGGGAGTTTGTCGTCGTTGCTCATGAGGAAGTCTCGAGGCCGAGGAGCCGCCGGATGTCGAAGTAGTCGGGCGTCAGGGCGAAGCGGATCAGCTCGGCGCAGCGCAGGTCCTCCCGCGCCACGCGGACCAGGTCGGGGAGCGCGAGGCCGAACGCGTCGCAGAGGACGACGCTGACGTCGCCGGAGGCGATGGCCGACATCCGGTGCTGGGAGGCGATCGCTCGCGAGACCCACGCCTTGGTGTCGACGCCCGACTGCGCGAGCGCCTGGCAGACCGGCTCGATCGCGTTGCGTGTCCGCCGTCCCAGCGCCTTCCCGAGCGAGCGCTCGACCTCGGCGAGGATCGCGTACGGAGGTGAGTTTATGGGTACTTTCGCGAGGTTGCACGCGGCGACCGCGAGGGCGGCGAGCGTGGTGTCGTCGCGCCAGCGGGTGATCACAGTCCCGCGGGAGATGCCGAGCAGCTCGCGCGCGACCCGCGAGCGCACGAGCGGCGTGAGGGGCGCGGTCACGCCGGGGCCGACGACGAGTGCCGGAGGTTCGCCGGGGACGCCCTGGACGCCTTGGGGGTCTTTCCCGCCGATGTAGAGCTCGAAGTCGGCGATGCCGAAGGCGCCCGCCCATGCCGCGATCTCGTTGCGGACGGCGACGCCGCTGCGCGGGTCGACCCGCTCGCGCTTCGTGACCCCGAGGGTCGCGACGGTGGGCCCCAGGGCCTCCGCGATGGTGGGGCCGAGCAGCGCGAAGAGCTGCGCGTGGGGCCCCTCGTCGCCTGGGGCGAGCACGCGCCGGAGCAGCACCTCGGTCATCGCGAGCTGTGGCGCTCGCGGCTTGCCCGCGGCGAGCTGGGCGAGGGACTGCTCGAGGCCGGGGTCCGGGCCGTTCGTCGAGAGCGCCACCGAGAGGGTGACGTGCTCGAGCTGCGCGTTGCCGAGGGCTCGCGCCACGCGCGCGAGGCGGCGCGCGTTCGCGGGGTCCCCGGGCTCCTGGTGGAGCGCGGCGAGCAGCGCCGCTTGACCTCGCTCCAACAAGGCGCGGCGCGCCTCTCGGTCGACGTCGTGCTCGACCAGGAACTCGAGGCCCTCCCCGTCGGTGGGCGCCTCGTCGAGCAGCTTCGTCACGGCGCTGAGCCCGCGCGCCGGCTCGCGGATGCGATCGCGGTAGATGACCAGCGCGAGGCGCGCGGCCTCCACGCGACCCTCACGCGCGTCGCGCTCGCGCATGAGCTCTTCGAGGATGGTCGCGGCGGGCTCCCAGGCGCCCGTCCGCGCCGCAGCCCGCGCGAGGCGCTCGCGCACCGGCAGCGTCGAGATCCCCGCCGTGTGGAGCACCTGGAGCACCCGGAGGGCGTCCTCGTTGCGGCCGAGCTTGTTCTCGTAGAGGTCGACCGCGGCGATGCCCGCGGTGACGCGGCTCTTCGCGGGGGCGGCGCCCACGCTGGCGAGGCGCGCGAGCTGCGTCGCGGCCTCCTCGTAGCGTCCGCGGCGAATGTGCACCTCGCCGAGGAGGGCCAGAGCGCCGACGTGGTCGGGATCGATGGTCCGCACGTTCTCGAGCGCGTAGAGGGCGCCGTCGAAGTCGCCCTTCTCGCGGAGCGCGCGCGACTGCTCCCAGTAGAGGCGGACGAGCTCATCGGTGTCGTCGGTGTGAGGGAGCCGTCGATCGACGAGCTCGAGCACCTTGTCCGACTCCTTGCGGTCTCGCACGCGGCGGAAGAGCTTGTCGAACGCGACGGGGCGGGCGGGATCGCGGTGGACGGATTGGTCGAGCGCGGCCTCCGCTCGAGCGCCCTCTTGCAGCTCGAGCCAGGTGAGACCGGCCTGCTCCCAGAAGACGGCGCCGCGGGCGGGGTCGCTCGTGCGCGCGCCGAGCTGCTCGCAGGCGGCGGCGTACGCGGCGTGGTCGCCGAGCTCCAGCGCGCACGTGCGCATCCCCTCCCAAGAGGCGAGGTCGGACGGCTGGGCGGTCGTCGCGGCGCGGAAGAGCGCGAGCGCGCCCTTCGGGTCACCGGTGAAGTAGATGGACCACCCGGAGAGGCCCGCCACGTCGGCGTCCATGTCCTCCCCGAGGGCGCTCCCGAGGCGGCTCAGCGCGGCGGCGCGGCGCCGCGGATCGGAGCCCGGCGGCGCGAGCTCGAGGTTCGCGAGGCGCACCGCGTGGGTGGTGCCCGTGATGAGGGGCTGGGGGGTGGCCGGATCGAGCACGTGGCCGAGGAGGCGTGCGCTCGCGGACACACCCTCGCGCGCCTCGTCCTGGAGCGCCTCCGACACGGCCTCGCGGGCGAGCACTTCTCCTGGGCCCCCGCCCAGCGCCATCGACGCCGACAGCCACTCGACCGCCGCGCAGAGCCCGCCGCCCGCGCCGAACCAGGCGCTCGCCGCGTCGACGAGGGCCTCGTCGCTGCGGTCGCGCGCGAGCCGCGCGCGCTCTCCCGCGGCGAAGAGGGCGCCCTCCTTGCCGAGGTTCGCGACGAGCTCGAGGGCGTCGTCGATCTTCTTCGCGTCGGAGTCGGGGGAGGCGGACGCGAGCACGCCCAGCCCCGCCGCGAGCTGGATCGCGCCGTCTGCGCGGCTGGCCGCCTCGAGGGAGGAGCGCATCTCGGCTGGATCGTCGAGCGCCACGCCGTTCGCGAACCGCTCGAGCGCCCACTCGGGCTCGCCGAGCCGGTCGAACGCCTCCGCGAGGGCGTCGCGGCGGTCCTCGGGCTTCTCGAGGTTCTGTCCCCGGAGCGCCCAGGCGTAGGCGACCTGCGCGGCCTCCGGCGCGAGCTCGCGCGCGTCGTCGAGCGCGCGGAGCGCGTCGGAGGGGCGCCCCGCGCGGAAGCGCAGCAGCGCGGCCTCGAGGAGCAGCGCGGCGCCGATCGCTGGCTCTTGTTGGGTCGGCGCGGCCTGCTCGAGGCGCATCGCCGTGTCGAGCGGGTTCGCCTTGTCGCGCGCCAGATCGATCGCGAGGTAAGCCAGGAATGGGTCCTCGGGCGCCGCGGCGGCGAGGGTCAGCGCGCGCGCGACCGCCGCCTCCGCGTCGCCGCGGTCGCGCGCCGCGAGGGCGTGGAGGACGCCCAGCGTCTGCCCCTCGACCGTGGGGGCGCCGCGGTCGAGCGCCACGATGGCCGCGAAGCGCTGGTCAGCCGTGGCCTGGCCGGGCACGAGCGCCGCGATACGGTGGGCCAGCTCGGCGCCGCCGGGGAGGTCGGTCAACGCGTCGCGCGCGGCCTGGGCCCCCTCCGCGTCGCCGGCGCGCACGCGCTCGCGTACGAGCTCGAACCCCACGATGAGCGCCTCGGCGGTCGGCCCGAGGCACGCGAGGAGATCGCGCGAGGCGCGCTCGTAGAGCTCGGTGTTGGCCATGAGGAGCGCGAGGCTTCGGGCGAGGCGGGCGATGGTCTCGGCGTCGACGCCGGTCGACGCCGCGGCGCCGAGCGCGTCGCGCACCTTGCTCGAGTCGCCGAGGCGGCTGCCCGCGAGGAACGCCACGAGCAGCGCCGCCCGCCCCTTCGCCGGGAGCGTGGGCACCGCGTCGGCGAGGCTGGCGAGCCGCTCGACGAGCGGGGCCGCGTCGTCGCCGTCGGCCAGGAGATCGAGCTCGAGGGCGCGCGCGGGGACGCACTCGGGGTCGAGTCGCGTGGCGGCGGAGGCCGCGTCGAGCGCCGCGGTCACGTCCCCTCTGCCCGCGGCCTCTTCGGCGATGCACATGGCGAGGGACGCCGCGAGCCGCCCGTCCTCCTCGCGCGGGAGCCACTCCGCGGCGAGCGCGCCCGCGAGCTGGGCGTCGCCTACCGAGTCGGCGAGCTGCAGCTTGGTCGCGAGCAAGAGGCGCCGCGTCGACGAGAGGCCGTGCGACACACCCTCGAGCCCCTCGAGGAGCGTGAGCGCGCGGTCGAGGGCAGCGGCGGCGCGCAGGGGCTCGCCC
>DAORJJ010000456.1:0-5855 GCA_035439005.1 Polyangiaceae bacterium | reverse complement strand
ACACGGGCCGCGAGCGCGGCGAGCGCCGCGGGGCCCGCGCTGTAGCCGCCCACGGAGACCACGAGCTTGGGCGAGTGGCGGCGAAAGAGCGCGGTCACCGCGCGCATGGAGCCCACGACGGACAGCGCGCCCTTCGCCGCGCGCCGGAGCCCGCCGCCCTTCATCGCGGTGACGTTGAGCAGCTCGAGCGGGTAGCCGCGGCTGGGCACGACCCGGGTCTCCATCCCGCGGGCGGTGCCAAGGAACCGGCAGTCGACCTCGGCGAGCCGGCCGAGGGCGTCGGCGACGGCGAGGCCCGGGAACACGTGCCCTCCGGTGCCGCCCGCGCAGACGAAGATGGTCTCGCGGGTCACTCGGCCTCCGCGCTCTCGACCACGAGGCCGAGCGGCGCCGGCGACTCCGCGTCCGCGACCTGGGCCGGCTCCTCGGCCGAGGTCACCTCGGGCGGCAGCGGCGTCTCGTAGTGGGCGACCGCCTGCCCCTGCCGGGACACGTTGAGCAGGATGCCCGCGGCGAGCGCGTTCATGAGGAGCGACGAGCCGCCGTAGCTGATGAACGGGAGCGTGAGGCCCTTCGTGGGGAGGATCGCCAGCGCGACCGAGAGGTTCAGGATCGCCTGGATGCCGAACATCGCGGAGATGCCGAACGCGAGGTAGCTGCCGTAGTCGTCCGGCGCGCGGAGCGCCGCGCGCACGCCGCGCGCCACGAGCGTGAAGAACACGGCGCAGAGCGCCATGACGCCGATGAACCCGAGCTCCTCCCCGATGATGGCCGCGATGAAGTCGTTGTGCGCCTCCGGCAGGTAGAGGGTCTGGAGGCCGCGCCCGATGCCGAGGCCGAACGTACCTCCGGAGCCGAACGACATCACCGACTGGAACGGCTGGTAGGCGAGATCTTGGCGGTGCTGATCCATGTTCAGCCAGGCCAGGTAGCGGGCGTAGCGGTACTCGCGCGAGACGATCGACACGACCGCGAACGCGCTGCCGAGGATCGTCGCGCCGAGAATATATCCGACCTTTGCGCCGGCCACGAACAGCATGGTGAACGTGAGGAGCAGGAGCACGACCGCCGACCCGAAGTCCGGCTGCTTCATGCACAGCAGCACGAAGACGCCCGCGACGAGCAGGTGCGGGAGGAAGCCGACCGTGAAGGTCTTCACCTTCTCGGCCTTCTTCGCGAGCGAGTACGCGAGCCACGACACGAGCGCGAGCTTGGCGAGCTCCGCCGGCTGGATGTGCACGGGCCCGACCGAGATCCAGCGGGTGGCGCCGCCGCCGCGGTGACCGAAGCCGGCGACGCACGCCACGAGGAGGAGGCCGACGCTCCCGAGCGCGGGATAGGTGAGCTTGTAGATGCGGTGGTAGTCGACGAGGCTCGTCACGAAGAACACCGCGAGGGCCGCGAGCGCGAACGCCCCCTGGCGCTTCAGGAAGAACTGCGCGTCGTGGTGCTGGGTCGTGCCCTGCACGGTCGACGCGCTGTAGACCATCACCACCCCGAAGCCGAGGAGAGCGACGACGGCGGCGGCGAGCACGAGGTCGACCGGGCGCTGCGATGCCTCTTGGTTGGGGCGGGCGTCGAGCGGCACCGCCAGCTTGTCGACGGCGAGCGCCGGCGCCCTGCGCACGTTGCGGAAATTCACGGCGACACCTCGCTCCCGGCCGCGCGCGCGCGGACCGCGGCGACGAACACGTCGCCTCGCTCCTTGTAGTCGCGGAACATGTCGAAGCTGGAGCACGCGGGCGAGAGCAGCACGGCGTCGCCCGGGCGGGCCAGGGTCGCGGCCTTCTCGACGGCCTCCTCCATGGTCGCCGCGCGCGCCATGGGCACCGCGTCGCCGATGGCGTCGGCGAGGAGCGGCGCGGCCTCGCCGAGGAGCACCGCGGCGCGCGCCCGCGCGCGGAGCGCGTCGACGAGCGGCGCGTAGGTGCCGCCCTTGTCGCGGCCGCCGAGGATGACCACCGCCTTGGGCTCGGTGAGGCCGAGCAGGGCCGTGACCGACGCGCCGACGTTGGTCCCCTTCGAGTCGTCGTAGAAGGTCACGCCGCCCTGCTCGGCCACGAAGGCCATGCGGTGCGCGAGCCCCTCGAAGGTCGCGAGCACGCCCTCGGCGGCGGCCTGATCGACGCCGAGGTCGATCGCCACGGCGAGCGCCGCCGCGACGTTCAGCGCGTTGTGCGCGCCGCGCAGCCGGAGCCCCGCGAGCGAGAAGCGCGCGCCGAGGCCCCGGTGGAGGACGTGGTCGGCGGTCACCACGACGTCGGCCTGGGGCTCCACGCCGAACGTCACCACGCGACCGGCGCCGCGGCGCGCCTGGGCGAGGCACACCTCGTCGCCAAACGGGATCACGGCCAGATCGGCGGGGGTCTGCCGCACGAACGCGTTGCCCTTCGCGGCGGCGTACGCGGCCATGTCGCCGTAGCGATCGAGGTGATCGGGGCTCACGTTGAGGAGCACCGACGCCCGGGGGGCGAACGTGTGGACGCGCTCCATCTGGTAGCTCGACACCTCGAGGACGATGAGGTCGAAGACCTCGTCGGCGTGCGAGGACAGCGGCTCGCCGAGGTTGCCCCCCGTGAACACGCGCCTCCCTCCGGCGGCGAGGAGCTCCCCGAGGAGCGTCGTGACGGTCGACTTGCCGTTGGTCCCGCCGACGGCGACGATCGGCGCGGGGTGCGCGAGCGCGCGCGTGGCGAGCTCGACCTCGGACACGACCTCGGCGCCCCGTCGCTCGGCCACCTCGAGCTCCGCGAACGGCGGCACGCCGGGCGAGAGGACCACGAGCTCCGCCTCCGCGAGGGCGCGCGCGTGGTCGCCCAGCGCGAGCTTGGCGCCGGCGGCGGCGAGCTCCGCGGACGCGGGGACGTCGGCGCGCGCGTCGCCGAGGGTGACGATCGCGCCGCGCGCGAGGCAGAGGCGCGCCGCCGCGAGCCCGCTCGCGCCGAGGCCGATCACCGTGACCTTCTTGTTCTTCAGATCGATCACGCCGCTACCTGACCTTGAGGCTCGAGAGCGCCACCAGCGCGAGGAGCACGCTGATGATCCAGAACCGAACGATGATCTTGGGCTCCGCCCACCCCTTCTTCTCGTAGTGGTGGTGGATCGGGGCCATGAGGAACACGCGCTTGCCCGTGAGCTTGAACGACCCCACCTGCACGATCACGCTCACGGCCTCGAGGAAGAACACTCCGCCGAGCACGATGCTGAGCAGCTCGTTCTTCGTGAAGACCGCGCACATGCCGAGGCCGCCGCCCAGCGCGAGCGACCCGACGTCGCCCATGAAGACCTGCGCCGGGTAGGTGTTGTACCAAAGGAAGCCGATGCCCGCGCCCACCACGGCCCCGCAGTAGATGGAGAGCTCGCCGGCGCTCGCGATGCCCGGGATGTCGAGGTAGCGCGCCACGACGAGGCGCTGCGAGACGTTGGCGATGCCGAGGCTCGCGCCGGCCAGGTAGGCCCAGAGCAGGTAGGTGCCGCCGTTGATGATGACGGGCCCGATCGCGAGGCCATCCAGCCCGTCCGTGAGGTTGACGGCGTTCGACCAGGCGACCACGACGAAGATCGCGAACGCGACGTAGAGATAGATGGGGAGCGTGATGGGGTGTTTGTCGAATGCCAAGAACGGCACCGACAGCCGCGCGCGAATGGCCCACCAGTCGGCCGGCACGGCGCTCTGCTTGAGGAACACGTACGACAGCACGCCGCCGCCCACGAGGAACTGGCCGAGGAGCTTGAACCGCCCGGGGACGCCGCGCGTGTTCTTCATCTTGATCTTCAGGTAGTCGTCCAGATACCCGATGACGCCGTAGCCCGCCGTGACCGCCGTGGTGGCCCACACGAACGGGTTGTGGAGATCACACCACAGAATCGTGGGGACCAGCACGCTGAGCAGAATCAGCGAGCCGCCCATCGTGGGCGTGCCCTGCTTGATCCGGTGAGAGGCGGGGCCGTCGTCGCGCACGACCTGGCCAATCTGCTTCTTCTGGAGCTCGCGGATGAACCACGGCGCGAGGAAGAAGGAGAACAACATGGCCGTCAGCGTGGACATGATGATCCGGAACGGCACGTACCGGAGCACGTTGAGCCACCCGAGCCAGTCCGCGTGGGTGCGGAGCGGGAAGAGGTACTCGTAGATCACGCGGGCTCCGGCGAGGTGCCCGGCGCGCCGAACGAGCGGGCGAGCGCGGCGACGACGCGCTCGGTGGCGATGCTTCGGGACCCTTTCACGAGCACGATGTCGCTCGAAACGACCACAGAAGTCACGAAAGTGGCGGCTTCTTCTGCGTCGATGAAGTCAAATGTAGGTACGCCGGCGGCCCGCACGAGCGCCGCGGTGCGGGAAATCAAGCCTCCGCAGGAGACGAGGACGTCCACCTTGGCCTCGAGCACCCGCGCGGCGAGGGCGTCGTGCTCGGCCTCGGCGAGGGCCCCGAGCTCGCGCATCTCGCCCAGCACGGCGATCTTCCGGCGCCCCGCGCCTTGCTCCGCGAGCGCGGCGAGCGCGGCGGCCACGCTGCCGGGGTTCGCGTTGTACGAGTCGTCGATGACCCACGCGCCGTTGCCGAGCACGTGGAGGGAGCCGCGGCCGTGGAGCTCCGCGCGCGGGACCGCCGCCTCGATGTCGGACGCGGTCAGGGGCGCGCCGAGGGCGGCCTCGGCGGCGGCGAGGGCGGCGAGCAGATCGATCGCCGCGTGCTCGCCGAGCAGCGGGAAGCGCACGCGGAGAAGGGCCTCGGTCGGCGAGCCCAGCGGGGTCCGGGCGATGGTGAGCACCGAGCCCTCGCGCGGCTCGACGGCGCGCGCGACCAGGCGGTAGTCGGCCGCGGCGGCCCGGCCGAACGTGACGACCCGCGCGCCCGTGGATCGAGCCCGCAGCGTGGGGAGGGTGTCGCAGTCGGCGTTGAGCACCGCCACGCCGTCGGGGCGCAGGTGCGCGACGAGATCGCCCTTCTCCCGCGCGACGCCCGGTCGCCCGCCGACGCCCTCGGCGTGCGCCACGCCGACGTTGGTGATGATGGCGACGTCGGGCCTGGCCGCGGCGGCCATCGCGCGGATCTCGCCCGGGACGCTCATCCCGAGCTCGAGGACCGCGAAGCGGTGGGCGGCGTCGACCGTGAACGCCGTCGCCGGCATCCCCACGCGATTGTTCAGGTTTCCGCGCGTGCGCTGCACCGTGCCCCCGCGCGCGAGCAGGGCGGCCGTGAGCTCCTTCGTGGTGGTCTTGCCCGCGCTCCCGGTCACACACACCGTACGCCGGGAGGGCGCCTCTTGCTCCCGCCACGCGGCGAGGTGGGCCTCGGCGAGGGCCGCCCAGGCGACGAGCGTGTCGTCCACCTCCACGACGGCGCTCTCGCGCACGCTGTCGCCCCGGCCTCGAGCGCACACGACCACCGCGGCGTGCCCGTCGACGCTCGGGAGGAAGTCATGGCCGTCGAGCCGCTCGCCCACGAGGGCCACGAAGACCCCGCCCGGACGCGCGCGCGCGACGCGGGTGTCGGTGGTGAGCCCCTCCGCGACGACCGGCGGTCCCCGCAGCGCACCGCCCGTCGCCTGGGCGATCTCGACTGCGGTGAAGCGCGCGCGGTTCTCGGGGATCGGGGTCGCCACTCACGCACCTCCCGCCGCGCCGACGGGCCCGCGCGCGCGCCTCTCCTCGAGCGCGCGGCGCGCCTCCACGCGGTCGTCGAGGTCGTGCCGAACGGCGCCGACGATCTGGTAGTTTTCGTGTCCTTTCCCGCAGATGAGGACGATGTCCCCGGCCCGCGCGGCGCGCACGGCGGCGGCGATGGCCTCCCGGCGGTCGAGCACGACCGCGTACCCCCGCGGCGCGTCGGCGAGGTCACCCGGCGCGAGCC
>DAORJJ010000455.1:0-5861 GCA_035439005.1 Polyangiaceae bacterium | reverse complement strand
GCGCGCGCTCGGCCGCCGCGAGCGCCCCGCGCGCCTCGTCCACGCCGATCCGGCGCAGGCGCTCGAGCGCCTCGAGCGCCCGCCTCTCGTCCCCGCTCGTCATCGTGGGTGGGAGCATATCGAAAAGTGAGCGCGCCCGTAGGTTTTCGCGGCTGCGCGCGACCTCGCAAGCTCGATGGACGCGCGCGCGCTTGCGCCGATTCCCAAAGATCCGCGCCGCCGGTATCGTGAGGCCATGCGGGCCATCCTCCACGACTGCGAGGGTCCGTTCGCGCTCCGCGCCGCGCCCCTCGCGCTCTGGGCGCTGCCCTTCCTCGCCATGACGCTCGGCGCCGGAGGGGCGACGACGTACGCGCTCGTGCTGCTCGCCGCCTGCCTCCCGGGCGTGCTCCCGCGCCTCCAGCCGCGCGAGGTCGAGGTGCGGCTCGGGGGCGGGGAGCTCCGCCTCGTCGGGGGCGCGCGCAGCCAGCGCCTCCGCGCGCGCGACGTCGTCGGCGCCTCGACCGCCCGCGTCTCGCACGGCGTCGCGCTCACCCTCGCGCGGCGCGATCGCCAGACCCCCACCACCCTCGTGTTCGCGAACGAGGAGGAGCTCGAGCGGGCGCGGGAGGCCCTCGGCATCGGCCACGGCGGGCTCGGCGCCGTCACGTGGCCGCTCGTGCCAGGCGCCGCGCACACGTCGGCGCCCACGGCGCGCGCCATCGCCGCGTCGCTCGCGTTCGCCGCGCTCGCGTCCGCGCTCGCCGGGAGCACTGCGCTCGCGGGCGTCGTGCTCTTCTTCGCGACGTTCCCCGCGTTCTTCGGCGTCATCTGGGCAGCGCTCCGCGGCGCGAGCCAGACCCTCGAGCTCGGTGCGCGCGGCGTGACCCTCCGCGGCTACCAGCACAGCCAGGTGCCGTACGCCGCCATCTCCGGGGTCGCGCGCGCGGGCGGCATGTTCGAGCTCGGCGTGCACGGCGGCACGCTCCGCGCGCGGCACCGCGTCGGCGCCCTCGCCGGCGCAGGCGTCGACGACGCCGAGTTCGAGATCCTCTCCGCGCAGCTCGCGGCCTGCGTCGGGCGCGCGAGCGGCCTCGGCCCCCAGAAGCCCGAGGCCACCACGCGCATCGACACCTTGCGGCGCGGGCACGAGTCGGCGCGCGACTGGCTCGCCCGGGTCGACATGGCCGCGAGCCTCCTCGCGCAGCCCGGCTACCGGGGCGGGACCATCGAGCGCGAGGACCTGTGGCTCACCCTGCGCGATCCCGAGGCCTCCGAGGACCTGCGCGCCGCCGCCGGGCGCGTCCTCATGCGCGTCGAGACCGAGCCCGAGGTCCGCGCGCGCGTCAGCGACATCGTGGCCGCCGTGCGCGAGGGCGAGGCCCAACAGCGCCTCCGCGTGGCCATCTTCCCCGAGCTCGATCCGCAGGCCGAGGAGCTCGAGCAGCTCGAGCAGCGGGCCGCCAGGCGCGCCCTCACGGCGCCGAGCGGGCCCCCGCGCTGACGGGGAGGCCTCGCCGGCGGCGCGGTCGGGCGCTCGTCGCTAGGTCGAGGTCGACGCCCACTCCTGCAGCGAGCGCACCGTCGGGGCGCCGCCGCCCGCGCTCCCGCTCGTCGCCTCGAGCGCATCGCAGGCCGCCAGGGCCGCCGCCATGGTCGTGAAATAGGGCAAATTCCGCAGCAGCGCCTGCCTTCGCAGCGAGTAGCTGTCGCGCACGCTGCCCGCCCCCACGGTGGTGTTGACCACGAGCCCCACCCGCCCGCTGCTCAGCGCGTCGAGCGCGTGCGGCGAGCCCTCGCGCACCTTGCGCACCACCTGCGCCGGCACGCGGGCGCGCTCGAGCGCCGCGGCGGTGCCTCGCGTCGCGACGATCTCGTAGCCGAGCGCGCGGAGGCGCCGCGCGAGCACGCACGCCAAGGGCTTGTCCGCGTCCTTCACGCTCACGAACACCTCGGGCACGTCGGCCGGGCGCGCGATCGACACCCCGCACGCGAGCATGCTCTTGCCGAACGCCCTCGCGAACGTGCCAGCGATGCCCATCACCTCGCCCGTCGAGCGCATCTCGGGCCCGAGGATCGTGTCGACCCCCGGGAACTTCGCGAACGGGAAGACGCTCTCCTTCACGGCCACGTGACGCGGGGCGGGAAGATCGGCGACCCCTTGGTCGTCCAAGGTGGCGCCCACCATCACCTTCGCGGCGATCTTCGCGAGCGGACGCCCGGTCGCCTTGGACACGAACGGCACGGTGCGGCTCGCGCGCGGGTTCACCTCCAGCACGTAGACCTCGCCGCCCTTGACCGCGAACTGCACGTTCATGAGCCCCACGACGCCGAGCTCGAGCGCGAGCATGCGGGTCTGCTCCTCGATCGACAGCTCGATCTCCGGCCCGAGCGAGTGCGGCGGGAGCACGCTCGCGGAGTCGCCCGAGTGCACCCCGGCCTCCTCGATGTGCTGCATGACGCCGCCGATCACGACGCGGCGGCCGTCGGCCACGCAGTCGACGTCCACCTCCACCGCGTTCTCCAGGTACTGGTCGACGAGGATGGTCTTCGCCTCGGTGTCGCTCGCCGCCTCGACGGCGAGCTTCACGAAGCGGTCGAGCTCCTGGCGGGAGTGGGCGAGGGCCATCGCGCGGCCGCCGAGCACGTAGCTCGGGCGCACGAGCACCGGGTACCCGATGTCCTCCGCCACCTTGACGGCCTCCTCGAGCCCGGTCGCGACGCCGCTCTTCGGGCGGCGCAGGCGGAGCTTCCCGAGCAGCTCGTCGAAGCGCCCTCGCTCCTCCGCGCGGTCGATGGCGTCGGCCGACGTGCCGAGGAGCGTGACGCCGCGGGCCTCGAGCGCCCGCGCGAGCTTGAGCGGCGTCTGACCGCCGAACTGCACGACCACGCCCACGGGGCGCTCCACGTCCCAGATGGCGAGGACGTGCTCGAGGGTGAGGGGCTCGAAATAGAGGCGGTCCGAGGCGTCCCAGTCGGTCGACACGGTCTCGGGGTTGCAGTTGACCATGATGGTCTCGAAGCCCGCCTCGCGCATCGCCATCGAGGCGTGCACACAGCAGTAGTCGAACTCGATCCCCTGGCCGATGCGGTTCGGCCCCCCGCCGAGGATCATCACCTTGGGCTTGCCCGAGCTCCGGCTGACGTCGCTCGCCGACTCGTATGTAGAATACATATATGGAGTGTCGGCGACGAGCTCCGCTGCGCACGTGTCGACGCGCAAGAACGCGGGGCGCACGCCCGCCGCCTCGCGGCGCGCGCGCACCTCGTCCTCGCTCGCGCCCGCGAGGGCGCCGATGCGCTTGTCGGAGAACCCGAGCCGCTTCGCGCGCAGGAGCCCCGCGGCGTCGGGGACCCCCCGCGCGAGCCACGCCTCCGCCTCCACGAGGGCGCCGATCTCCCCCAGGAACCAGGGATCGATCCCCGTGAGCGCGTGGAGCTCCTCCGCCGAGACGCCGACCCGGAGCGCGTCCGCGACGTGGAAGATGCGCTCGGCGCGCGGCACCTGCACGATGGCGCGGAGCGCCGCGCGGAGATCGTCGCCCGCGAGCGCGCCACCCAAGGTCGTGGCGCTCGGGCGCTCCTCCGAGGCCGCCTCCATGTTCAGGTCTCGAGGCCGCCGCGGCGCCGCGAGCGCGCGGTGGTCGGCCTTGTCGAGCAGGGAGTCGAGCCCCTCGCGCCCGGTCTCGAGCGAGCGCGCCGCCTTCTGGAGCGCCTCGGCGAAGGTGCGGCCGATGCTCATCGCCTCGCCCACGCTCTTCATCTGCGTGCCGAGCGTGTCGTCGGCGCCCGGGAACTTCTCGAAGGCGAAGCGCGGCCATTTTACCACGACATAATCGATGACCGGCTCGAACGCGGCGCTCGTCCCGGTGATCTCGTTCGTGAGCTCGGGCAGCGTGTACCCCACGGCGAGGAGCGCGGCGATCTTCGCGATCGGGTAGCCCGTCGCCTTCGAGGCGAGCGCCGACGAGCGCGACACGCGCGGGTTCATCTCGATCACGTGGCACTGACCGTCGCGCGGGTTGACGGCGAACTGCACGTTCGCG
This sequence comes from Polyangiaceae bacterium, assembly GCA_035439005.1. Classification (GTDB taxonomy): domain Bacteria; phylum Myxococcota_A; class Polyangia; order Polyangiales; family Polyangiaceae; genus JAAFHV01. The sequence goes on along the minus strand of DAORJJ010000455.1, from coordinate 1,836 downwards.
CCGCCGGTCTCGACGCCGATCTCGGTCATCACCGCGCGCGCCGCGTCGCGCAGGCGCTGGTACTCGCGGTCGGTGAGGGTCATGGCGGGCGCGCAGGTGATGGAGTCGCCCGTGTGCACGCCCATCGGGTCGAGGTTCTCGATCGAGCAGACCACGATGAAGTTGTCCGCGCTGTCGCGCATGACCTCGAGCTCGAACTCCTTCCACCCGATGACGCTCTCCTCGACCAGCACCTCCGCCGTGGGCGACTGCGCGAGGGCCCAGGCGACCTTCTCCTCGAGCTCCGCCTCGCCGTACGCGATGCCGCCGCCGCTGCCTCCCATCGTGAACGACGGGCGGAGGATCGCGGGGTACCCCGTGGTCGCGACGATGGCGCGCGCCTCTTCGATCGAGCGCGCCGTGGCGGCGCGGGGGCACGTGAGCCCGATGCGGGTCATCGCGTCCTTGAAGAGCTGGCGGTCCTCGGCCTTGGCGATCGACTCGGGGCGCGCGCCGAGCAGCTCGACGCCGAGCCGCGCGAGCGTGCCGCGCTCGTGCAGCGCGAGCGCGAGGTTCAGCGCCGTCTGACCGCCGAGCGTGGGGAGCACGGCCTGGGGCCGCTCCCGCTCGAGGATGGCCTCGAGGGTCTCCACGTCGAGCGGCTCGATGTAGGTCCGGAGGGCGAGCTCCGGGTCGGTCATGATGGTGGCGGGGTTCGAGTTCACGAGCACGACCTCGTACCCCGCGGCCGCGAGCGCCTTCGCGCCCTGCGTGCCCGAGTAGTCGAACTCGCACGCCTGCCCGATCACGATCGGCCCGGCGCCCAAGAGGAGGATCTTCGTCAGGTCGTCGCGTCGCGGCATTGGGACGCGCTGTTAGCAGGCCCGCCGACGGCGGCCAAGCGCCAGCGCGGGCCGCGAGGGAGGCTTCGCCTCGCCCCGCGGCGCCGCCTGCCTTCAGGGGCAGGTGCTCTTGATCGCGTCCATCGCGGCCTTGCACTGCGTGGAGAGGGCGGTCTTCCCCTCCGGCGTCGACGCCGCCTGCTTGAACGCGTCGCGCTGGGCCTTGAAGCCCGGCTCGGCGGCCGCCTTGGCCGCGGCGCCCATCTTGCCGATGCAGGCCTCGTACTTGGTGATGTACGCGTCACACTCCGCCACGCCGATGCCGGGCGACTCGGGCTCGGCCTTCTTGCACGCGGCCACGGCCGCGATCACCCCGAGCACGATCACACACGCGAGACTCTTCTTGTTCATGGGCTCCCCTTCTTTGGCCGCAGCGCGCGGCGCCCGCTGAGGCTACGAGACCACCGGGCCGGGTGGGAAGGACGCTATTGAAGCTTCGCGACGACCACCTTGTGCGCGGCGAGGCACCAGGTCTTGCCCCCCGCGACCGGCGTGGTCTTGTTCTGCCCGTCGATCGTGACCTCGACGAGCGACACGTCGAGCGTCGCCTCGAGCCGGCCGCCCTTGCCGCCGAAGGTGGTCACGTCGACGCTGCCCGACTTGGCCATGAAGGTCTTCTCGCAGTTCGCGAGGTTGTCGTCGCACTTCGTCCGGATGAGCACGCACGTCTTGCAGGTGTCGTAGCTCGCGTCGGCGGCCGTGAGCGCGCGCTTGCCGACGGTGACGGCGTTGCCCGTGAGCGGCAGCAGATCGAGCTCCATCGCGTCGACGGGCGAGGCGAGCGTGGTCTGGCTCACCACGCCGACCGTGCCGTCGGACGACTTCACGAAGCCGTCGTCGGCGACGGAGACGAAGCCCGTCGTGTCGCACGCGCCGGGCGGCGCGGCGTCGGGCTTGGCGGCGTCGACGGGGCCCCCGTCGGCGGGCGGCGGCGTGACCGCGGCGTCGCGGACGG
>DAORJJ010000454.1:0-5887 GCA_035439005.1 Polyangiaceae bacterium | reverse complement strand
CCCGCCGCCGCCGCTCAGGCCTCCCCGAAGCCCGCGCCCGCCGCCGTCGTGGCCAAGCCTGCGGCGCCGACCACGCCCGCGACGACCTCCGCGCCGCCGCCCGCCACGCCGGCGATGTCGCGCAAGGAGAAGAATCGCCTGAAGGCGCTCGCGAAGAAGGAGCGTCAGCGGGAAAAAGAGGCGCAGATCTCGGCGAACCAGAAGAAGAAGCAGAAGAAGGCCGGCAAGCCCAGCGTGCCCCCGCCGGCCGAGGCCGAACCCGCTCACGGGACGCAGGCGAAGAAGTCCGACGCGCCCCTGAAGAGCAAGCCCGCGAGCACCGCCCCCGCGAAGAGCAAGCCCGCGGCGAGCGCCGCCCCCGCGAAGGGCAAGCCCGCGGCGAGCGCCGCCCCCGCGAAGAGGGAAGCCGTCGCGAAGACCGCACCGGCGACCGACGAGGCGCCGCTCACGATCGCCAAGTCCCCGTTCCCGTGGCCCATCGCGCTAGGCGTCGCCGCCCTCGTCCTCGTCGTGCTCGGGTATCTCGCGCTGAAGAAGTGACGACGCGGGCGCCCAAGGCGCTCGTGAGGCGATGACGGCGCGGCGCGATCGCGGCGCCGGCGGAGCCCGCGGTCGCTGCACGGCCGGTCCGGCCGTCCAAGCGCGGCGAGCAACTTGCATCGTGGGCAAAGATGACCGAGCCCCTGCCCGAGCCCACGCAAGCGCCGACTCCCAAGCCGAGCGTCCCCGCGACCCCCGAGCGCGACCGCCCCGGCGGTCTGCCCGAAATCCAGGAGCCCCCGCAGGAGCCCCCGGGCCGCCCCGCGTACGATCCGCCGCCGCCCGACCTCCGAGGCGCGCGCTGAGCGCGCCATCATCTTGACGACGGTCCCTCATTTCGAGGGCTCGCCGTCCGACTCGGGCCCCTCCCGCGCGCGGCGCCTCCTCCGAGAGGGGATCACCAGTCCGTGGCCCTCCTCTTGCAGACCTGCACTCCACGCCTGACGAGTCGCTCCGAGGCGCTCGCCCCTCACGGGCGCGCCGGAACCTTGTCCGGTGCACGGGCGATCACGACGGGAAATATCCAATGCAGAACGCTCACGCGGGCGCGCGCCCCACCCCCCACGCGCAGCCCCTCCGCCAGGTGGCGCTCGAGGAGCACGGCTATTTGCCCGGCCTCGCGGCAGACGACGGCCTCATCTACTACGTCCACCACCGCGCGTGCTGCACTCGCCTGCGAGGTCCTGGCGCGGTCCTCCTGGTCGGCGCCATGGGGCTCGAGCGGGCCCATAGCCACCTCGTGTGGGTTCGATGGGCGCGCCACCTGGCGCGACGTGGTCTGGACGTCCTCCGCTTCGACTACCGCGGCCTGGGGGAGAGCACGGGCGAGCACGCCGAGCTCACGCTCGACTCGTGCGTCGAGGACGTCACGCGCGCCGTCGGGCTGCTGCGCGCGCTGCACCCCAGCTCACCGATCGCTCTGCATGGGCTCCGAGGCGGCGCCCTCTGCGCGGCACGCGTGTTCGCCGCGCAGAGCGGGCAGTCTCTCTTGTTGTGGGAGCCGCCGCCCTCCGCGCGCGCCATGCTGCTCGAGAAGCTCCGGCACAAGCTCGCGGCCGACTTCGGGCAAGGCACGCGCGAGGCGCGCCGGACGCGGCAGGACTACATCGCCGATCTCGAAGCGGGGGAGCGCGTGGACGTGGAGGGATACCCATGGTCTCGAGGCCTCTGGCTCAGCACCGCCGACTCCCCGCTCGTTCTGCCGGGCGCCGACGAGCCGAGGCGCTCGCTCGTCGTGCACCTCGACGGCCGATCGCGCGAGGGACGCGCGTCCGTCGATGTGCCCAGGCCTCCATTTTGGGGAGAGAGCCGCTGGCTCCATCCCGAGCTCAGCGCGCTGTTCGACGTGAGCTGTCGATTCCTGGAGAGCGCATGAGGGCAGTCGAGCTCGTCGACTTCGAGGGCGAGAGCCTCATCGGCACTCACCACGTCGCGTCGTCCGAGCGTCGCGGTCGCGTCGGGGTGCTCGTGCTCAATGGCGGCTATGCGCCTCGTGACGGGCACGCTGGCCTCTCGGTGAAGATCTGCGACGCGCTCGCGGCGCGCGGATTCCCGTCGTTTCGCTTCGATCTCCCCATGCTCGGCGACTCGCCAGGACGACCGCCAGCGCTCGTGGACGAGTTCTACGAGCTCATCTATCGAGGCGAGCTCTGCGACGCCGCGCTCACGATCGCGCGAGAGATGTGCCGGCGGCACGGCCTCGACGGGGTCGTTCTAAGTGGTCTATGTGGTGGCGCTACGACGGCCATCTACGCTGCGGATCGCGCGCCCGGGCTCATCGTGGGGCTCGCGTTGCTCGAGCCCGAGCTCTACAAGGCCACTCCCAGCCGTGACCCGCGGCGAGCCACGGGGCGCGCCGCGCTCGTCCAAACCCTCGCTGCGAAGGTGTTCTCCTACTGGGGTTGGATGCGGCTCCTCACACGGGAGAACGGCATGTCGCGCTTCGCCTTCCTGCCGCGCGAGCGAATCCTCGACGTGGTCCTCCCGCGGGACCAACTCCCGAAGAGCACGAACGTCCCGCTGGTCGGGGCCTTCTGCCGGAGGGTCAACGCGCGCTCGCCCACGCTCGTCGTCACGGCGCGAGGCAAGCTGCACGAGGTGTTCTTCGACCGCATCACCGGCGTCGTCCTCGAGGGTGGGCGGCGACCGAACTTCACGCATCTTCGGGTGGCCGGCACCAACCACACCTTCTCGACGGGGAGCGTGCACGCCACAGTCGCCACCCACGTGGTCGACTGGGCGATGCGCGCGTTCGCGAAGGAGACGCCCCACGGGGTCCCGAGCGTCGCGTGACGCGGCGGGATGCGACGGGGCGCGCCCGGGGCCCTGGGTGCCCCGAGCGCTCCTCCACACCGCCGCCGACTGTGTCAGGGGAGGCGGATGACGCGCCCGCCCGCGGGCACGGCGATCGGGGACTTCGCCTGGATGTAGTCCCGGAGCACGTCCGCCATGACGTCCCTCCCCAGCGCGGGCGGCGACTGGATGAGCTCGGTGTACCCGTCGCCGCCGGCGCTCGTGAAGTCGTTGGTGACGAACGTGTACTCGGTCGCGTCCGTGCGCGGGATGTCGCGCGGGCCGTCGAGGGTCACCTTCTGGACCCGGCTCCCTGCGGCGGCCGCGGCGCTGTACTCGAACTTGAAGCCGGCGATCTGGAGGAAGCCGCCGTACGTGGTGGGGGTCGTGCCCGCCGAGCCGACGCTGCGCTCGAGGACGGTCCAGAGCTTCGCGCCCGTGATCTTGCGGACCACGCACGTGTTGCCGAACGGGAGCACGGTGTAGATGTCGCCGAGGACGAGGTCGAACGGAGGTCCGCTCGCGTAGCCGGCCGAGGTGCGGCGCAGGGTCTTGTCGACGGGCGCGTAGCTCGACGGCAGCGACGCGCGGATGCCGCCCCCGTTCGTGAAGGCGATCTGCGCGCCTTGGCTCTTGTAGCGATCGAGCATCGCGTCGGCGACGAGATCGCCGATGGGCGCCTCGCCGAGGCGCTCGAGCGAGCCGTTGCGCACGAGCTCCGCGTCGACCACGCCGACCTTCTTGTCGAACTCGACGGCGAGCTGATCACGGTACGGCTTGAGGAGCGCCGCCGCCGCCGGATCCGGGGTGACGACGTCACGCACGCAGAAGCCCGAGGTGGGCGAGCTGCACGTGTACGTCGCGGGGCACGCGGTCGCCGGGCACCGGCACGCCACGCCGCCGTCGCACGTGGTGAGGTTCGCGGCCTCCGTGAGGACCGGGTCGACGATTTCGGCGCCCACCGAGCTCACGACGCCCGCGGTGACCTGGATCTTCACGCGCGCGTAGGTGCGCCCCTTGCTGCGGTTCTCCACGACGCGGGTGCTCCCGAGCGCGAGGTTCACGAGCTGGTCCGTGTGATCGCCGAGGACGAGGTCCACCTTGTCCTTCACCTTGGCCGCGTAGTCGAGGAGCGGGCCGGTGGGCGCGCCGGCGCCGTCCTTGCCCGTGGCGCCGAGGTGCGCGACGACGATCACGACATGGGCGCCCGCCGCGCGCGCGGCCTGCGCGGCCTTCTCGGTCGCCACGGCGGGGTCTTGGACCTTCAGCGTGCCCATTCGCCCCGGAAACTGGAGATCGGGGGCGTCTGGGTTGGTGATGCCGAGGATGGCGATCTTCACCTTGGCGACCTCCACCATATGGAAGCCCTGCACCACCTTCGCCCCGAGCTCCGCGCCGACGTTCTCCAGGTTCGTCGAGACGAACTTGTAGGTCGCGAGGTCGATGAGCTTCTTCAGCGGCTCGAGGCCGTTGTCGAAGTTGTGATTCCCGAAGGTGTCGGCGGTGAGGCCGAGCAGCGAGAGCCCCTTCACCGCGGGCTCGTCCTTGAACGCGCCCGACAGGATCGGCGTGGCGCCGAACGCGTCGCCGCCCGTGAGCACGATCGTGTTCGGGTTCTTGGCGCGGTCCTGCTTGAAATAGGTCGCGAGCGCGCCGAGGCCCCCGTACACCTGCGGGTTGCCTTTCGTGTCGGTCTCGCTGATCGGATCGACCTGGCCGTGCCAGTCGGAGATGTCGAGGATCTGGAGCTCGGCGGTGGGCTTCTCCGCGGGCACGGCCGTGTCCGGCGTGCTCGTGTCGGGCGCCACCGCGTCGATCTCGATCGGCGGCTTCGCGGTGTCGGCGCTCGCGTCCTCGCCCGGGCTCACCGCGTCGCTCCCGCACCCCGCCGCCGGCGACACGCCGGCCATCATCAGAATACCCACGACCCCCAGCCACGATTTTCGCATATCGACTCCCTCTTTGAAGTGCGGCGCACTACCATCGCCGCGTGGTCTATTCAGCTTACGTTCGCGAGCGCGCGCGAGTCTTCGTCCTCGGCTGGCTGGCGCGCCTCGGCGCGGCGGCGATTGCCCTCTCCGCGGCGCCCCCCGCGCTCGGAAATGGGCGCTTCCCTGGGGCGAATCAGGTCGTCGTCGAGCCCGGCGACCCGCAGCACCTCGCGCTGCGGAGCACGTTTGGCCTGCTGGACAGTCGGACAGGTGGCTCCTCCATACGGTGGATATGCGAGGAGTCGGCGTTCTTCGGCGCAGTGACCTACGACCCCGCCATCGCGCTCGGCAGGAAGGGGATCGTGCTGGCGGGGCTGGCGAACGGCCTCTCGCGCGGGACCGAGGGGGGCTGCGAGTGGGAGCGGGTCAAGGGCGCGCTCGAAGGGGTGTACGTGGTCGACCTCTCGGTCGATCGGCGGGGTCGGGCGCTCGCCGTCACGAGCGAGCCGCCGCCGGCGCGGGCGCGCTTCGCCACCTCCGACGACGACGGGCTGACCTGGCGCGACGTCGCGCTCCCCGAAGACTTCGACCCGCTCACGGTCGACGCCGCGCCCGGGCTCCCCGCGCGGGTCTACGTGAGCGGCCGCGTCGCGTTCCCCCAGTTCGGCGGCATGCTGCGCTCTGACGACGGGGGCGCGACCTTCACGATGTCCACGTTCGATCTCCGCGGCGGGCGCGCGGCGTACATCGCAGCGGTCGACCCCGTCGACGCCGCCCGCGTGTGGGTCCGCGTGACGGGCGACGGCGCCGACCGCCTGCTCGTCTCGACCGACGCGGGCACCACGTTTCGGGAGGTGTTCGCGGCGGCGGGGCCGCTCTTCGGGTTCGCGCTCTCTCCCGACGGACTCCGCGTCGCCGTCTCCACGCCCGTCGACGGCCTCTCGGTGGCGCGCGTCGCCGACCACGCGTTCGCGCGCCTCGCCGCGATCGACGCGCGCTGCCTCGCGTGGTCCACCGACGGCCTGTACGCGTGCGGGTCCGAGCCGGCGGACGCGTTCTCGCTCGCGCTCTTTCCGGGCGGGGCGGGGCCCGCCGAGCCGCGGTACAGGCTGCGCGACACCGAG
>DAORJJ010000453.1:0-5891 GCA_035439005.1 Polyangiaceae bacterium | reverse complement strand
GCGCGAGAACGCCGATCCTCGAACAGTGAGGCTCCTCCCACCGGCGCCGAAAAAGGAGCACCCCCGCGCTCCTCTTTCGACCATGACCCTGAACCCACGTTGTTGCAGGAACCACGTTTCCGGGGGACTAGTCCCCTGGCAGCGTGATTCCTTTCAAGAGTGGTGGATCTGTTCGGCGAGTGACGCCGGTCCCGGACCGCGGGGGCGCCGCTTCTTCGGCGCCGGCGGGCCCCTCCTCGAACTCGGCGTCGTTCCGCGCGATGGAGGGCGGCGCATGGCTGGGGATGCGACGGCTGACTGCGGGGAGCCGCGCGAGAGCGCCGACCCTCGAACAGTGAGGCTCCTCCCACCGACGCCGAAAGAGGAGCACCTCTTCCCATGAATCACGTGTCCAGGGGACTAGGCGGGCCTCCCTCGTGAGCGACCATGAGGGAGTCCTGGTCGTGGGGGGGTTCGTCATGGGCCTGGGCGTGGTGGTTGGCGCCATCTTGCAGCGGCGCGCGAGGCGGCGCCGGCCCGCCGAGGGGACCGTGGTGGAGCTCAAGCAGGGCCCTCGCGAGCTCGGCGACGATCGCCACAGCGGCGGCCTCGCGCCGGTGGTCGAGTTCCAGCCCTCGGAGGGCGGGCCGGCCCGCCGCTTCGTGGGCGTCTACTCGAAGCCCCCCGCGTACACGGTGGGCCAGAAGGTGAAGGTTCGCTACGAGCCCACGGATCCCGAGCGCGCGTTCGTCGACTACGGGCTCCTCGGCGTGCTCGGCCCCGCCGCGATCTTCTTCGCCGTCGGCCTTGCTATCATGGCCCTGGCGTTTGCCGACTAAGCAGCCGGCTCACGCGGGGGCCATGGCGCAGAGCGAGGCCCGCGGCTCGTGTTCGCGTGTTCGCGTATTCGCGTATTCGCGCGGGAGTCAGATCACGCCGCGGCGCTCTTGGTCGCGCTCGATCGAGCGGAAGAGCGCGCCGAAGTTCCCCTCGCCGAACGAGAGGTGGTTCTCGCGCTGGATGAGCTCGAAGAAGATCGGACCGATGCAGTTCTGGGTGAAGATCTGGAGGAGGTACCCCTCGGGATCGCCGTCGACGAGCACGTTGTGGGCGCGGATGCGCTCGGGGCTCTCCCGCACCCCGGGGACGCGCGCGAACGCGTGCTCGTAATACGACGCGTCGATGTCGAGCGTGGGCACGGCGCCGCCGATGCGATCGAGCGTGGAGAGGAGATCTTTCGAGAGCAGCGCGATGTGCTGGATCCCGGCGCCGCGATACTCCTTCAGGTACTCGGCGATCTGCCCCGTGCCGCCCTTGTCCTCGTTGATGGGGATACAGAACGAGCCGTCGGGCGAGCGCAGGGCGAACGAGTAGAGGCCTGTCTTGTTGCCCTTGATGTCGAAGCTGCGCACGTGCGTGAAGCCGAAGATCTCCTCGTAGAACTTCGCCCACGTGCCGAGCTCGCCCTTGGCGACGTTGTTCGTGAGGTGATCGAAGCAGAGCAGGCCGCGGTCGGGCACCCGCGTGGGGTCCGGGAGCGCCGGGCACTCGCGCTCGACGGCGCTCTCCCGCCCCGCCTTGACGAAGTAGATGAGGCTGTCGCCCACGCCGTGCACCGCCGGCGCGTCGAGCGAGCGCGCGGGCCGCCCCGTGTAGGGGCGCGCGCCGCGGGCGGTGGCCGCGGTGAAGGCCGCGGCGGGGTCGTCGACGAGGAAGCCGAGCGCGCTCACGCACGGCCCGTGCGCCGCGCGGAACTCGGCCGCGTGGGTGCCGGGCTCGTCGTTCACGAGGAACACGGCGGAGCCCTGCGTGTACACGTCGAGCGCGCGCGACGCGTGGCGGCGCGTGCGGGAGAAGCCGAGCGCGCCGAGCAGGGCGCGGAGGTCGGGCTCATGGCCGCAGAGCTCGGCGAAGGCGAGCCCCCTCATGCCGGTGGGGTTCTTCGCGGAGTCGGCGGGGCTCGGGTCGATCGTGCTCACTTGGCGTTCTCCTGTCGATTCCAGCTCTGGTGGTAGTTGGGAATGCTCGCGGCCTCGGCCGCGGCGGTGACGGACAGCGGCCGACGCGTGTCGATCATGACCGCCTGCTCGCTCGTGCGGGTCTTGCCTTTCGCGGCGGCCACGGCCCCGGGCTGCGGCCCGTGGTGGATGCCCTGGGGGTGGAACGTCACCATCCCCGGGCTCACGCCGGCGCGGCTGAAGAAGTCGCCGTCGTGATAGAAGAGCACCTCGTCGTAGTCGATGTTCGAGTGGTAGAAGGGCACGCGCAGCGCGCCCTCGTCGCCTGTCTCGAGGCCCCTCGGCAGGAACGTGCAGATGACCACGCTCGGCGTCACGAACGTGGCGTGGGCGCTCGGCGGCAGGTGGTACCGCTCGGAGAGCACGGGGCGGATGTCGCGCACGTTCAGGCGATACGGGTAGAGGTCGCCCTTCCACCCCACCACGTTCAGCGGATCGAACGGATAGGTGATGGTCGAGAGGCGGCCCGCGCGCTGCACCACCACGCGGTAGGTGCCGTCGGGGCGGGGCTCGGCCGGGCTCGGCACCTCGAGCACGTCGAGGTCGAAGAGCGCGTGCTGCCCGAGGAGCCCGCGCTCGGGGATCTTCACCTCGTCGGTCGACTCGATGACGAGGAACGTGGAGGGCTCGGTGGGCTCGAGCGCGTAGGTCACGCCGCGAGGCAGCACGACGTAGTCGCCCTTCTCGTAGCCGAGGGGGCCGAAGTCGGTGCGGAGGGTGCCGGCGCCCGCGTGGACGAAGAGCACCTCGTCGGCGTCGGCGTTGCGAAAGAGATGCTCCATGGGGCGCGACAGCCGCGCCATGTGGAGCGTGACGTCGGCGTTCGTGAGGAAGGGCACGCGCGCGCTCGGCCAGTCGGCGCCGTCGCCGAGCCCGGGCAGCTCGGTCGCGGCGATCGCGCGCGGCCGGAGGTCGCCCTCGACCGAGGTCCACTCCACCGGCGGGCGGGTGCGGTAGAGGTGCGACGCGCGGCCGGAGAAGCCCCCGCGCGCGTACTCTTCCTCGACCGTCCCGGCGGGCAGGTCGACGTGGGCTTGGCGAGTCGTGCGGCCTCGTACGTAGTGCATGTCCACGGCGTACGACCGGGCGCAGGTCCGCGAAAGTTCAACGTTCCGAACGTCTTCATCGAAATTTCTGAACGACCGCGCTCGGGCCTGCGCGGCCCGTGCCACACTGGGGGCGATGCTGTTCACGCTGGACGCGCTCGAGGTGCTCGACGCCATCGACCGGCACAAGGGGTTCAGCGGCGCGGCGGCCGAGCTCCACAGGGCCCAGTCGGCCGTGTCGTATTCGGTCAAGCAGCTCGAGGAGGGCCTCGGTCTCCAGCTCTTCGACCGCTCGGGCCACCGCGCCGTGCTCACCGCCGCCGGCCGCGCGGTGCTCGACGAGGGGCGCGGGCTGCTCACCCACGCGCGGCGCATCGAGTCGCTCGCCTCGAAGCTGCACGAGACCTGGGAGGCGCGCCTCGAGGTGGTGGTCGACGGCATCTTGCCGATCGATCCGGTGCTGAGCGCGCTGCGCCGCATGGCCGACGACGCGGTGCCCACGCACATCCAGATACGCGTCGAGTTCCTCGGCGGCGTGCAGGACCGCTTCGAGCGCGATCGCGCCGACCTCATGCTCGTGAAGGACTACCTGCGCTCCGACGCCCTCGTGGAGCACCCGCTCGCCGAGGTGGAGGTCGTGCTCGTGGCGTCGCGCTCGCACGCGCTCGCCGCCGCGGCCAGCGGGAGCGGCCCGGCCAGCGTGTCGCTCGCCGAGCTGCAGCGGCACGTGGAGCTCACCGTGCACGACTCGAGCGAGTCGCAGCGCCTCGGCGACACGCGGATCTTCGGCGGCCCGCGCGTGTTCTACCTGAGCGATTTCGCCATGAAGCTCCGCGCGATCGAGCTCGGGCTCGGCTTCGGGTGGATGCCGCTCTACCTCGTGCGCGACGCGCTGCACGCCGGCGCGCTCGTGGTGGTGCCCTACGAGGGCGGGGCGCGGTACGCGTTCCAGCCGGTGCTCGTGCACCCCCGCGAGCGTCCGCTGGGCCGCGCGGGGCAGACCTTCCTCGCCCGGCTCAAGGAGGCGGCGGCGAGCCGCTGAGCGCGCGGCCAGGCTCGTCGGCGTCGTCGCCCTCGGCGGCCTCGGCGGCCTCGTCGCCGCGCTCGACGACGCGCGTGGCGGGCGTGGCAGGGGCCACGTCGACCTCCGCGCGCGCGAGCCCCGCGGGCGCCTCCTCGGGGCGCAGGAACGCGACGATGTGGGCCGCGACCGTGCGGGAGAACAGGATGCCGAAGTGGCCGAAGTGCGCGACCTCGACATCCTCGCCGCCTCGCGCGGCCAGCGCCGAGGTGAGCTTCGGGTGCACCACGTTGTCGTGGCTCGAGTAGATGCTGAGCACGGGCACCGCCGCCCGCGAGGCCCCGAGCTGCCGCACGAGCTCCGAGCCCGCCCGGAGATCACGGCCCGACGCGCCGAGGATCGGCCCGCGAAACACGACGCCCGCGTGTGGGCTCGCCACGGTGACGCAGCGCCGCACGTGGGCCGGGTCTTGGCGAACGAGCTCGAGCGCCACGAGGCCCCCGAGGCTGTGGCAGACGAGGTCGACGTGGGCGGCGCCGGTCTCCGCGCGGACGCGGGCGCAGAAGCGCGCGAGGCGCGCGGCGTTGTCCTTCACGCTCGCGAGGAACGGGTAGTTGATGGCGAACAGCGGCCCGAGGCCGGCCGCGCGCAAGATGCGTGCAAGATACACAAAATCGACGCGGTTCTGGAAATACCCGTGGACGAACACGATCGGCACGCCGCCCGGCGCGCCGCCCATGCGCCTGCCCACGAAGTAGAAGAACGGGAGCCACGGCTGCACGAGCGCGACGCACAAGAGCTCGAACAGAAAGCTCCGCGCCGCGCTCGGGAGCGGGCGCGGCTCGGCGTGCGGTCGCATGAGCGCGAAGGTGACGCCCAGGTAGCCGAAGGCGCCGACGTAGAACGCCGCGACGACGCCGAGCAGGACGAGGAGGACCGTGACTCCCATGAGGGCTCCCTTGTAGCGCGGCCCGAGGCGCTCAGGGGCGCGCCTCGAGCTCGAGGCGCGTGCTCCGCCGCGCGAGGTCGAAGGAGAGCGTCGCGCGCTCGCCGCGCCGGAGCGAGAGCCCCCCGACGATCGTGACCGCGCCGCTCCGCAGGACGTACGTGTGCTGGCCCTCGCGGACGGGGAGGGCTACGTCGCCGCGCCCGAGCGCGACGGTCCGGGCCGCGTTCGGTCCGCCGTCGCCGGACGAAGTGAGCGGGTCCGAAGCCAACGTGAGCGTGGCCGGCGACAGCGAGGAGGCGCGGAGCTCGGTCGGCGCCCCGAGCTCCGGCGCGCGGCGGACGCGATCGACGTCGCCGCGCGTGCCGGCGTCGGGGAGCCACAGCGCGACCTCGCTCGGCGAGGCGCCCTCGGCGGGCGCGACGAGGATCGGATCGTTTAGCACGACCGGCGGCGGACGCGCGGCGAACGCGGGCGCGCGTCCCCCGAAGAGGTGCACCGCCAGCACGGCGACCTCGGGCGGGAGAAACCGCGCGAGGCCGGACGGGCGCGCGTGATCGTGGCCCCAGAGCATCGCGACGCGCCGCGGCCCGGCGCCCGGCGGGCGGTCTTGGAGCGCGCGCAGACAGTGCAGCTCCCGCAGGCGGTTGACCTCGTCGCTCGCGCCGTCGCCCGCCTCGGCGAGGGCCTCTCGCACCGGGCGCGGCGCGTCGCACGGGAGCACCCGCTGGCCCGTCGCGCGGGCCGCGAGCGCGACGTCGAGCACGTCGCCCTCGTAGTCGAACTTCCACGCCGTGACGTCGTGCGCCGCGTGCGCGCGCCGGAGGCGCTCGAGGGCCGCGAGATCGCCGCGCTCGAGGAACGCGCAGCGCGACGCGTCG
>DAORJJ010000452.1:0-5900 GCA_035439005.1 Polyangiaceae bacterium | reverse complement strand
GCCTCCGCCGCACCCGCCGCCCGCGCCGCCCGCGAAGACGCGCCCCACCTATTGCGCCGAAATGAAGGCCGCCGATCCGACGCTCGCCGCCTACCCGGAGTGCCGGTAGCGCTCAGCGCCGGTACGGCAGCTCGTAGTCGTCGGCGAACGTGCCTTGCGTGGGCTCGGGCTCCGGCTCGCTGACGCTCCGCGGGCGGTGCCGCACGTCGTCCATCGCGGTCGACACGGCGCGCCACGCGACCAGGGTCTCCGCGGCGGTGCGGAAGCGGTTCTCGCGGTCGCGCGCCATGAGCTTGCCGAGGAACCGCTCGATCGCCTGCGGCCAGTCCTCGCCGGTCGTCGAGGTGAGGCTCGGCGGGTCGCGATCGAGCTTCAGCGCCACCAGCGTGAGCGCGTTCGTGCCCTCGAAGGGGAGCCGCCCGGTGAGCCCGCGGAACGCGACGGCCCCGAGCGCGTAGAGGTCTGCGCGCTCGTCGACGCGGGCAGAGCCGCGCACCTGCTCGGGCGCCATGTAGGCGAAGCTGCCCAGGGTCGCGTCGAACGCGGTGAGCGAGGGCTCGTTGCGGTCGGCGGCCTGCCGGAGCTTGGAGACCCCGAAGTCGAGGATGCGGGTGCGCTCCTCGCGCGCGCCGGCGGCGAGGTCCTCGTGCGTGAGCTTGCGCTTCTCGACGAAGAGGTTCGCGGGCTTGATGTCGCGGTGGATGACGTGCGCGTCGTGCGCCGCGATGAGGCCCTGCAGCGCGTCGTCGACGATGGGGACGACCTCCGAGAACGCGAGGTACTGCTCGCGGCGGAGCCGCTCGTCGAGGCCCTCGCCGACCAGCCGCTCGAAGGCGATCCAGAGCCGCCCGTCGCGCTCCTTGCCGGACCCCAGCACCGCCGCGACGTATTCGGAGTGGATGCTGCGGGCGATCTCCGCCTCGCGGTTGAAGCGGGCCACGAGGTCGGGGTCTTTGGCCGCGCGGTCGTGGAGCACCTTGATGGCGACCTTCTCGCCGCGGCGGCCCTCGCCCGCGTACACTTCACCCATGCCGCCCTGTCCCAAGAGCCGGCGAATGCGGAACTTACCGCCGAGGATGGTCCCCGACGGGATCCTGGAGTCCGCCACCATGTGCGAAAAACGTAGCACAGAGCGCCGGCGATTTCGTTTGAAAGCGGAATGGACGCCGAAGCCTGGCGGTATGCCGTAGAGTGGTCACGTTCCTCCCCGTCGAGTTGGACGGGGGCGGAGATGGGGCGCGAGCGCTCGCGCCTCGACGGAACGCGATCATCTGCATGCGAGGGGTAGAATGCGCACGGAGAAAGACGTCGAGGCGTACCTGACCAAGATGAACAGGCGGTTCTCGCCGCTGGAGGACGGCACCTACGTCCTCCGCGCCACGAGCGAGTCCGCGCCGCCCATCGCCATGCACGTCGATCCACCGCTCGTGGTCACGCGGGTCAACGTGGGGAAGGCCCCCGTCGAGGGCGGCGCCGAGTTCTTTCGCCGGCTGCTGTCGCTGAACGCGAGCACGCTGGTGCACACGAGCTTCGGGCTGGAGGAGGGCAACGTCGTGCTCACGAGCGCGCTCGAGCTCCAGAACCTGGACTACAACGAGCTCGAGGCGCTCCTCGACGAGATCGACGTCACGCTGGCGCAGCAGGTGCCCGCGCTCGCCGAGCTCTCCCGAGCGCCGAGCTGAGCCCCGCGCCGCCGCTCGCCTGCGGTGGCGACCCCTCTTTACGTGGGGAGCGCGTCGGGCGCTCCCGCAACGGCAACTCCTTCGAGCCCGCGAGATCCATCCATGGGAATTTTCAGCCGCCTGGCGCAGCTCATCAAGTCGAACCTCAACGACCTCATCAGCAAGTCCGAAGATCCGGAGAAGATGCTGAACCAGATCGTGCTGGACATGAACAACCAGCTCGTCGAGGCCAAGAAGCAGGTCGCGGCGTCGATCGCTGACGAGAAGAGGCTCGCCAAGCAGCACGAGCAAGAGGCCGCGAACGCGGCCGAGTGGGAGCGCCGCGCGATGATGGCGCTCCGCGCGGGCAACGAGGAGCTGGCGAAGGAGGCGCTCTCCCGCAAGAAGGAGCACGACGAGCTCGCGCAGACCTTCAACGATCAGTGGGCGAAGCAGAAGGCCTCGGTCGACCAGCTGAAGCGCGCGCTGCGCATGCTGAACGACAAGATCGAGGAGGCGAAGCGCAAGAAGAACGTGCTCGTCGCGCGGAAGAAGCGCGCCGAGGCGCAGAAGTCGATCCAAGAGACCATGCACGGCCTCAAGGATCAGAGCGCCTTCGAGACCTTCGACCGCATGTCGGCGAAGATCGACCAGCTCGAGGCCGAGGCCGAGGCGGGCGCCGAGCTCCAAGAAGAGTACTCGGGCGACGTCCTGGCCTCGCGCTTCCAATCGCTCGAGCGGGACGCGGGCGCCGAGGACGAGCTCGCGGCGCTCAAGCGCAAGATGGGCCTCGCGCCGGCGGAGGCCCCGAAGGCCCCCGAGGTGGGGGTCCAGGCGCGCGTGCAGGCGCCCGTCGCGCCGCCGTCCGCCTCGAAGGAGGAGGACGAGCTCGCGGCCGCCCTCGAGGAGATGGAGGCCGAGGCGGCCGGGCAGCAACGCAAGGCGCGCTAGCCGGCGTCGTCGGGTCCAGGTTGGGCACGCAGGGGCGGCTCCCGCGCGAGCCGCGCGGGGCCTGCCGCGCCGTGGCCCGCGGCGGGCGTCGCCTCGGGTCACGCGCCGGGTCGGCGCCGCGCGTGCCGAAGGCGCTTACAAAAAGGCCCGGGCTCTTGCATGATGGCGGCCCCCTTGAGCGCCCCCTTGAGCCCACCCCCGCCCAGCGCAACGAAACCCGCCGGAGGCTCGGCGCCCACGGCGTTCCACGTCGAAGCCCCCGAGGTGCTGCTCGAGCGCCTGCGGTCGACCCCGCTGGGGCTCTCCGCCCAAGAGGCGGCGGCCCGCCTGCTCACGACGGGCGCGAACGAGCTGCCCACGCCGCCGCCGCCGAGCGCCCTGAAGCAGTTCTTCGGGCAGTTCGCCAACCCCATCGTGGGCACGCTGCTCGTCGCAGGCGTGGTGGCCGTCGTCAACGGCGCAGGCAACGCCCAGGAGGGCTTCCTCGCGCGCTGGGGCGACGCGATCTCGATCGTGCTCATCGTCGTGCTGAACGCGGTGCTCGGCTACGTGCAGGAGCGCCGCGCGGGCGCCGCGCTCGACGCGCTCCAGAAGATGCTCTCGCCCTCGGCGCGCGTCCTGCGCGACGAGCAGCCGATGGTCATCCCGGCGCGCGAGGTCGTGCCGGGCGACATCCTCGAGGTGGAGCCCGGCGACGCGATCGCGGCGGACGCGCGCATCCTCCAGGCGATCGATCTCTCGGTCGACGAGGCGTCGCTCACCGGCGAGTCGGTCCCGGCCACCAAAGACGCGCTCGCGGAGCTCGCGAGCGACGCGCCGCTCGGCGACCAGGCCACGATGCTCTTCGTCGGCACGCTCGTCGTGCGCGGGAAGGGGCGCGCGCTCGTCGTCGCCACCGGACCGAACACGCAGCTCGGGAAGGTCTCGACGCTGATGGGCGCGCCGCGCGAGAGCACGACGCCGCTCGAGGAGCGGCTCGAGCACTTCGGCAAGCGCATCTTGTGGGCGTGCCTCATCCTCTCGGCGCTGATCTTCGGCTGGGGTCTCTACCTCGGCAAGGAGACCTGGCAGCAGATCTTGCTCGGGGCGGTGAGCCTCGCGGTCGCGGCGATCCCCGAGGGGCTCCCGGCCATCACGACGATCACCCTCGCCCTGGGCATGCAGCGCATGGCCAAGCGCGGCGCGATCGTGCGAAAGCTCGCGGCCGTCGAGACGCTCGGCAGCGCCACGGTCATCTGCACGGACAAGACCGGCACGCTGACTCAGAACGAGATGACCGTCCGCGAGGTGTTCTGCGGCGGCCGCAGCTACGACGTCACGGGCACGGGGTACGAGCCCGTCGGCGAGGTGATGAACGTCGACGGCTCCCACGCGGACACCGACTACGCCCCGCTCCGGCACCTGCTCGCGAGCGCGGCCCTGGCGAACTCTGCGCGCCTCGAGGCGGGCGAGGGCGGGCGCTACCGGGTCGTCGGCGACCCCACCGAGGGCGCGCTGCTGACGCTCTCCGCGAAGGGCGGGCAGGCGAAGGAGTCGGTGCTCCCGAGCCACCGCATCCTCAAGGAGCTCCCCTTCGACAGCGATCGAAAGCGGATGACGGTGCTCACGCTCGACGCCAAGGGGCGCGAGATCGTGCACACGAAGGGCAGCACCGACGTGCTCCTGCCGCTCTGCCACGCGCACGAGACCGCCGAGGGCATCGTCGAGCTGACCGACGAGCAGCGCGCGGGGATCCAGGCCGAGGCCGATCGAATGAGCGGGGAGGCCCTCCGCGTGCTCGCGGTCGCCCGGCGCGAGCTCACGCGGCACGTGCACGACGACGGGAGCCACGACCACGGCGACCTCGAGCAGCGGCTCTGCTTCCTCGGTCTCGTCGCCATGATCGATCCGCCGCGCGTCGGCGTGAAGGAGGCTGTCCGGGCCTGCGCCGACGCCGGCGTGCGCGCGGTGATGATCACCGGCGACCACAAGCTCACGGCGGTGGCGATCGCGCGCGAGCTCGGCCTGTGGGAGGAGGGCGCCATCGCCCTCACGGGGACCGAGCTCGCGGCCCTCTCCGACGAGGCGCTCGCGGCGCGCATCGACGCGACCCGCGTGTTCGCCCGCGTCACGGCCGAGCAGAAGCTCCGCATCGTCCGCGCCTTCAAGGCCCGCGGGCACGTGGTCGCGATGACCGGTGACGGCGTCAACGACGCGCCCGCGCTGCGCGAAGCGCACATCGGCGTGGCCATGGGCAAGGACGGCACGGACGTCGCGCGCGACGCGGCGGACATGGTGCTCGCCGACGACAACTTCGCGACGATCGTCGAGGCCGTGCGCGAGGGGCGGGCGATCTGGCGGAACATTCAGAAGTTCATCTTTTTCCTCCTGTCGTCGAACGCGGGCCTCGTGGTCACCGTCTTCGTCGCGGCGTTCGTCCCGGGCCTGCCGCCGCTGCGGCCCATCATGATCCTGTGGATCAACCTCGTGACCAACGGGCTCCCCGCGCTCGCGCTCGGCGTGGACCCGCCGGACGACTCGCAGATGCTCGAGCCCCCGCGCGAGGTGTCGGCGGGGCTGCTCGGCAAGCGCGAGTACTTCGGGATCGCGTTCGTGGGCGTGGTGATGGGCGGGCTCGGGGTGGCCTGCTACGTGTACCCGTGGCAGCTCGAGCCCGGGGTCGCGGAGCCCGAGCGCGTGCTCTACGGGCGGGCCCTGGCCTTCTCGCTCCTCGCGCTGTCGCCCCTGTTCCACGCGTTCAGCTGCCGCTCGGCGACCCGCTCGATCTTCAAGCTCCGGCCGGGCTTCTCGGCGCCGCTGCTCCTCGCCGTGGCGCTGAGCGCCGCCATCCACCTCGTCGCCGTGCTCGTGCCGAGCCTGCGGGTGGTCTTCCAGACCTACAGCCTCACGGGCGCCCACTGGCTCGTGCTCGTGGGGCTGTCGATCCTCATCGTCCCCGTGATCGAGGGCACGAAGGCGCTCCAGCGCGTCGCGGTCGTGGGCAAGAGCCTCGGGCCGATGTCTCGCCGCGCGTGAGCCGCGGTCGTCGGCCGGGGTCGCGAAACGCCTCGCTCGGGCGCGTCCTTTGACTATCCTCCCGGCGCATGGCTCCTCCCGTGACCGAGCGCGCGCGCGCGTCTACGCCGTCGACCCCTCGCACCGGCCTCCGCTGGGCTGCCCTCACGGGCGCGCTCGCGTCGCTCGCGGCCGCGTGCGGCGCGCCGCAGACTCCCGGCGCGAACGCGCCGAAGGCCGAGCGCAGCGACTCGATCGCCGCGGCGGCGGCGGCGCAGGGCGGGCTGCCCTCCC
>DAORJJ010000451.1:0-5908 GCA_035439005.1 Polyangiaceae bacterium | reverse complement strand
GCGGCCGGGATGCGGCGGCGATGGGCCGACGGGAGTAAATCAACGGGCTGCTAGACAGCGACCGCGCGCGGGGGCAGGGTGGTGGCGGGTGGTGGCGTCGCCGGGTTCCCCGCGCCGCCGCTTGACAGACAAACTTCCATGTGTAAAGTGCCGCCCTCCCAAGGGTAAGAAGCGCCAGCCACGCCGCACCGCGCGTGGCTCGCCCCATCACCCCGGAAAACTCCGCACCGCTTCCCCAGGACGAGACCCGACCCATGCCGACGATCAATCAGCTCATCAACCACGGCCGCGAGGCCGCCCGTTGGAAGACGGCTTCCCCCGCCCTCAAGAGCTGCCCGCAGAAGCGCGGCGTGTGCGTGCGCGTGTACACCACGACCCCGAAGAAGCCGAACTCGGCCCTCCGCAAGGTCTGCCGCGTTCGCCTCACGAACACGATGGAAGTCACCTCGTACATCCCGGGCGAGGGGCACAACCTCCAGGAGCACTCGGTCGTCCTCATCCGCGGCGGCCGCGTGAAGGACCTCCCGGGCGTGCGCTACCACGTCGTGCGCGGCACCCTCGACGCCTCCGGCGCGATCGGCCCCTCGTCCACGAACAAGGCCAACCGCAACCGCAAGCGCTCGAAGTACGGCGTCAAGCGCCCGAAGACCTGAGCGCACCCGACTCTCCGACGGCGGCCCCGAGCCGCCCGCCACCCGCGCCTTCTGTGGCGCAAAAGTTCAAGAACTTCGCCGAGTTAGATAGTTTTAGGAGTACCCGATGCCTCGTCGCCGTGAAGTCCCCAAGCGCCGGATCACCCCGGATCCCAAGTTCAAGGACAAGCTCGTCTCGAAGTTCACGAACACCCTCATGTACGGCGGCAAGAAGGCCACCGCCGAGGGCATTCTGTACGGCGCGTTCGACGTCATCGGCGAGCGCTTCAAGGAGGACCCCATCGAGGTCTTCCGCAAGGCGCTCGACAACGTCAAGCCGAAGCTCGAGGTGAAGAGCCGGCGCGTCGGCGGCGCGACCTACCAGGTCCCCGTCGAGGTGCGCCCCGAGCGCCGCGTCGCCCTGGCGATGCGCTGGATCGTGAACTACTCCCGCGATCGCGGCGAGAAGACCATGCGCGAGCGCCTCGCCGCCGAGTTCCTCGACGCGGCGAACGGCCGCGGCAACGCGGTGAAGAAGCGCGACGACACGCACAAGATGGCCGAGGCCAACAAGGCCTTCGCGCACTACCGCTGGTAGTCGCGCGGGTAGTCGCGCGGGTAGTCGCGGGCTGATCGCTACGAAGCGGCGCCCGCGGACCGAAGGGCTCGCACCTCCACCCGGGGGCGCGGGCCTTTCGTGCGTCTACGGCGAAGCGCGGGCGACCGACGTTGACGCCGAAGCGCGGGCGACCGACGTTGACGCCAAGTGCCTGAAATGACGCGCGTTCGACGTCCCGCGAGGCCGCGTGGCCGTGCGGGGCGTCGCTCCCTGTTCGCGCCGTGCTATGCGATCCGCGTGCTCCGCCCCGCCGCCGCCCTCGTCGCCCTCGCCCCCGCGCTCTTCCTCGCCTCGCTCGCCTCGCTCGCCGCGTGCGACAAGCCGGCCGACAAGGGCCCCGCGCCCGTCGCGTCCACCGCGCCGTCCGCCCCCGAGGCCCCGCCGGTCGCCTCCGCCCCGCCCGAGCCCAAGAAGCCCGCGGAGCCGCCCACCGCGGTCACCGCGCAGCACGTGCTGGTCGCCTACAAGGGGGCGGAGCGCTGCCCAAAGGGCGTCACGCGCTCCAAGGCCGACGCCAAGAAGCGCGCGGCCGAGGTCGCCGAGAAGGCCAAGGGCGGCGCCGACTTCACCGCCCTGGTCGCCGAGTACTCCGACGATCCCGCGGCGAAGGAGCGGCTCGGCAGCGTGGGGAAGTTCACGCGCGACAAGATGGCGAAGCCCTTCTCCGACGCGGCCTTCGCGCTCTCGGTGAACGAGGTGAGCGCCCCGGTGGAGACCCCGTTCGGCTTCCACGTCATCAAGCGAAACCAGTGACGGCGCGCGCCGCGCTTGTCACGCGGTCACGCGGCGGGCGGCGACACCGACGGGGCAGCGGGTAGGAACACCTCGAACGTCGTGCCCTCGCCCTCCGCCGTCGACCACGCGATGCGTCCGCCCTGGCTCACGATCAGCGACTGGGCGGTGACCAGGCCGAGGCCGAGGCCCATCGGTTTGGTCGTGAGGAGCGGCTCGAACATCGACGCCTGCACGATCGCCGGGATGCCCGCGCCCTCGTCGGCGATGGCCACGCACAGCTCGCGGCCTCGCAGCGAGAGCCTGAGCCGCAGCGTGCCGCCGCCCGGCATGGCCTCGACCGCGTTTCGCACGAGGTTGCCGAGCGCCTCGAACACCTGCAGCTCGTCGACGTGGGCCTCGGGCGCGACGTCGGGCAGCGCGAGCTCGACGCGCACGTTGGGCGGGATGGGCGCGGCGGCGACGACCTCCTCGACCGTCCGCGAGAGCAGCACGCGCCGCCGGTTCGGCGCGCGGACGCGCGCGTAGGTCACGAGGTCGGTCACGATGCGGTTCGCGCGGTGGGACTCCTCGCGGAGCACGTCGAGCGTCGCCAAGAACTCCGGCGAGCCGGGCCGCGCGACGCGGAGGATCGACGCCGCGTTGGAGATCGACCCGAGCGGGTTTCGGATCTGGTGGGCGACCCCGCCCGCGAGCTTGCCCAGCACCGACATGCGCTCCTTTCGGGCCAGCTCGCGCTGCGCCGCCTCCAGCTCTTCGGTGCGCGCCGCCACGCGCCGCTCGAGCTCCTCGTTCACGCCCCGGAGCGCCTCCTCGGCCTCCACGAGGCGCGTGATGTCGTGGATGATGCCGACGAGGTGCGTCACCTCGCCGCGCGGGTTGCGCAGCGGCGTCTTGGTCGTCGAGAGGTGGTGCACGCGGCCCGCGGCGTCGGTGAGCGGCTCGCTCGTGACCTCCACCGACGCGCCGGTGCGGAACATCTCGAGGTCCTTCTCGCGGAAGAAGTCGGCCTCGGCCTTCGGGAAGAAGTCGTGGTCGGTCTTGCCGAGCATCTCGCCGCGCGGAAACCCCAGCAGGCTCTCCGCGGCGTGGTTCAGGAACACGAAGCGCAGGGCGCGGTCCTTCACGAACACCGCGTGCGCGAGGTGATCGAGGATTTCCATGAGCGCCGGCGCGTCGAGCCCGCCGAGGCCGAGCTCGTGTGGATCGTTCACTCGCACACCCCCCGACCTAGCATGGGCCTCTGCGACGGGCGGCACAACCCCCGCGAGCACTGAACACTTGCGCCGTGGTCGTGCCTCCGCTACGCTTGCTCACCATGGGAAAGCCGCTCGTCTCCGAGTTCATGCGCGCCGCCGTCGTCGAGAAGGCCGAGCGCGATCTCGCCCGCCTCGACCAGAAGCTCGCGGCGCTCGACACGCTGCACACCGCCCGCGGCGCGCTCGAGGCGCTGCTCGAGACCCTCGCGCGGGGCACGTCGCCCGTGGTCGCGGTCGCGCAAGACACGGGGGCGATCACGCGCTTCAAGAAGCTGCGCCGCGCGGTGGAGGAGGCGAACGCCCTCGCCGGCGAGCTGGCCGAGCAGCTCCGCGTCGACGAGGAGCGCGACGCCGTGCTCGCCGCGCGCGCCAAGATCACCGAGGAGCTCGCCTCGGTGGGCGAAACCGCCGCCGCTCACGTGGGCGCCGACGCGGCCGAGTAGCGCCCCCGCCGCGAGGGCGGGCAGGGGTGCGGTTGTTCGGCGCGGTTCGGTTCGGCTTGTGTGAGGGCTTTCCCCCCTCACACTCACACTCCCCCCTCGCCTGGCGCTGGCGAGCTACTTCGGAGGCTCCGGCGGCTTCGTCTCGTCCTGCACGCAGGAGGAGAGGTCGAAGAACATGAACTCGAGCGCCGTGAGCTGCGCGCTCAGGCCGCTGCATTCGCTGTTTGGGAGCGGATTGCCGCCGGTGCCCGCGCCCGCCGCGTGGATGTCGCTGTACACGAAGCGCCCGCACTGGTCGGCCACGGGCACCTCGGTGGGCGTGTTGAACGAGATGTACTTCGCGGTGCTCGGGGTGCTCAGGTTGCCCGCGATCCAGGCCTTCGCCGGCGAGCCCGGCGCGGGGCCGCCCTGGTAGTTCGAGACGTCGCTCGAGTTCAGGCTGATCTTGTCGCGGGTGGACGACGCGCCGATCTCGTAGAGCCAGTCGGAGAACGCCTGCCCCTTCGGGAACGAGGTGTTGATGGAGTATGGGTTCGTGCCCGTGGTGCCGCCGCTGCGGAGCAGCACCTTCTCGCTCCACGCGTCGCCCTTCTGCCCGGCGGGGTCGCCGGTGATCCACTGCGAGTGGAAGTGGGTCGCGAACACGCGGCCGCCCCAGTCGGCGAAGTTCTTGAACGCGTTCATGTTGGGCTTGTTGTCGAGCGTCGTCGTGCCCTCGCAGGCGAGCAGCGCGATGTCGAACTTCTGCATCTTGTACGCGGCGCTCCAGGCGTCGTTCGCGTCCGGAACGGGCTTGCCGTTCACCGTGCTGCCGCCGCCGCTGCCCTTGAACACGTGGACGTGTTTGTCCTTCTCGGCCTCGGTGTAGCCTGGCACGAACTCGTCGTTGTCGATGCCGATGCCGTAGAGCAGGCACTCGAGCGCGTCGTAGTTGCCGAGCACCATCATCATGTGGGGCATGTCGCCCTCGGCGCCGTTCTTGGGCAGCCGCGTGGTCTTGGCGTCGAGCTTGGTCTCCTCGCAGGCCTTCACCTCGGGGATGACGATCTTGCGGCGCCACTTGCCGACCTGCATGACCAGCGGCACGTCTTTGCCGGGGAAGAGCTTGGGGCCCTTCAGCTCGAACTCGCCCTTCGTGTTCGTGAGGGCGGCGGCCTTGGGGTTCAGGATCTGCGAGTCGCAGGTCTGCCCGGCGGCGCAGCGCACGGTGTTGGGGTCGGGATCGGGCAGGCCCACCGGGATCGGCGGGAGATCGCCGCTGGGGACGAACACCTGGATGTTGTAGAGGGCGTTCTTCCCGGCGGGGTCGTAGACCTTGCCGGTGATGCGCGTGGGCGAGCCCTCGGGGCAGCCACCGGTGGAGGTCTCCGGGCTGATGAGGCTGGGCGCGTCGGCGCCGCCCTCCGGGACGAGCGAGCTCGCGTCGTCTCCGCTGTCGGGATCGAACGTGCCCTGAGGCCGTGTGGTCGAGCTGCACGCGACCGCGAGCACACCGCGGAGACCGCCACCAAACCGAACGCGACGAGCCTGCGAAAAGCCATGAACGAACCTCTTTCCCTTAGGCTATGACGCACTCTCGCCGTCCGTCCAACCGGAAAAGTGGGGAGCCGCGCTGAGCGCCGGAAAAACGCGCCCTGGCGGGCTCGTCGACCGCGCCGCGTCGCGGCATCCGCGCGGGCGAGTGGCGCTCCGCGGGCCGCCCGGCTACACGGTCCGCCCATGGGCTCTCCCTCCCCCGCGAGCGCGCGCGTCGACCTGGCAGCGCCCGAAGGCGCGCCCGGTGTGCCCGTCGACGCGCTCACCTGCGACGCGCTCACGGCGACGTTTCGCGTGCTCCAGCGGCGGGGGGGCCACCGGTTCTCGGTCGACGACCGGATGACGGCGTGGGTCGCGGCGAGGCTCGCGCAGGCGCGCTCGCCACGAGCGCCCGCCGGGGCGCCGCTCCGCGTGCTCGACCTCGGGACGGGCATCGGCTCGGTGCTCCTCATGGTCGCGTGGGCCGCGCCCGACGCCGAGCTCGTGGGGGTGGAGGCGCAGGCCGAGAGCCACGCGCTGCTCGTGCAAAACGTGGAGCGCAACGGCGTCGCGGGCCGCGCGCGCCTCCTCCACGGCGATCTGCGCGAGCGGGTGCCGGAGCTGCCGGCCCGGAGCTTCGACCTCGTGACCGGGACCCCGCCCTACCTGCCGCCCGGCACCGCCACGCCCTCGCCCGACGCGCAGCGC